>DASUUV010000012.1:0-32480 GCA_036373895.1 Nitrososphaera sp. | reverse complement strand
CCTGTCATCCAATCAAGAGTACCTGTGATATCAGTGCGGCGTGTAATTATCCGGCATAGTAGAAGTGTTGAGTATTCGTACGCGGTGCTGGGCCGGTATCTTAGAATGCTCGTTTATGATTCCCAGTATTCAAAGTTCTTTTTAGGCGTCCCCGGCATCCTGCTAGCAGCAGGGGCGCTTGCTGTCATATTCGATGCAGCAAAATGGATAACTGCAATCGTGCTTGCAATTCTTGGTGGTGCATTCATCGTCAGGGCATTTGACATCGACAAGGCATTAAGCTCATTTGGCAGGCTGACTCCAACATCGTTTATTAAGATATTCTCAATCATTGGCGGCGTGCTTATCATACTTGCAGCCATTGCAAACGGCATATCCAGCATACCATCCAACATACTTACTCCTGAAATGAGTGCACTTGAAATCGTTTCAAATAGGACTATAGTGGGAAGATTTGCCGACAGTACGATAACTCTGCTATGGATAGGGATTGCTACAATCCTTGGCGGCGTCCTGTTGAGCGATTGGTTCAAGGGAAGCAGCAGGATTATGTCTGATATACTGCGCCTTACTGTGCTTGCGCTGCTCTATATCCCACTACTCCAGTTTACATCCGTGCTTACAGCAGGGACAAACCCATTTACGCTCATCTCATCTCTGCTGATAGGTCTTGCAGTGTCGCTTGTAGCTGCAACAGTCCTTTACTATTATTTTAGGAATAGAAAAGGCGGCGAAGTTCTGAAACGCTAATGTAAAGGTGACTGCAACAAAAATTACCATGCCACAACAGCACGGAAACTATGATCCAAAACAACAAAAATGGTTTTGCAGCTACTGGATGTCGCAAGAAGAATGGTTAGACATACACAACTATGCAGTGCCTGTTCTACTGCAGGACCAAGAGAAAGAGCCAGCGGCAAAAGAGAATGACTATGACGAAGAATGATAGCGCAAAAAACTTACAAACAACCAGATCAATCACAGACTATTGATAGACGAGCGGTCGGCTGGTGCAGTGGTATTTTATATGGAAGACAATTCAGAGCCGGAATACTTGTTATTGCATTACTCCGCCGGCCACTGGGACTTTCCAAAGGGTAACATTGAGGCTGGCGAAAACGAAAAGCAGACAGCTACTCGTGAAATTCAGGAGGAGACCTGCATTACGGATGTTGAATTTTTAGATGGCTTCCGCATGAAGATTGAATACAAATACAGACATAGCAAGAAGCTCGTGCGAAAGGAGGTTGTGTTGTATCTTGCACGGGCGCGCACACGCAAAGTGATCCTTTCACATGAGCACATTGGCTTTGCATGGAGAAAATTCGATGACGCAATGCAGCAACTGACTTATCTAAACGCCAAAAACCTATTGTCCGCTGCAAAAAAATATCTTCAGCAACGCTCACTTGCCTATCGATAAAATTCTGTTTTGGATTTCTCCTGCGACCTTGGCAGGCTGCTTGGCCTCAACTATTGACCTGCCAATAATTAAATAATCTGCGCCGTTTCTGATTGCCTGCCCTGCATCGCCGCCCTGCGCTCCAACTCCAGGTGAATATACTGGCAGTCGCCCTGCAACCTCTTTTAAAATCTCATCTTGGGTTGCGCCCACCACTATGCCGTCGACACCTGCAGTCTTTGCCCTTTCAAAAAACATTTTGTATAGCCCGCGTCCTTGTATTTTGAGCCCAAAGCCTTCCTTTGCCTCTGGGTGGCTCATGTAGACAAGCGCAATGATGCCGGCATCTGCCTTGTGTGCCTTTTGTACTAGCGAAGCAAGCGTGTCTTTGCCAATAAAGGGGTTTGCTATGGCAGCATCAAAGCCCATCTTTATTAGGTGGTCGACGGCAACAGCGTTGGTGGTTTCAATGTCGTTCAGCTTGATGTCTGCTATCGATTGTAGCCCAAAAGAGTGGGCCAGTTTGTTTATGCGCAAAATTTCAGACGCAGAGAGCGGTAGGATGATATGGAAGTTCATCTTTACGGCGCAGACGTGGTGCTCGACTGCACAGATGGTCTTTGCTGCAAGTTCTGGCAGCCTTTGATTGCCTCGTGGTCTAGGATCAAGAGCAAGAACTATTGGGCTTTTTTTTTCTATAGCCGCTGCAGCAATTCTTTGGAAAAATGGCCTAGTCATAGGTCTTTACCAGCGGGTGATCCTCTGCCAGTCTTATCACCTTGAGATAAACGTATCCGTGTTCATCCAGTCTTGTCAAGAATGATGGCTGATCGGCCCTTTGACTGCTGTAGCGCAAAAATGGTTCCTTTGGCTCTTCTTCCACAGTTACATAGTAAAAGTAGGAAATGGTCTCATTATCATTTGCACTCATTGCAGTGCCTAGCACGATCTTGCCTCCGCGTTCTTTGAATAGAAAGAGCGGCAAGGGTGGCTCATCGTATATTGTCTTATAGGCTGCCACCTTGGCAAGGCTTGGTAGATCCTTAAGCTTTATGACTGTGTAGCCTGATCGTTTGTCAATCCTCGCAGATCTTGCAAGCGAGCGGGGGAACTTTTCCACCTTGAGAATAGGGGAGTAAACATATGTAGGATTGTCAACCGAGCTGGCAAGCAACACTTCTTCAATGCCGTTTCTTACTCTGTAGGCCAGGTACTGACCATCCTTTGAGTCTTCTTGTGTATAATAGATCACAGGCCTTCCGTTGATCATATCAGTCTGAACGGCAAGCACCTCGTGCCTGTTAAACTGAAGTGAAAATGCAGGCAAAGGAGTCCGCTCCAGCGCGCATACTAGCCTTCCAAAATCCCTGAGGCTTGCCAGCGCAATGTAGCATGGAGCTTTAAGCTGCAAATCGCGATATTGTTAATACTTACAGTATTAAAGTCATCCGTTGGCGGTAGAGTAATTATCATTGGAGAAGCTGGACAGGCTTGTAGAGCAGGCCAAATCAATTGTTCTTGAAAGTAGCAACCCGGACAGGATGTCGCTATGGCGAGCCTACGTGGCCCTTGAATACGCAATATTGGATCTGAAATTACGTCATGGCCTTGAGGGGAATCCTCCGCCCAAGCCTGTCAAGTCAGCAGACCTCGCTGCAGCAAAATCAATGATTGGTAGGCTTAATCTATCATCATGCGACAAGAAAAAACTGCTTTATGACCTGCGTTCATGCAGGGATATCGTAAAGGCGCTGGTGGCAAGTAAGCTACGATGACCTGCGGTCTATAACATCATAGACCTCTCTTCCCGTGCCAATTAGGGTCACCTTCAGGCCGGTCTCGCCTTCAATGTTTTCAACGAATTTTTTTGCATCCTCGGGCAACTTTGTGTATTCGCGCAAGCCTGCAGACTGTGGGAAAACTACGTCCAGCTTTGTGACTGCAACTTGCGTCGCACTATTGAGCCTGATCGCTTTCTTGGCAAGCTCCATATCAAAAGGCGCAGCCCTCCTCTGCCTGCCTGTGACGCTCCCATGCTCGATCCAGCCGCGCTTTCTTGCCTCTTCTTCGCTCAGCTCATTCTCAAGCGGCCCGCTGCCAACACGTGTGACATATGCCTTAAAGACCACTAGTATTTCGTCGACTCTTTTTGGTCCGATGCCAATATGTGAACAGATGCCAGAAGCAGTCACGTCGCTTGATGTGACATAGGGGTAGCCACCATGAAACAGCGACAAATAAGTGCCCTGTGTCCCTTCCACTATCACCCTCTCATTGTTGTGTAGAGCATAGTTAACTGAATTACTGACATCTTCCATGTAAAGCGACAATTCTGGAATGTCTCTTGCAAGCTTGAGCTTCCGGAGTGCTCTGTCAGCATTAGCCGGGCCAGTTCCCGTGCCTGTAGTGCCCACCTTGTTCTTAAGGTAGTCTTCGCCTATGTCACGGTCAATATGTATTTGCTCAATAATGCCGCACTGACTGTCCACAAATGTCCTGTCGTCTGCATGAAACTTCTCTATTTCATCTACCAAAACCTGCGGGTTGACAAGCACTCCTGCGCCGACCAGAAGCCTAGTTGTCGGGTTGAGCACAGCGCTTGGTAACATGCGCACCTTGTACTCCTTGCCTTCGAAAGTAAAAGTGTGACCTGCATTTGGACCAACGCCTCCACGCACAGCAACCGCAGGGTTGTCCTTTTTCGCCAAGTAGGCTATAATCTTGCCCTTTCCTTCATCTCCATAGAATCCGCCGACTGTAACAAGGCATGGCATAAGGTTCTCTCCTACTAGTGTAGTTATTTAATTCATCCTTAAAATAAGATAAATCCCTCCATTACGCAATCTAATCATGAACAATGCAGCTGGCAACATCATCCATATACTTGCAGACCTGCCGGATTTTTTGCGAAAACAAATGCTGCAAAACCGTCTCAAAGAGTTCTATGAAATGAGCGATGACGAAAAGAGCGAAATGATAAACATGGCATTAGGAGCAGTGCCCACCATAGATCCAAATAAATTGTCAATCCTTTTCAAGACCTGGCTTGAATTATTATCAGAATTTGATGCTGAAAAGCGTGGAGTGATGTTCCAGACCTACTGCATGCAGATTTTGGCAAACCCTCGCTCTATTGCAAAGCTTGACTTTAAGTCGCTGACTACTGCTTTTATGTCACTTGATCAAGTACACCAAGAGCGCCTAACAGATTCGCTGCATGAAGTGCTCCTCGGGCTGCCAAACAGGAGCGAAATACTAAAGATGATTCCGGAGCACTCGCTAAAAACTGTCGGGCTGAAATGATTAGTGATGGTGTTCGTGTTGCGTCTCAGGGTTGTCCGGCTTTTTTTCTATTTCGCCAATGCCCTTTTCAAGTCCAAAGAACGCCCTCTCATACTTGCGGAGGGCCTTTCTGTGTTCTGGCAGTGACATATCCAGTCTCATCTCGTTCATCACCATGACAGCATAAGTGGTCCACTCCTTCCAGCATGCCGAGCATGCAGGGTACTTCTCAGCGGCTGGATCCTCGATAATCTCCTCAAAAGTCTTACCACACCTCAAGCAAGTCTTACTCATCTGCAAATGGTGATGCTCTGGATATTATAAGTTGTTAGATTGTGAAAAACTCCTAAATCCTCGCTATTCCTGCAAAATGGCGTGTACTATTCCTGCTAGATATAAGATAGCGGCAAGTACCTGAGCTGCTTTCTGTCTTGTTGTAAAAGATGATGCATACCAGCATTGCAAGTTCATTGCAAGCCCCTATCAAAGCAAAACAAATAGACATAAAATACAGTACAGCCAGCCCTAGGCTTGCACCTATTGGCAAAATTTGCTGTTCAACGTTCATCTGAGGTGCTGTCCACAGGTTACCTGAAACTTGTTTGGCTTATAACCTATTACAATTAAGACCAAAATTTGGCAACATTATTATACTTTCTGGGTTCAAAATGGCACATGAAGGTTCACTGTCCTGACTGCAAGGGAACTGCAGAGCTGGCAGACGATTTTTCATTTGTCAAGTGCTCTAACTGTTCATTTGATATGACTTATGGCGAATACGTAAAGTACATAGCGTATAAGGACTCGCGCTACCGCGATATACTTTCAGACTACAAATAAAGGTAGAAAACTCTTCGAGGCTGTGGCTGATGAGGATTATTTGAGGTATCGATGAATCTACTGAATGTGAGATCTGGCCTTTATCAGCAGGTTAGACTACGCTACCATTTAAGTCTCTAACGTGCTGCACCTGACCTTTGTATCCATATCTACAAATCAATACGTCTTGGTCGTCTTGTCGTTGAATTCTCGTGTAACCTAGAAATATTCTCAGCCAGTAACCAAAGCCGGGCTGGCTACCTCTGCTCATGTTATCGTTCTGCTCTCAAAATTGTAGGATTCGATCACGGTATAACGACGTCCTACATATATTGCAAGTAAGCACAGCTATTCAATATGAGTTAGGCATAATAGGGGTTATATGCATCCCATTCCAACGCCCTTCATAGATACTCAGTCATAATGTTTTTACTCTTATGCAATCAAATTGCTGTAGAGAGAGATTAGTCAAAATAAAGAAAAGTGAAAACAGGGAGTCCCCAAGTTCGACGTACAAGAGCTCAAGTTTGTGGAGATCTTAGAGTCAGATACAACTTGGCGCCTTCATCTTCGTCGCCAAACTCATCTTCCTCCTCTTCGTCAAACTCTTCATCAAAATTGTCGTCAAAGTTATTATTGTCTTCTTCGGACATGCTTGACTGAGGTTAACCTACTGAACGCTTGTTATAAATTTTACCAGCTAGTTTTCTTGGGCTCTTTACTTGTCCGCCTTTTGCCTGACAGTCACCATGCAAGAGCAAATGGACACAGTGCACCGTTTTATCTGTCCCGCATCCTGCGGTAAGCTTGTCACTATCTGCGTGTGAAGCTCCTGAGGGTGGAGACATTTAGTACATAGAGGATCGTTGTATGGCAACTGCCGTAATTATTATATGCTCCCTGAGGTATTAAGCTAATCCAGTCAGCTTTTTATAGCCAGGAAAATAATTTCATGCAATCACATGGGCCGAGTAGACAAGGGCATCAACTGCAGTGTCGAGAGCTGTGGGAACCAGGCTGAGCGCTCGATGAGCGGAATTAAGGCCGGCATGGCTCCAGATCTGGGATTGGGCGGCAGCAAGAGGGTCTATCTATGCAGGGATCACTATAAAGAATGGAAAAAACTTACCAAGGAAGACAGGGAAAACGAAAGGGCCAGATGGGCTTAAATTAGATGTAAGATTAGGATTAGGATTAGGATATATGCGACTGCTGCAGCTCCATTCAGATTTTATTGAATATGAGCCTATTGAAAAGGAGATCAGAGATGCCGAAGAGATTGTGTCCAAATCTAATATCAGGCTCGAAGATTTGGTGGTAGCTTTTATAGCAGTTGAGAACAGAGACGACGAAAGCGTTGCCAAGATAGCAGTCGATGAAATAAAGAAATATCTTGATACGGTCAAGAGCAGCCGCCTGCTAATTTACCCTTACGCTCATCTGAGCTCTGACCTTGCGCCACCAACCCTTGCAATTGATATCATCAAATCTCTTGAAAGCTTCGCCAAGGGATCGATAAATCAGGTCTACCGCGCGCCCTTTGGGTGGACAAAGTCGTTTAACATCAAGGTAAAGGGCCATCCTCTGGCTGAGAACTCTAAGGAGATTTCAAAGCAGGAAGAGCATAAACATACTGCTGACCAATTGCATAGAGAAAAGGAATCATCTGCACTCAAGAATGAGGAAAAATTACAGTCATTTTGGTACATCGCGCAGCCAGGCGGAGAGATGACAGCTGTCAGCAAATACAACTTCAAAAAGCAGGACCAGAATCTTCAGATGCTAGTAAACTATGAAACAACAAAGAACAGGGCAGTCAATGAACAGCCTGCACATGTCCGGCTGATGAAGAAATTGGCTATAGCCGATTACGAACCTGCATCAGATGCTGGTAATATTCGCTTCTATCCAAAAGGCAGGCTGATGAAGTCGCTTATCGAGCAATATGTCACAAGGCGGGTAATGGAGTATGGTGGAATTGAGGTCGAAACACCCATAATGTATGACACCAAGCACCCTTCGCTTCAGAGCTACTTCAACAGGTTCCCTGCAAGGCAGTATAACATCACTTCCGACAACAAACAGCTGTTTTTGCGCTTTGCTGCCTGCTTTGGCCAGTTTCTGATGGCCAAGGATTTCAATATATCATACAAGCATCTGCCCCTAAAATTATACGAATTGACAAGATACTCATTTAGACGAGAAAAAAGTGGTGAGCTAGTAGGTTTGCGCCGATTGCGGGCATTCACTATGCCTGACTGTCACGCGTTTTGCAGAGACTTGGATCAGGCAAAGGAGGAGTTTCTCAAGCGCTTTGAGCTGTCAATAAGCGTGCTCAACGATCTTGGCCTAACAATTAAAGATGTGGAAATGGCCATAAGATTCACAGAGGACTTTTACAACGAGAACAAAGATTTCATGACCGATCTTATCAACAGGTTCGGAAAACCAGTGCTAGTTGAAACATGGAAGGAGCGCTTCTTTTACTTCACGCTCAAGTGGGAGTTCAATTTCATCGATGGTCTTGGCAAGGCATCGGCTCTATCAACCGACCAAATAGATGTTGAGAACGGCGCACGCTATGGCATAGAGTTCGTCGAAGAAGATGGCACCAAAAAGAACCCGATAATTCTGCACAATTCACCTTCAGGCGCAATCGAGCGGGTAATCTATGCGCTATTGGAAAAATCGGCCAAGATATCCAAAGAAGGTGGTATCGCATCGCTACCGCTCTGGCTGTCACATACGCAGGTTCGTGTAATACCCGTCAGCCAAGAGCATATAGTATACTGCGAAAAGGTACTGGCAGAGCTGACTGAAAACCAGATAAGGGCCGACGTCGATGATCGCGATGAGACAGTAGGCAAAAAGATACGTGAATCTGAAACCGAATGGATACGCTACACGATAGTCATTGGAGACAAAGAGATCAACTCTGACAAGCTGATTGTACGCGACAGAAATGAGGGTAAACAGCGCGAGATTACTCTGCATAATATGATAAATGAAGTCAAGGCGCAAACAAGGGACAAGCCCTACCTTCCCCTGAACCTTCCACTGCGTCTATCAGCTAGGCCGCAGATTATTGTCTAGCATATTTTCGCGATAATATTCTGTACAATGTTTGAGTAGCCAGTGTGCCTTCCCGGTAGTCGCCATTTTTCAAAGCAACTTCGACCATATCCATTCCAATCAGGCAGGCTGATAGATCTATCGCCTTGATCAGTTTCAGTACCTGAAATGGATCGAGACCAAATGGTTCCGGCGTGCCAGTGCAAGGTACGTATGGCAGGTCGTAGGCGTCAATGTCAAATGAAATGTAGATCTTTTTACCTGCAGTCGCCTTTTGCAAATACCTTACGACACTGTCAATATCATTGTGCACCTCCCACGCATCAAAGGTTGTGACACCGTTTTTGCTAGCGGTTTCGTTTTCTTCTTTGTCTGTCTGTCGAATACCTATTTGGATCAAATTTTCGCCGGGGATATATTTCAGCAAATGGTAGAAAGGAGTGGTATGGCAGATCTTCAAGCTTTCATAGTTAGGCTTCATGTCACGGTGAGCATCAAAATGTATCACTATTGGCTCTTCTTCTGCAAGCGCCTTCAATTGGTAGTATGATAGCGTATGCTCGCCGCCGAGCATCACTGGGATCTTGCTGTTATTGCGTAGTGAAGCAACTACCTTTGGGATTGTTGAATCAAGATGGTCAAGCATCTTGATGATGCTCTTTGTCTTGGGCAGCTTTAGGTCGCCAAGATCAAATATGCTGACAAGGTCATGAATGTCGGTCTTTTCATCCAGCATGAATGTCTCGCTCTGGAGGGCAGAAGTCCGCCTTATTGCCTCCGGTCCCCTCGATGTCCCTTTGCCAAAGCTGGTGGTGATGTCAAGAGGTACGCCATAAACAGCTACGTTTGATTCCCTGAATGAAATTCTGACCGCTATATCTGCAAAGCTATAACCTGCCTTTGTCCCTTCCGGCACCATAAAGAGCGAAAGTATATCCAACTCTCACACAATCTTCAAAACCGGTTGATAATAAATTATGATGCCGGCTTGCTCCAAAACAGCTCATCAAGACTCTGTTGTCGCGGCTTGCCTAGGACCGACTTGAAGTCAAAGTTCAAGGCAGACAGCACCTGCTCAAATGTCGACTCCATTGTCTCAAGATATTTTTCGGTGTCAATTTCTTCCGGCTTGGAAAGCTCGACTGGCCTGACGCCGTCGCCTGCCTTTATTTTCACATAAGAAATGATGTCACCGGCTCGAACCTCGCGTTTGTTTGCGTCCGCAAGCATCTTGGCAGCCTTGATATGTTGTGGCAGGCCTTTGTAGATGTCACTACCGTTGCCGTCCACCGTTTTGGAGCCAGTCTTTTTACCATATGTACTCAATGATTTGTTGATGGTGACATTGAAGCTCAGTTCTTCAAGTGGAATTTTGTATACTTCCAAGTTCTTGGCATTTTCTTGAATAACATTCTTTATTTTTTCTTTAGCAGATTCAAAATCTTTCTCTGAGCTAATCTTTCCAAGTATTTCCAAGATATCATAGAATGCCTTCCTGATAAATGGCGGAGTATGTGATTTTTTGCCTGTAAGCCCTTTTACATCAACCGTTCCATCGGATAGGACTCCGAGGTAGTTCTTTTTGAGGTCGCTGAATACAACATAGCGGTACTGCTTATCTATTTCAAGGTCTACGCCCAGCGTCTCTCTAGCCCACTGCACCAGTTGCTCTATATGCTTTTGATCCGGATTGCTGAGGAAAATGCTGTCAGTGTCACCATAAACAACCCGAATCCCAATCTCTCTGCATTTGTTAATGGTTCTGTTGATGGTTGTCCTGCCAAGGGCAGCAGTAGCATCTGCCACCGGCAGGCAGTAGAGTGGGAATATTGTTGCGCCCATGACGCCATAACTGGCATTGAGAATGACTTTGATAGCCTGGCTTACCACGTTGTATAGCTTGCGCTCCTCTGGGGGAAGTGTCTTGTCCTTTGCCAAGTGTTTGTAATAGTTGACCCTCAAGTCACGAAGCGATCCTATGAGAAACGAAGTCAAACCTTTCCTGTGCTTGCAGACCCAGTGAGTTGTACCTTCCACTTCGTTTTCCCTACAGTCTTCATGAGAGCAATTGATAGTTTCGTATGATAAATTATGCACTTTGATAATGCTAGGATAGAGGCTCGCAAAGTCTAGGACAATGACGTTAAAATGTATGCCTGGCACAGGCTCAACCACTTCGCCACCTCGATATTTTTTTTCTTTAATGATGGCTGTAGTCGACGCAGTACCCTTTTTTTCCAGCTCACTCCTGCTGGGTATCAGCTCATTTCGCTGGCGATGCTCATAGTACAAGATACCCCTGATCCATTGATTGACGCCAAAGCGGGCGATATCATCTACTGACAGCCGTCCAATCCTTGCAATGACGACCAGCAGTTTCATTAGCAGATTGTCATTAAAGCTGGTCAGCCTGTATGTGAGGTCGGCATCCTTAAGGCAATATTCTGCTAATCTCTGAATGGGCAAATCGCTTATGTCCCCCTCAAACTCTATTTTTGAGTCGCCCAACAGTGCTTCGCTGATCGCATTCAGGGTATGGTCGGTATAGGCGCGGCTGAAAGCATAGATCTGGATCGACCTGTTGTCAAATGTCCTGTAGAGGTCTATGTGGATGCCATGCCTGATGCCGACTGGCTCTGCCTGCATTCCATGTTTGATAAATGACTCTTTTTTGACCATTATCGGTACCTTGTCCTTTGGGATCGCAATGCCGCTAGGATCAATGCCGGAATCCTGGGAGCGCGCATAAAGATAGGGCAGATCAAAGTCGTCACCATTGAACGTGATTATGATCGGATAAGCATTGATTATCATGAATGCCTTTTCTATCAACTCTTTTTCAGTTGCGCAGGGTTCTGCTTCAGGAATTAGCGGTGTGCCATCGCTTGATATGTTGTTTGCAAGCACAAGCACTTTCTTGAAACCGTCACTTCCAACAAACCCTACAGCTGTTACACGCCTGTCATGATCGCGTGGATTTGGCATTCTTCCCTCTTCAGTCTCGACCTCAATGTCTACAGCTACTCGCTTGAGCTCTGGTATTGGCTGATTGAGCAGTTTGGCCCAGTTTGTAATGTATTGTCTATATTCCTTGCCTGCCTCTCCTGTCTCCTTTATCTTGTCCCATAGTAGATTCCTGAGTGCAAATTGCACCTTCTCGGAAATAGGGTACTCAAATGGAGTTATCTGCTCGTTATTTCTAACGTAATATGAACCTGGTATTAGCGCCCGATCATAGAGATAGTTCTCATGGTATTTGATATCAGCTTCCCATGACGTCACTTTTTCACGAAAGCTGTAGTCGGTGCCACCTATTGAGAGTGGATCAGGTGCAATCACTTTGAGGACTTCAATTTCCTTGTCAAGAATGATATCTTGTTTCTTGACATGTTGGAGTATGAATTTGGTCTCTTTTTGCGCAACCTGTTCGGCCTGCTTCGCAAAGTCCATCTTTGTATAGCAGTAGGGTTTGTGGTCAGTCCTGTCGCGCCATTGGTAAATAATTTTGTCTTGCGGATCGTAAAACTTCAAGTAGACTTTCTTCTCTTCGCCAGAGTAAACGGCGGACAGCAACAGCATCGGCCTGCTATCCTTGGGCAACTCCGGCAGGCTGTCAAACCCTTTTCTACGATCTGATACAAATTCCTGCTGCTGGGCCAAGATACAGAGTGTCTGTCCATAGATCGATATTAAACGTTTTATCTAACAGATGGATTCATGTTGCATGTGGACTGCAAGGTCGCGATAATTGGTGGTGGTGTGCTTGGAATGTCGATTGCATACTTCCTGTCAGCACACGCCAAGAGTCCTGAATCAGTAGCACTGCTAGAGCAGGAAAACAACATTGCGCAGCATAGCAGCAGCAGGAATACTGGAAAGGTGCATGCGCCATTTCTCTACGACCCTACAAAAAAGAAGACTTTTGCCAAGGCTGCAGCGCTTGGCTACGAGATGTGGCAAAAGTATTCCAGTCACAAGAAAATGCCGTTTAGGCGTGATGGCGTCCTTGAGGTTGCACTTAATGACAAGGGGATCGACCGGCTCTACAAGTACATGGAGTGGGGGATGGCAAACGGCCTTACAAAAAACGAACTGCAATTGCTTGACAAAAATGAAGTGGCAAGAATTGAGCCAAACGTGCGGTGTGCCTCTGCAATCTATTGCTCCAAAGATGCATCGGTTAACTACGGTGCATTTACGATTGGACTTCTAGAAGATATTCAGTCATTCGGCAGCAAGCTGCTCTTGGGACACAAGGTCGAGCGAATATCATCATACGGCCAAGGAGTGTATTCGATGACTACGAACCAAGGCAAAGAGATCAGAGCAGAGTATCTTGTCAATGTAGCCGGCGGCAACTCGATGGACATTGCCCGGATGATGGGTGTTGCGCACGGTTACACCGACATGCATTTTAGAGGGGAGTACTGGCAGGCGCCACCAGAGTACCATAACCTGACAAAGCTGTCGATCTATTCGGTTCCTAAGTACCCCGAATACCCCTTTCTCGATCCACACTGGATCGTGCGAGCAGACAACAGGCGTGAGGTGGGGCCAAACGCCATACCTGTGTTTGGCCCATATGCCTACAGCTGGCGTAGGAACTTGGTCGATATGCTACCAAAAATACTGGAGTCATCTCAGACAGGTGCGCGGAAGATTTTTTTTGACAGACAGTTTCTGTCGCTTGTAAGCACCGAGCTAAAGAGCTCTTTGTCCAAGACAATGATGATAAACAGAGTGCGTGAATTTTTGCCGCAGCTCCGGCCATCTGCTTTTACCCAGCGCGGGACAGCCGGCATAAGATCGTCAGTCATTGACAAGACCGGCAGATTCATACCAGACACGCTCATACTCGAGCGTGATTCTTCGCTCCATGTGCTCAACTATAATTCGCCGGGAGCCACAGGTGCACTGCCTATGGCAGCCAATATCGCAAGTAAGATAATAAGAGCAGATGTACTGCAAACAAGCGACAAGGCAAGGTCACTGTGGGATGCTACCGCAATTGCCGATAGAATGAAAGCATGATCAATTTTTTAAGGTACTGCCCGTCACGATAGGATAAATTGCTCAAGGAAGTTTTTCTTGGTGCTCTAAGAAATAAAGACGTCAAGGTATCAAAGATAAAAGATTCAAATTTTCACAAAATTCTGGCAGAAGCATCATCGCGCTGGATTTCATACGAGTCTATCCCGGAAATATGCGAATCTGCAGGCATCGATAGCAGCTGGAACAGGCGCGCTTTTCAGGGTCTTCAACTTTATGTCATAGACGCAGTGGCAGTCACTAGTACTAACAAGATCTTAGCTATGGAGTGGGAAGAAGACATAGCTGGCTCTGCAAGAAGCGAGCTGCTAGAATCAAGAGCGATGGTAATGGAGGGATCCGTTGCTCAAAAGGCGGCCGGCAAGGCTGACAGTATCTGCGTCGATGGTTCACTCATTTCGCGTTTGACGAAAAGCAGGCCTGAAGCAGCGTCTGAAATAGTGAAGAAGTGTAGCAGCGGCATATTCATATCAAAGACCTCTGAGAGCAGGCTGCAATTCGGCCAGATGGGGTCAAAGGCCGGCGACATTTACTATTATGGACACACCTGCAAGGAGGCTGGCTTCAGTGTTCCTGTTGAAACACAGTTCTGCCATGCGCCCTTGTTTGAAGTCTATGCAAGGCTGCGCGATCATACTCCTATTATCCGGATTGAAATCATGAGCAACGCAAGTGAGCAAGAAGTAAAATCGACCTTGAATAAGCTGCGGTACCACAGTGTAGCCGGCTATCCGTACTGCCTGAAGCTGGCGCACAATACCTGCAAGATAACCAATGAAGATATAGACAGACTTGCAAGCATATATGGCTTGCAGAATGAGCAAGGAGCAAGGGATGCTCTAAATGAGTGAAGAAGAACTAGGCATCCTGATCGGTGTCACCAAGCCGGATCAGGTGACATTTGAATCAAGAAGGCCTGTTAGCATCGGCGAATACATTATTCTCAACTATGGTGGAGACAAGGTGCTTGGGCTTGTTGAAAAGTCGTCCATTAGCAGTGATGCACTAGGCAGCAGCATTCGCAACTACGAAGAGGCATTTGAGAGTAAACAGGTTGCCGCCGAGAACCGTCGAGATAAAAGTTACAAGGGGCACGTACGCATTCTTGGCTATGTGACTGAATTGAAAAAGTGCAAGGCAATACTGCCTGCACTGCCCCCAGAGCCTGGCACCGAAGTGTACGAAGCATCGGTTAAAGACCTTGCTGCCATTTTTGCACCCTCTGGACAGCAGTGGGTAATGATAGGTACGCTTCTCCGCAATACTGCAGTAGGTGCTCGAGTGGATGTCAACAAAGTCGTATCGCGTCACCTCGCAGTGCTTGCAATGACCGGCATGGGCAAGAGCAATCTAGTCTCGCTTTTGGCTAAAGAAATCGCCAGAATAAACGGTACAATGGTGATTTTTGACTACCACGATGACTATTCTACGCTTGACATGGGGTCTAACAACATCAACCTACTGGACGGAAGGATAAACCCGCGGCTTTTGTCGGCAGACAAGCTCGCAGAGGTCATTGAGATTCAGGAAAATGCTTCAAACCAGATGCATGTGCTTAGGTTGGCGTTCACCGAAGAGGTCAAGCAGCGTAAGGGCGAGGACTTTTGGGATGCGCTCATCAACGCTGCATCAGAAGTTGGTGCCGACAAGTCGTATCGCGAAGCAGCGGCCAAGGTCGTTGACAAGATCGATGATGCAAGACGCAAGTTTCATACCATTTTGGATGCTAGTATGACAGATCCATTGGCGCTTCTCAAGAACTACAAGATAAACATTATCAATCTGGTAGAACTTACTGAGCGACAGGCTAACATTGCTGTGTCATTCTACCTTGAAGAGCTGCTGGACGATAGGAAAAAGGCAACGCGACAAAAGAAGGGTGCCGCTAAGTCGCAGCCGCGGTTTCCCGCCCCGATACTTGTGGCAATAGAGGAGGCGCATGTGTTTATACCAAAGGATGAAGACACCGATACAAAATATTTCGCTTCTAAGGTTGCGCGTGAAGGGAGGAAATTTGGGCTTGGGCTAGTCATAGTGTCACAGCGCCCAAGAGGAATCGATGCCAATATCTTGAGTCAGATGGGCTCGCTTGCAGTAATGCGCATGATCCAGCAAGACGACCAGATGCATGTTTCTGCAGCAAGCGAAGCACTTAGCCGGGATCTTATTGATCAGCTGACATCATTAAACCCAGGCGAGGCCATATTCGCCGGTCAGTGGGTCAACCTACCGACGTTTGTTAAGGTGGATGAAGTTAAAGAGCGAAAGATAGGCGGCGACCAGAAGGCGGTAGAACAATGGAGCCAGCTGGCAGCATTGAAGCAGCAGGTTACCAAAGAATCATCGGAGTCATACATTCCATCAGGCTATATACAGGATTAGCAGTTGATGATCCTACAGAATACAAATGTTGATGTCACACATCTCTGACCTCCACCTTGGATATTCTCAGTTCAGCCTAGAGGAAAGAGAGGAAGATGTCTACCAAGCTTTTCATGAGGCAATAGATGTGTCAATAAAGGAGAGAGTGAGGCTTGTCATTTTAGCCGGCGATCTATTTCACAATCCTCGGCCGTGCGGCAAGGCGATAATCACACTTGGCAACATACTGAAAAAACTGAAGGAAAAGCAGATCTCAGTGGTCTTTGTACTGGGCGAACATGACATCAGCCGGCTTCGCGATGTGCCATTTGTTCACATTTACAGCAACCTTGGGCTTGCAAAGAAGCTCCGATATGATGAACCTTTCAAAATTGAAAATTGTGTATTGTTTGGGGCAGACAAGGAGCGGCGCAGTAGTATTGATTTACTAATCGAAAAGATGCGTCATGCAGAGCAACTTGCAAAGCAATACGATGGCAATAAGGTGCTTGTGCTGCATCAGGGGCTGGCTGACTTTAACAAGTTTGCAGGTGAGCTCAATTCTGCCGATCTTCCTGCAGGGTTTAACTACTATGCACTGGGTCACTATCATGACCACCTTGAAAAGAGGTTTGATTTCCTTGGCGGGCCACTTGCTTATCCTGGCTCAATCGACCTGACTCCAAGCGAAGGGATCAAGGAGGCAGACAAGGGCTTCATCATAACCGACATGTCTGGCGAGGAGCCGTCAACACAATGGGTACGGCTTGAGAGCAGACGTCAGCAATTCTCTGCCAGGATAGACTACAAAGACATTGCAAATGAGGTCGAGCAAATAATCAAGAAGGCAACAGCTTATGACAAAAAACCCGTTGCAAGGATAGAGATAGCTGGGAGCAACATTGACTCTAAGGTTATAGCTGAACACTTGAAAAAGCTCAATGACTTTTGTCTTCACTACATTTGGCAGCCGCTAGAAGAGCATCTTGCCACTACTGTGTATGATTCCAAGCCTGCAGACATTGATAGTGAGCTCTATCGGCTGTCGACAGAAGCGCTTGGGTCAGACGAGCTTGCCAAGTTTACGATAGGCGAAGTATTGCCACTGGCAGCTGACAAGGATGACAAGTCGGTTCTGGAAATACTGTGGCAGGCGTACAAGTTAAACAAATTTGGAGATCATGATGTTAAATGATAAAGGATATCCAGCTGAAGAATTTCATTGCACACAAAGACACCAAGATAGAATTTTGCAAGGGTATAACGATATTTCTAGGGCATAACGGCTCCGGCAAGTCCTCAATCATCGATGCAGTGACGTTTTCGCTCTTTGGCAAGCATACAAGAAAGTCAAACAAGAACCTTGTAAGAAGAGGCGCCAACCATGCTATGGTGCAGATGCGCTTTGCTCTCAACTCTAAAGAGTTCCAGGCGATAAGAGCACTCAATGGCTCCGGCCTCCAGTCATTTTCCCAGCTTGTACTTGTATCCGATGGTGACAAGATAGTAAATAAGCCAATTGTCGGCGGCGAGCGCAGACAGTTTGGCGAGTCAATGAGTGTGGAAATAGCACGTGTGCTTGGGCTCAACTATGAAAAATTGCGTGTTGCTGGGGTAGTGCAGCAGGGCGAGCTGGTCAGGATAGTAGAAGCGCAACCAAAAGACTTTAAGGAATTGCTAAATGGCCTGATTGGCATTGACAGACTCGACTCAGCTTATGAAACGATGCGCAATGTCATCGTAGGCTTCCGCGAAAGGCTGCGTGATGAAATAGGCTACACTGACGAGGAAGTTCCAAAGGTGGAAAGACTGCTAGAGGAAAAGGAGAAGGAGCTAAAGGAGGGATCATTGCTTTTGAAAGAGTTTGAAGAGGAAAGAAGGCTGCTTGAGGAAAAAATAGGTCAGCTTGACAAGGAAATCGAGAGGCTGGAGCCGGTCATCCAAAAGACACAGGAGCTTCAGAATTGCGAAAAGCTGCTCATGCGACATGTCATTGAAAGGCGCAGTCTTCTTAGCACAGAAGTAGAACGAATGGAAAGAGTAGTTATGGAAGCAAAGAACTTGCTCGATGTGCTGAAAACCAAAGAAGAAGTGCACATACGACTCAAGATGGTAAAAGCTGAATCAGAGGAGATCCATTCAAAGCTGGAGGAAAATGAGGGCGTGATGGGCAAGCTACTTGGCTTTCTAGAGTGTGCCGGCAAACTGCATATAGCGGATGGCAAATGCCCCGTTTGCAACTCTCCTGTTACAAAGGTTAATGAAATGTTTAACGTAGACCATATTCAGCTGGAGATCAGACGCAGATCGGAAGAAAAATACAAACTGCAAGTAGCCAAGGTTGAGCTCAAGAAAGAAGAGCAACAGCTGGCAGAGCAGGACAAAAAGATAGTGACAGCAGAAAAGTTCCTGTCAAACAATTCTATAAGCTCTGAAAACGACTTGGTCAAGATTGAAGACGACCTCAATAGCAAGAAAAAATATCTGGCCAAACTTCCTCTGCAAATAGCCTACGTAGGAGATGATCCTTTCAAGCTGGTAATAGATGGCGTCTCAAAGACACTTGCTGAAGAAATTGCTGCATTGCGTGGGCAGATGAGTGGCTTGAGCCTCCAGCAATACACAGATGCGAAGCTAGAGAGGACAAGGCTGATACAAGAATTGCAGACCGCAAGTGTCAAGACTGGTGAGTACAGACGTGTAATAACTGACACCCAGGCAGCGATAGATTCTGCCAAGCATGCAATGGAGCAGTTAAGACAGGCATCTGAATTCTCCAAAATGCTGGAAAGGATGCGCTCGATGATATTCAATAGGGACGGGATGGTGGGCATTAGCCTTCGCTCGTGGGCGCTCGGAGTTATATCGCAGAAAGCATCAGAATATGCCTCGCTCTTTAATATTGGCATTTCGAGGATCGAACTTACAGAAGGGGCACGGGAAGTAGCGATAATGTGTTACGGCAGGCAGGGTGAAATTGATATGGACTCGCTTTCCGGAGGCGAAAAGGTGGCTGTAGCCCTCGCACTTCGTCTTAGTATTGCCTATGTGATGGGTTCAAACAAGCTTGATTTCATCATTTTAGATGAGCCAACTGCACATCTTGACGAAGATAGGCGGAGAGGGCTTGTCAGAATACTATCGGAGGCATTCAGAGAAGGTGTCGGACCATTGGCCCAGCTAATAATAATAACTCACGACTCTGAAATTTTTGAAAACTCAGAAGTCGATCAAATATTTAGGTTTGTCATGACAGCTGATGGTTCGTGCATCTCAAGAGAATAATAAGAAAGTCATCTTTTGTAGCCTCTTCCAACATCATAGCATCTCTGCTTCTCCAAAATCACCAATCGAAATTTTTCGAAAATACTGATATCCGTGACAATTCCATCAATTGATGAACTGCTTTCTAGATATAGTTATTAATTTGCCAGTCTGTCCTGTTTTGTATCTCTTGGCAAGCAGCCCATGCTGACCTTTTTTATAACATGCCCAGACCTATACATATGTTCTATAGAATATTTCTTCGCAGACAATATAAGTTCGTATCTTGTTCTCAACTATGGTTTAATGTCGTCGCACCATTTCGCTAATAGTGAACTGCATCACATCAATGCTAGGTGACTATAGCCTGTTGTCTTCTGCTCATTCTATACTGGTGGTTGATGACGAGCTGGATATAGTGCTGATCTTCAAACAGGCATTGAGTAGGCAGGGCTATACCGTCTTTGGTTTTACTGATCCTTTGCTGGCTCTTGAACATTTTAAGGTAAACTCCGCAGATTATGGCTTGGTAATAACAGATGTCAGGATGCCGCGGATGAGTGGCTTTGAGCTTGCTACAAACATTAAAGTTATTAAGCCAGATGCAAAAGTAGTCTTCATGTCGGCATTTGAATTAACTGACCTTGAATTTTTAATGCCCGGAGTCAAAAAAAATGACTTCCTCCGAAAGCCGGTTGATCTCAAGACCCTTGTGCGAAGAGTCAAGGTGGCTATGGGAAACTAAAAATTACCTATTATCTTTGCAACTGATTGCAAAAAGTGTGCCAACAGAAGTACAAAACAGAAATTACTAACTTCAGAATTTAGAAACATAAGGGTCATGATGTGTTGAATTCTTCCGTAGAAAAATCCTTGTATGAACGCAATGTCCACCACCATGACTTGAGGGCATGGCATGGTTCTGTGGCCTCCCAGCTTATGTTAGACATGGTGATCTTCAAGACTGATAGAAAAGATAGAGCACTCAGCTCTTGATTCATGCATAAAATATTGAAGTGACCTTGATGCTATACAATGTTAGCAAGATGTATAACTAGAACCTCTTACTTGCAGACATCTCTGCAGCTGCTCAAGGATGTATTTGTTTTCTAAAGTGTCCAGAATGATTGCTTGTCTTGTCAGGTCTGCATCAATGTCGCAACCTTGGAAGAAACTTGTACATACCTCTATCTCTATTGTATACATAAAAACTGTATGAGAATTCTAACCAAGCCAGCAAACCCACTTTAAGCATTGAGCCTATACATTCTAGAATGACTTTTTTTGCTGCAAACCGGTTCTCCAAGGTCGGGCTCGCCTGTATAGCTATGCCCATGGTATGTAAGTGTTCTATAGGTTATCCTACCCTCAAAGAATACATCACGTTGCAGCGAGCACAAAGCTAATTTGCGATAATCAAAAAGAAGATATGGTGTGAGATTTATGTTAATGTCATGTCTCAAAACGAGATTGTGTATCTAAAATACCAGAACCTACAAGACATGCTCAAGGTGATAATCTACTCCGCTCAGTCGATGCTTGGAGTCATTCCCATGCTCTATTATATTCACTACAACAGCAAGCATGTCCTTTTTATTCAGACAGGTGCAGTTGGAGGCATGACGATTCACTATGTTGTTGAGAATGAAAAGCCAACCAAAAAGTTCATTCAGCTAAAAAGGCTTTCTGGAGAATTCACATTCATAGATAGCTTAGGAACTGATGCACAGTCACTGTATGTTCCGATATTAGGACTCGAAAAATCTACTCTTGCCTTTCCAACCCTATAGAGAGAAAAAGTTTTAGGGCAAGGCGACATACATTTTCTATCAAACCCAGAAAATCCCCAAGAAAGGCAAGACCGGCAAATGAAGTTTCAGAGGATGACATTAACGCTTTTTTGCAAGCGATTAGGGATTTTGAGGGCTATCCGAAGCTAAGAGACGTTCGGAGGATGCTTCCATCTCTAACGCCAGTCCAGATAAACGTTATAGCGCAGTACTTGGAAAGGTCTGGGGCAATAGTTATTGACGCTGATGGGTACATCACGTGGATGCGCAATGAAGATCCGGGACAGCTGACGCTCAGCGAGGTAGCTGAGATGAGTAGTGACCTCAAGGAACTACTCGAGAAGCATCCTAAATAGAGAGGATTAAACTTGATGTCTCAAGATCTTATGTTAAGTTTGGCTATCTGGTTCCGATATCATGAAGAATACAAGTAGGACAGATATTGTTGATTGTTGCAATATTATTTGGGGCTGCAAACAGTGGTGCAACCAAGACCAAAATAATGTATGATGTTTATCCTCTCTCTTTCATGCTCGCAGCTAGAACGAATATTGACCAACATTCTTTGAAAAACTGTCTTATGAAAATGAGAAGAAAAGGATTAAACTACAACAAGAAAGTTAGAGTCTTCGGTTCAAGAGATCTTACAATGAACTGAAGAGGATTCTTATCAAGATGTCCAAATTTTGTTAAATAGTTTTATGTTTGTCTGAATAGACGGTCATATGTGTTGTTGAGGCCAATTACTTCAGATCAGATGTATGCAATCGAACAAAACGGCCATTCTATTTTTGGAATGCGACGTTTTCTCATGATGGAGAACGCCGGCCACGGGGTAGCGGATTTTGTTGTCCGAAAGTTCAAGACCTTGAAGAACAAGAGAATAGTTGCGATGTGTGGCACAGGCAACAACGGCGGCGATGGGTTCGTCGCATCGCGTCATCTTGCTGGGTATGGAGCCAAAGTCGTGGTCATTTTACTTGGGAGTCCTTCTGATTTAAGAAGCGAAGAGGCAAGGCTTAACTGGAGCATAATCGAAAAAATGGATTCAATTGAATTAATATTTGGCAAGGAGTTAACCAGCGAGATAAAGAGCCGAATCGCCAATGCTAACATTATCTTGGATGGCATATTTGGCACAGGCATTAAGGACGAGATCAGGCAGCCCTATGCGTCTGCAATAGATGCAATAAACAAATCTAAGGCTTATGTTTTGGCAGTCGATGTTCCTTCAGGATTTGACCCAAACACTGGGCAGATCCATAAAAAATGCATCATGGCAGATGCCACTATAACCTTTCATCGATTAAAGGTTGGACTTGCAGATAAGAAGAAGAAGAATAAAAAGAAATACACAGGTCCTGTATATGTGGAATGGATAGGGATACCATTGGAGGCTGAAAAGGGGATCGTATGAAGCCAGCAGTATTGCAGATCGCAGTAGGCCAGATGGCCAATTTTACCTACATAGTAGCTGATGAGGAAAATGGCGAAGCTGCAGTCATTGATCCTTCGTGGGACTTAGATAAAATATTCCAGACACTAAATAAGAACAACTGGCGGACCAAGTATATCATCAATACTCATACTCATTTTGATCATGTGATTGGAAACGAGCAGATGGCAGAGCTAACCGGTGCCAAGATAGTGCAGCACAAAAACTCGCAGCTGGAAAAAGATATTGCAGTATCTGATGGGGATACGATCGAAATAGGGAGCATCAGGCTACGGGTTTTGTACACACCCGGTCACTCAAAGGACAGCATCTGCCTCCTACTTGATGATCAATTCATTTTTACTGGCGACACACTCTTTGTGGGCAACTGCGGCAGAGTGGATCTTCCCGGAAGTGACGCAAAAGAGATGTACGACAGCCTATTTAATAGACTGGCAAAACTGGACGAAAACCTCATCCTGTATCCCGGTCACAACTATGGTCCGACTTCTATATCTACGATAGGACATGAAAAGAAAACCAACTCTGTACTCCAGCCTAGGCCAAAACAAGAATTCTTGGAGCTTATGACCGGTAGTGAATAGATGCTCGACATAACAGCGTCTGACAGACTTGCAGTCAAAAGTTTTGCTACGAAAACTCCTGTTTTTGTGTGTGTGATCTCGTACACTGCCACAAGCGAGATTTCAGGGCTTACGGTAGCAGGGGCAAACGCCGAACTAGTGAAATATACATCGCCGGCAGACGCGGAATTTCTGTATCATGGACGCTGCAGCTGCATTGATGTTGTACCGGCTACACCTGATGGCAAGCCTACGCCGGCACTAATTACACGAACTGCATTACAATTGGCAAGGATCCCCCTTCTGGTAGTTGATGCAGGGACAAAGGTCAAACCCTCAATACCATATATATCGTTTGGAGTTGAACCAGGTAGAAACATCATAAATGAAAATGCTATGGACATATCAAGCGTCAAGCGTGCATTTGAGCATGGTGAGCTGCTTGGAAAACAACTGGCCATCATGTCAGATCTAATAGTAGTAGGCGAGAGCATTCCTGGAGGCACTACAACTGCACTTGCCGTGCTGAGAGCACTTGGCATTGATGCAAGGTTTAAGGTAAGCAGCAGTATGCCGGAAAATCCACACAATCTGAAAAACAAGGTAGTAGGTTCTGCAATAGAGAGAGTCACCGTTGATGGGGTTGGAAGGATAAGCTCGCCATTTGAAGCTATATCGACTTTTGGAGATCCAATGATGCCTTCTGTAGCCGGAATTGCAAGCGGTGTGCTGTCTGCAAGTGGCAAGATTATGCTTGCCGGAGGCACTCAGATGTCTGCAGTCGCTGCAATATTGAAGCGCCTCGGCAGGCCGCTAAAGGGTCTTTATATTGGCACTACAACATATGTCACAAAAGATCCGTCATCAGATCTGTCTGGCCTTGTAAGAATGGCTTCGGAGCGAGTTCCAATTTTATCCTGTGATCTTCATCTAGGCGAATCGAGCAAGCCAGGCCTGCAGGCATTTGCAAAGGGGTTCGTAAAGGAAGGCGTCGGTGCAGGCGGCGCTTCAATTGTGGCTATCACAAAGTCAAGAGGTAAAATAACGGGTAAAAAATTAATGAATGCGATTGAAAAAGAATATGAAGTTTCTATAGAGGCCGTGTCGCATTAGTTGTATTCCAAAACTTCTATAGGGGTCGCAGCTACTTAGCTGTTAAGTAAATTGTAGTATATTTTTTGATATATCAACATCTAGAATTTGACTCTAAGCTTGATGTCATCCTTTTCAAAATAAGATGGAACATATTCTTTGGTTTTGTATCCAATGTGACATTCATTTAATAATAAAAACTATTGATAGAGCTTAGCTCATCGTCACTAGTCATAATGATGATTATGACACTTTGATCTGGAATTTGCGTGATATAAAGGGACTCGATGGGTCGACAAAACGCCACTCCTTGTCCACTGCTTGAGTAATGCCGATCCTTGGCGTAGTGACAATATGCTTGGGCCTCTTACCAAACTCGACATAAATCTTCGATTCAGAATTGGTCATATCAGTTCCATTGAGCGATGATGTGATATTGAGAGCCTGTGTAAGCTTGCCAGGGCCAGAGGTGAGTGAAAAAATATCGTCGACTGGCCGGAACTGCCTCATCAATTCGACGCCTTCTACCGGCTCAATCCCCCGAATCAGGACTGCGCCTGCCTCTACCTTGCTTCTTCTTGCAGAGACATTTAAACAAAAGTGGTTGCCGTATGTGAAATACACGTAGGCCCTTCCAACGTCGCCAAACATGATTTTATTTCTACCTGTTGGACCAACATACGCATGGCTTGCTAGGTCATCACTATAGCCGTATGCCTCTGTCTCTACGATTATGCCAGCGAGCCGAAACTGCTTATTGTTATTTCTTATCGTGCGGACAAGCTTCTTACCAAGAAGATCTCTTGCCACTACTTCAGTAGGCCGCTGGTAAAACGAGCTGTTCTGGCAGCTCACAAATAATCCTCCAATGACGTTTCACTCACTTCTTCCTTATTGATTTCTACAGCCAGCTTTTTCAGATCGGCTTCCAGCGCAGAAAGAAGGCCTTTGTTGTAAATAACAGCTGCTGGGTGGAAAGTCAAAAAGTACTTTTGGCCTGCCCTCTCTACTATCTTGCCTCTGCTTGCAGTTATCGAACTGCCGCCTAAAAGCGAAGAGTATGCAGTCCTGCCAAGTATACAGATCACTTTGGGCTTGATCAATGCAATCTGCCTATCAAGATATGGTCTGCAGGCGGTCAACTCATCTTCTTTCGGCACCCTGTTGTTTGGAGGCCGGCACTTGACCATGTTTGTGATGAACACCTGCGACCTTTCGATGCCAGCTTTTTTCAGGAGGTCGTCAAGGATTCGACCAGCGGCTCCTACAAATGGCCTGCCCTCTTTGTCTTCGCTATGGCCGGGTGCCTCTCCTATGAACATTATCTTGGCAGAAAGCTGACCTTCGCCTGGCACAGCATTCTTCCTTGTCTGTGCCAGCTTGCAGAGAGGGCAACCTCTTACATCAGCAGCAATCTTCTCAAGTGAGTCATCATGCTTTTGTGCCGTCATACGATATCGTCATCATCATCTTCATCTTCTCCAAGAACATATATCTTAAAAAGTATGCATATTCTTCCTCTTTTTTACTAACCCTATTACTATAAGGATAATTCCAACAATGATGCCATAAAGAGAATAGACATATGAATTGGTAATGATCGAGCAGTTCCTCTCCATTTCTTCTAAGCGCTCTGGAGCTAAAACAGACCTGTCAACTTGTACAAGGTCTGACAGGCACCTGACGCCCTGAAAGTTAAGGTAAATAGCAACTGCTCCACTTGCAGCAAGTGTTATTGTTCCAATGTAGATGTACTTTTTATACAGTTTGGGCGAGCGTATAATGGCATGCTGCAGCACCTACTACTTATACCCTGATGTCTCAGGTTGAGAGAGAATTCGAAAAGGAACAAAATAAGGCCACCAATAGAGGAAGGCTGGTAGGAGTTATGCCATCTTTCTTTTTCTCAGTACTATGTAACTAACAAAAAGGTAAAATGTGCTGCAAGGATCTGCCTGCTGCCAAACATCCAACAATTGGTTTTAGGAAAATCTTCAGACGGACAAGGCAGCACTTGCAGACTTTATCATAGATTGTTATGAGCAATAGAATGTAGCATGGAAAACAAGACGGTTGTATCTTGTGACTATGGTTTATTTGTCTCTCTCTTTTGGGCCACAACAATCGCTTTACCGAGATGACAAGGGAGGACATCTTTTCCTATCTCAACAGTTTGAAGAATGATAGCGGCAGTAGCAGTAGTGATACAGCTTACAAAAGTTGGAAGAACACTATATAATCAGCATGTGAGTGTCATTACTATATTTTACAAAGGGTTCTACACAAACCGACCTAAGCCCAAAGAGCGACAGGTCCCACCCATTTTGAGAGGCCTATAGGCAAGCTTTGCCCTTGGATTCATTGGTATAGGGCTAGTGTTGGGAGGAGCCATCGACATGAATCGTGCATCACGGTCCTAGTTCCTTTTGCAGACTTGCTGTACGGCCTTGACCTTGTCATTGTGGTTGCAGTCGCGGCTAGGGCCGGCCTCCCGATGAAGTATTTGATCATGACAGGTGCCATAATCGGAATAGGTCTCTTTTATAAGTGAACACTCCATGAGATTTACATAGCTTCCGGCACCGGGTTCGGACTTGTTCATCCAGCTCACATCATGCTGGGAACCATCCTGATAACCTATCCGCAGCAGCTCTTGCACCACTGGCAATTTGCTGTAACAGGTCCAAGGAATTCGGATGATTTTGCAAGCCATAATATACGTGAAACTTTGTTGGCGCTGTCTTGTAAAAAAGGCAGAGATTTTTTCAGGTGACCGGAGACTATTGCTTGAGCTGCTAGCAAGAAGAGACACATCCAAATATTTAAATGGCAGCAGCGCTGCGCCACCTAATACCACTCACTAGCCAACTGAGTAATGTGACTGATGACTTTCTGAGGTTCTAATCTGCTTAAGGAATATACAGAGACACATAGCGCTGAAGAAAGAATGAGAAGGTTATAGCGCTCTCATGTATTATATTATAAGTACCTTGCAATCTTCGGCAAGCCTATTTCCTTTCAGACCTGATCTGGCGTATTATGTCAAGTACGTCGTCAGCGTCCTCAGCCTCTGGATTAATCTCTAGATAAGAGTTCAGAACTTTTAATGCTTCTGAAGGATTGCCGTTTTTAAGAAGTACGATCCCCTTGTCCCTTACTGCATCAGGGTTGTACTGGTCGATAGCAAGCACCATTTCATTTGCAATATTGTACCTGTCCATGTCCTGTATTTCGTAGTAACTTCCTTTCACATTGTTAAGCATCCTTATCACAACTTGGGCTGCTGTTGCTTTCTCCACAAGTGCATGAGTAAGAGGAATGTTCTGTTGTGGATATGCTTGATCAATCAACGCTTTGAGTGAATAGTCGTCCATTATCCTACCGCCATTAAACGGATCGACGATGATCTCACCACTGTTGTCCTCGAGAATATGCTTGATCAAAAAGTGGCCGGGAAAGTTCACAGGGTACATCTTGAAGTTCACCGAGCGGGCGACTCTAATGTAAAGTATGCAAAGTGTAATAGGGATCCCTATTTTGCGTTCGACTACTATGTTGAGGTAGCTATTGAGTGGATTGTAATAGTCATCGGTATTTGGTTTGAATTTTTGCACGTTAAAGAGATGGTCATTTATCTTTTCTATTATCTGGGTTGGTCGCGGGGGTATATTGCCGCGCTTCTTAAGTATCTGGGCTACATCCTGTCCCATTGCATCTATCGAGGACAAGAGCGCAGAGACATCAAGGCTAGGGTAAGCAAGTATCCTTGCAAGATGTAGAGCATACTCAGCCAGCCTGTCGGTATCATCAGACGATGTGATGTAAGTGACGACGCTGCCTCTCCAATCTTGAATCAAGGAATTGATATCGGCGGCCAATTGTCTTCTCAAGTGGCTGGCACCTATTTATGTCGATCATATAGAAGTTCGGATTGCAAATATGATAATAAAACACCTTATCATAAAATTCTCCTTTTACGTTATTATTTTCACTTTTATAATGAACAAAAATATACTTGGGTTAATAAAAATTAAGATAAATACTTTTATTCAAACTTTCCAGCCTTCAGTCCTATATGACAGACGGTAAAACGAAGATTCGGCCTTCTAAGATTACTCTGCTGGGTCTGGCTTCGATATTGGCTACGCTTGTTGCAATTAATTTCTCTAGCATAGCGTTTGCTTATACGCCTGACGACCTAGCTGTTAGATATCATTCATTCGAGGTCGATGAAGAAGAAAACCTTGTGGTAGATGAAGAAGGGAACCTTATTCCTGTTGAAATAAACACTGGAGATAATGCCTGGATGTTGACTAGCTCTGCATTAGTCCTGATGATGACACCAGCTGGACTTGCATTCTTTTACGGAGGTCTATCAAGAAGAAAGAACGCAGTGAACTCGCTACATATGGTATTTGTTACCACCGGCCTAGTAGCAATTCAATGGGTGCTATTTGGTTACAGCTTGGCATTTGGTCCTGACGCCGGCGACTTAGGTTTCATAGGCACTCTAGATTGGGCAGGACTTAACCATGTGTTACATGATGTACCTTCTGATGTCTATGCCCCAACAATACCACATCAGACACTGATGATATTTCAGATGATGTTTGCCATCATCACTCCTGCGCTGATTGTAGCTGCCGTTGCTGAAAGGATGAAGTTCAGTGCTTACATTATTTTCGTAGTCATATGGACAACATTTGTCTATGACTTTGCTGCGCACTGGACTTGGTCTTTAGGTGCAGGTGGTACCGCTCCTGGTTGGACAGGCGAGCTTGGATCACTTGACTTTGCAGGTGGAACAGTTATCCACATCACATCCGGCTGGGCAGCGCTAGTCATAGCGCTAATGCTTGGAAGGAGGCTCGGCTATGGCAAAATGCCAATGGAGCCTCATAACATAGGCATGGTGGTACTAGGAGCCGCCTTGCTGTGGGTTGGATGGTTCGGTTTCAATGCCGGCTCTGCCGCTGATGCCAGCAATGCAGCTACAAGTGCGTTTGTAGCTACCCAAATAGCGACAGCAACAGCTGTTCTTACATGGGCTCTCATATCCTGGGCTCATACTGGCAGACCCTCGACAGTTGGCGCAGCAACCGGTGCTGTAGCCGGCCTAGTAGCTATTACTCCTGCCGCAGGTTTCGTTTCACCACTGTCTTCTCTTATAATAGGAATTCTGGCCAGCATAGTTTGCTACGCAGCAATTATGTTCAAGAATAGGCGCAAATGGGACGATGCACTTGACTGTTGGGCAGTACATGGCATCGGAGGTCTAGCAGGAGCACTCTTGACAGGTATATTCTCAGAAAGCAGATTCTCTTGGGGTGATCAAGGCTTGGCCTTTGGAAATCCTCTCCAGCTTTACGAAAATGCAGTTGGTGCATTTGCAGCTTTAGCGTGGGCCATGGGTGTCACTGCACTCATTATCAAGGTAATGGATATAGTATGGCCTGGCGGGATCAGGGTTACTCCAAAGGAAGAAGAGATCGGCTTGGATCTTTCGCAACATGCAGAAAGAGCATACGCAGAGTAGATCAGTACATTCCTTTTCTTTTTTCTTTATTTGTCCCAATTAATAATAATCTTGTATACTAGGTATCCGTAATTGCTTTCAGCATGATGCTCAAGCGGCAAGTTTACAACTGGCCAGATAGGGATCTTGAAGGGCTACTACAAGATCGCCAAGTGCAGGAGATGTATGTGTTGGAAATATTGAATATTCAAAATACCTATAACAAATGACCTGTCTGCCCGAGGCAGTTGTGGGCCTGCATAAATGTAACTGATCTTATGGTAGTTACAGGCGTGATTGTTCCTGCTGGCAGCCACAGTACATATCCATAATAATATGTCTGTGACTCAAAGTCACGATTGCTATACTTTACATTTTATTAAGTTATATAGAGGAATCATGCATTAAGATTATATACAAGCATTCAGTTTGGTGCTGATACCCTTGGAGTCTCAACAGCAAAAGGAAGCTGAGATTATAAGCGAGGTTCTCCTCAAGGCAGCTAGCGAGCCAGAATTCAGAAACGAGCTGATAAAAGATCCAGAAATAATTTTGGAACAGTATGACGTTTCACCAGAAGCCAAGCTGATCATTCGAAGAAGCATTATAGATCTAACGCAGTAGCTCAACAATTTAGAAGTAAAAGCATAACTGACAATATGACTACAAACAACGTTACTACAACAACCACCAATGCGACAACAATATTTGAAATACAACATCAATGGACAATGTAACAAAAACACAACGGCTTATACTATGATACACATTGATGTTACAGAGCGCTCCAGTACGCATAACTTAGTTAGTCGAACAAGCCAATATTGTAACTTTCAGACTCTGTGACTGCATTTATCTTTGGTACTCTGAATGTCTCTAGGAATGACAAAAAAGAGACACATACACATATACATGGATATATAAATACTGTAACATGTTGATCATGATTGAGAAATAGGTGTGGTCAGCATCTTGCTTGTGACAGAGGTCACTACTTCACAGGGGAAAACGACTAGGAATGTCCGGAATGTCAGTAGCACTCAACCTGTAGAAACTGCACCGATTGCGGCTTTTTAGACGACCTGACTGAAGGAAATAGGAGTTATTTGATCTCGTTACCCAGAGAGATGATGATAATAAGAAAAGCTATGCTGGCAAAAATAGTAAAAGAAAATAGATTGGCTAGCCTGTCCTGACAAGCCTTCTTCCTGTGTACCACCTATAGATAAAGTATCCAGCGGCGATTATTGCTATTGCTATTACAAGCGGCCAAAGCAGGTATATTACTATAGCAGCCACTATCACAAGGATTGCGATAACCACCCAGTCAAGCGTTCTTAACGGTCTTGCCATGATAAGGGCGATTAGCTAACATTGCTATTCAGCATTTGTAATGATAGTTATTAAGTATTTATCACCATTTTTTACCTGCAACCTGTCTTGTGTGATAGTAAAGATACTGCTGAGCATATCCTGCATACTTGCCAAAGTACCTCCTCGCGCCATCTGACAGCTGCTCATACTGATGGGGGGCAATCTTATCATGGAATTTGCTTTTGTGAAGCCAACTATAATGGCTAGCAAGTGCTCTTGCGATCCACACATCGATTGGGAATGCGTCAAGCTTTTCAAGTGAAAACAAAAGCACGCAGTCAGCTATCTTGTTCCCGATTCCATAGACTTGCAGCAATTCTTTTTTTGATTCGTAATAGCTTGCTTTCTTTAGTAAATCAAAGTCAAGTCGTCCACTTGCGATGGCATCTGCTGCAGCCTTTATTGCCTTTGTCCTGTATCCAAGACCGCAGTCCCTTAGTTCATCTACACTTGCCCTATTGATAGCCGCAGCGGAAGGGAATGTAAAGAGGTCTATTCCATCAACTTTTGTGCGCCTGCCAAACTTTCTTGTCATATTATAGAGCATCCTTCGAATCATAGGTATGCTGGTATTGCTTGCACAAACAAACGAGAATAGGCACTGGTGAGGTTCCTGTCTTATGAGGCGTAGGCCCGGATACGCCTTGACAAGTCTGCATATGAGTGGATCATGCGATATTTCTTCAAATATCTTCTGGATATCGTCGTCAAGTCTGAATATTTTTTGGTCGCAGGACTTATCTTCCGGGAAGGAAAGAAATTCAATACACTTGTCAGACAGTGTGAACTTGATAACTTGGTCGCCATGTATGCCATACCATGAATTCTTATGTTTTTCCCAAAGAAAGACCTGTCCGCTGTTTATGCTGCTGACAGGATCAAAGCCAGAAAAAAGCGCCTGCAATTCTGATATATAAGTCCCATCTTCTTATTGAACTTTTTTAGTAGTACATGATCCTAATGTTGACCACAAATGGCTCAAGATATAAAAAACTGTTCCGTCTTGGCATTTCTGCACTATTCTCTCTGGATTTTTCTAATTATCATCATACGCAATTTTGTTTTAGGTGGACAAGCCGCCTAGGTAACGTTAAATAAATGATGCTTGTGTTTGCTAATGCGCATGAGTTCTAGCGATTCCACAGATCCTATGGAAGCTTTCAAGAAAGCTATTACAAAGGGAAGTGAGGCACAGAAGGACTTTATCCGGCAGTTTTCTAACGTTCAGCAAGATGCCATGCAGAACTACTTTGCAGTTCTCCAGAGTCTGACATTCCATAATGCAATGTTCAAGACTACAGTACAGAGCGGAGGCAGGATTTCTATTCCCGAGGCTGAAAGGCAGGCACTCAACATAGAAGATGGAGATCTTGTGCAGGTGATCGTGGTACCCATAGAGCGGCGACGCAAAGGATCCATGCAGAAGGAGACCTGATTATTG
>DASUUV010000011.1:0-20115 GCA_036373895.1 Nitrososphaera sp. | reverse complement strand
CTCTGTTAACTTGCTGGGCGATAACCCTTCCTGTTAACTATAGGGTGATGGCACTGGTCAGAGAGAATCAATACAGAAAAAGGCTGTAGTGAACCAAGTAATGCTCCGACTTGGGGATAGATGGTGGCTCGAAGGTCTTATATTCTATATAATTACTTCCTGCGGTTATTATTAGTCCGTCCCCCAGGGATTATCTATGACAAAGCACCAAGTTCCATCCGCTTGTTGATGACGCAAAACCTCTGTAGATTTTTTGGCAGCAATATTAACAGGATTACCATAGCCCAGATGTCTCTTATAGTAAGCTTGGAAAGATTCCAACATATGTCCGATTATGAAAAGTAGGCAAATTAAGGCTCTGTAATCTTCGTTTTACAATCTAAGGTATAAGCCGTCGTTTAACAGCTTACCTAGTGATGACCTTCTTCTTTTCCCTTGTCTTTCTCCACATGAAAATGCCAAGGATTATTATCCAAATATAGAATGTCACTGCCCAAATGTTTGACACAGGCTCGGAGAATCCATTGTAGGCTGTAATGATGCCAGCAGCTATGCTAACAGCCCCGACAGCTATTCCGACTGCACCAATCCATCTACTAAGAAGACCGCTCTTTGCTATTGCAACACCAAAGACTATTCCAACTGCCCCCTGAAGCATTCTGAAATAACTATTGATACCAATCTCCGTCCATCTTATCCCTTCAGCTACTCTAAAGGCAATGGCTTTTTCTTCAGTGTCTTCAAGGGGAATAGCAAACCAAGTACTAGTTGAAATCTTTTGTGCAACCCCATCAACAGCTTGTAAAATAGCATAGGTGCTGGCTGTGATTATTGCTACTGCTAATCCAAACCATGCAAGTGCTAAAGCAACACCTGATTCTGAATGTACAAGCAACCGATGAAGCGCTACAAACCCACCAGCATAAATTAGCATAATACCTGCAAACTGACCGATGTGAGCAGCTATCCAGGGGTCACTCTGGGCATACACTCCAAAAACAGCAGGATTGTCCATTGGATCCATAGTACCTGCATGAAACCCAATGGTAGATACCATGAAAATAACAATACCTGCAAGGAATGCAACTGAGCCTATACGACGCATAGGTCGCTCAAGCTCAACTGTGCTTGCAACCATTGCTAGAAGACTGAACGACTATCTTATTACAGTTGTGAAACAAACTGCTAATTTTATATTAAATATAATATTGTTTGCCAAGATTCAAAATAAATTGGTTTTCCAGTCCTCATTTATTGATGTTCACATGGTTATTCTAAAATTGTAAACTATCGGGATGCAAACTTATCTTGCAACAACTTCAAATGTAAAATCGGCTGTCAAGAGCCTTCCTTCATGCTGAAATTGTCCCCACGCTCTGTATAGACCTGCCTTTGGAAAATTTGCCATAAATGAAACAGATGGTCCTCCCCGCCATCCTACAACATCATGAACTTCGTCTGCAGGATGAACATGAAGGAACTCTCGACCATCGGCATCAATAATAACGCAGTGACCTCCAGCAGCCATTAATGGCTCTAAATTGGTGATTGGCTCTCCATTTGCATCTTTGATCTCAAAAGTCATCTTGATATTCCTACCCACTGCAAGCTGCTCTGGCTCACAATTCAAGGCAACTTTATAGCTTTGTCCCTCGGTATCCACATTTTTTACACGGTTTTGCTCATGTGCAATAGTAGCTGGGAAATGAATGGGCTGACCTTCAACATTGAAAGTAAAAGCTGCCAGGGTTTGCATGCCTCCTTTGGGTTTGGCATCTATCCACATCTTGTATCTACCAGCTGTTGCGAATGTATGCTCGATATGAAAAATACAAGTTTCACTATCTAACTTTGGATGTATGTGAGCAAAATGTGAAAGGTCTTCTCTATTGACTATTATCAAATGCATAAGCTTGTCGTGTATGGTATCAAAATCCTTGATTGGTTCCCCCGCCTTTTGCTCAGTTACTATCAGTCTGAGGATAGTTAGTTTGCCTGCTTGTGGAATTGCTGGATCAAATTGAACATTGAAATTGTAGATTATAGATGCAGGAATCATGGAAGTGGTAGTCGTCGATGTATTCATTTGGGTGGGTGCTGAGTGGTTGTGATTCTGGTGGTGGCTACTGCTATGAGATTCTCTTTCACTCACTGGCAACTCCCCCTTACTCTGTGAATGCAGTGGCGAAACTTTCTCAAATTGAGATTCGCTCTTGCTCTCTGGTCTGACCAAGTGGTGATGCTGTTCGTCTTCCATATTCACTCTTTGAGCCTCAAGTCAGAAATGGATTTCTCTTAGAACCAACAAGATAGTGTATATATATATCAATATTTGGATCCAAGTAGCATCTTCTTCCTATACTTCTATTCCCTGCCATTCCAAAACCTTCTACAATCTTTCTCTCCTTTCGCTACTCCTATGAAAGATGCTGAAGTCATGGATTTATTCAACCCCTACCAGTTCACTTTAGTAATCTAGCAAAATACGATATTAAATTGCGCTTGTTCTAAGAGGTTGTCGGACAAAAAGCCCAAATGGTTTGTAAATTGATTAGAGTATGTTCTCTCTTTTAATGAGTTACCTACTGATTATCTTCTTTGCCATTGTTTTTCTCCACATGAAAATGCCAAGTATGACCAACCAAGCTATGTAAGTCCATGTCGAGACAGTGTCCTCGATGGAACCTACAGTTCCAAAACCCACATACGCCACATTTACACCAAGTACAATAGTAGCTATGCCTGCAAATATTCCAACTGCCCCAATCCATCTACTAAGGACAGCGCTAGCTGAGATTGCAACACCAAAGATCACTCCTACTGCACCTTGGAGAATACGGAAATAACTATTGACACCAATCTCCGTCCATCTTATCCCCTCCGCAATTCGAAAGGCTATTGCTTTTTGTCCTTCCTCACTACCCGCAGTAGTGGAAGCAGATGAAGGAATAGCATACCAAGCATCTACTGCTATTTTGAGAGTAATCCCGTCAACTGCTTGAAGGATAGTTAAGGCACTTGCTGTGGCTATGGTTACAGCAAGACCCAGCCATGCGAGTGCTGAAGCAACAGTAGTGCCAGATTCTGAGCGTGAAAGCAATCGAAAGAGGGCTACAAATCCACCTGCAAATATGAACATTCCACCAGCAAACTGACCAATATGGGAAGCTACCCATAGATCATCTTCTGCATATTCTGCAAATACAAGTGGATGGTTGGTGGGGTCTTCTCTCGAAGGATGCAACACAGTAGATACCATGAAAATAACAATACCCACAAAAAATGCAATTGATCCCATACGAAGCATAGAACCCTCAAGGTTAGGTGTGTTTGTACGCATGCTATGGCTATCTACCTCTAGCTTTGACTAACATTCACAATCAAGTCCCAGAGCAATATGATAAACTTATTGAATGAACGTAAGAAAATCCTTACGTCCTCCTTTTAACTTATCTTGAATATTGCATTGCCTACTCCTACAGAGTCAATAGTTCAAGTTTTAAGCTGGATAAACAATTGGATTTAACAATTAACTTAGATTAATATTCTACTATTATCTTCTATGAGCTCATTTCGAAATTGATAAAGGATTTTACTGGTCATCACAGTTGTTGACAGGAGAGACCCAGTTACGCGCAAGAAGGACTAGAATAAAGATTCTCAAGGCCATAGCAGATAAAAACGGTATAGCTGGTTTTTCAGACATCAAGCTTTCTACAGGGCTTTCTACCGGGTCTATCTACTACCATCTTGAGCGCATGGGCAACTATGTCACTAAGAACTCGAAGTACTACATGATCACAGAAGAGGGTCTGCAACTTTTGCGTGAAGTCGATCCGAAATATGCAGGCGCTGCCCCGCTTAAGAGAACAGAAGAGCAAGTGCAGCCAGAAGGTTCTGGCACATCAGAAGAAGAAACCATCGGCCGGCCACGCTACTTAGGTGTGCGCCACTATGTTTTTTTGGGTGTAGTGCTAACAGCCATTGCATTTGCTGCGGCAGGTCTGCTTACAGACTGGCAGGCCTTCTTTCTAAATGCAGGTGTCATCGCATCGATAGCAAGTGCAGCTACAATTGCAGCATCATTTTTGATGATAAGGTACTCTTATTCCGCAATCAGATACAGGGGCATGATGCTTTCAGTTTCAGCGCTTACAGTCCTGCTTGCAGGAGTGTTTGTATTTTCAGGCGTCCAATTCACCGGCGCGGCGCCTGCGCAGCCGTATGATAATTCGATGGATGCTCTGCTATCATCATATTCGCTACATTGGCAGATCAGATAGGTATAGCGCGTACTGGCTGACAGAAAAAGTCCCTTGGCATTCTGATTTGTGGATAGGTAGTAAATATACTCTATATACACTCTATCCAGTACGTTATTTTGAATACTAGAACAAACAATGGTCATACACCCAAGGCGAGCTGAGACGTATAGAATTCTCAAACTTATTACCCAAGACGATCTAACTTCTATAAAAACAGCCCATAGTGGCACTGATAAGAGACAATCACAGAAATAATCTAAACATTGAACAGAACTACCAACTGAATAACAACTGATTTAAATGACGGAAGAATCAACAGAACCATTAATTTTAATGTTTTAGAATTTATAGATAGTAGCGATCTTTATCTACCTACCTCAAATATTACCATTGCTTTTGGCATCCTTGTACCTGAATTTGTCTAGCTTGATCAACTGGTGGTACGACCCAAACTGCGAGCTGTCGATGCTGTCAAGTAATGAGTCCTGATCCTCGTGTTCATCAACAAACACCTTCAGTGTCCGATATGCAGTAGAGCGTTGTACCGGTATCCTGCCAGCGGCTCTTATCAACTGCCGGATCTCTTTTGGTCTCATCAGCTGCCCATGCGGTGCACCTGCAGCTGTCGATATACTCTCGTTGATCAGAGTGCCGCCAAAGTCGTTTACGCCGGCTGCAAGCAACAGCTGTGACATCCTAGGCCCTTCCTTAACCCATGAGACTTGTATGTTAGGAATATGATTGTTAAGCATTATCCTTGCCACAGCGTGCATCTTGATGACCTCGTTGCCATCTGCCCCCGGTCTGATTCTAGGAACGGTCTTGCGGTTGTACATTGGCGCTTCAGTGTGTACAAAGCTGAGCGGCACAAATTCTGTAAAGCCGTGCGTCTCCTTTTGGATGTTACGTAAAAGGTCAATGTGCTCTGCCTTATGGCGCGATGTTTCAATGTGGCCGTACATTATGGTTGAAGTAGTAGGTATTCCTAGAGCATGAGCTTGCTTGATGACTGCGATCCAATCTTTCACGGAAATCCTGCCCGGCGATATCATATCTCGGAGACTCTGGTCAAGAATCTCTGCTGCAGTACCCGGTAAGCTCCCGACGCCAGCCTCTTTTAGCATTTTGAGGTATTCTGGCATGGGCGTTTCAGATCTTACTGCTCCATATACCACTTCTTCAGGGGAAAACGCGTGGAGGTGTATGTCAGGCAGTTCTTTCTTAACTGCCTTGCAGATGTCGGTGTAGATATGCCCATCCATCTTGGGTGGCAGGCCAGCCTGTATACACACCTCCGTGGCGCCAAAGCTTGCAGCTTCCTGCGCCCTTTTCACAATCTCCTCGATAGGAAGAAAGTAGCCTTCCTCTTCGCGAAAGTCTCTACTAAATGCGCAAAAGCCGCACTGCTTGATGCAGACGTTTGTAAAGTTGATGTTCCTGTTGACCACGTACGTTACATAATCACCCAAAGTCCTTTTGCGGAGTTCATCTGCCACCATTACTGAAAGATTCAGTTCAAGGCCAGTAGAATCAAAGAGTTTGACTGCCTCATCTACAGATATATCCTTAGCGCTCAATGCCTTGTCAAGGGCTGACGCCACTATAGGGTCGGCATTTTTAAGTAGCGAATCAATCATTGACATAATAATCCTCCTTTACTAATCCCGAGCTGTCAGCAACCAAGCTTGCATACTTTTGCAGCCGCTTCGACGTAATAAATCCACCTTTGAGGAATTCAGGATAGATTGGAAGACGTGCTCTGAGCCGGCAGCCCTTGCTTTCAGTTACCTTTCTTACTAGCCCAACAGAAGGCCAAGGAAACTCAGGGTTAACATGATCAATTGTAACTGGTGATATGCCACCCCAGTCATTTATGCCGGCGGATATGTAGCGGCCAAACATATCAGGGTTGAGGTTTGGGGGTACTTGGATATTCATGCCCGGCATCGCGATCCTTGCCATAGCAACTGATCGAAGAAAATACTCCGGTGATGCTGGTGGAAACTTCGCCATACCGGTCTCCTGCTTGGGAGCAAAGTTCTGCATTATAACTTCCTGTATGTGGCCATACTTTTCATGTAATTGCCTTATCACAAACAGCGAATCTATCAGATCTTCTTGTGTTTCACCTATGCCTACCAGCAGACCAGTAGTAATAGGGATCCGGAGCTCGCCGGCACTCTCAAGCGTCTTCATCCTTACCTTCGGGTTCTTACTTGGTGCATCTTCGTGTGGCATACCCTTTTCCATCAGCCGCTCGCTTGATGTTTCAAGCATCAGTCCAAGGCTTACGTTGGTGTCTTGCAGCATGGACATTTCCTTTTTGGTCAGGCTGCCAGCATTTGTGTGTGGAAGCAATCCCGTTTTTTCAAGGACAAGCTCACTCATGTAGTAGATGTATTCAACAGTTGATGAATAGCCAAGAGAACGAAGCCAAGTTCTTGCCTGCTCGTATTTTTGCTCCGGTCGCTCGCCCGTTACAAACAACGCTTCTGTGCAGCGAAATTTTTTGCCAGCCTCTGCTATCGCAAGAACCTGATGAGGGTTCAGCGTCGAAAGCATTGGGTCATCGGGTTCCTTTTTGTAGGTGCAGTAAGTGCATGTGTCACGGCAGAGATTTACAAGATTAATGAATACTTTTCTTGAATACGTGATTACGTTGGGTCTTGACATGTCCCTTATCCTGCCTGCGGCCATCAACAGCATATCGGTTGGACATTCTGCCATCAATTGATATGCTTCACTTTTCGTCACTCCTGAGTCTAAGGCATGGTGAAGCACCTCGGCAACAGCATGATTAATGAGCAAATGCAGTAGTAATGGAAAGTGTACATCACTAATAAACAATGTTGGGACTTAATGTATATTGCATTAATGATAAAAGAATAGTAAAAAGAGTTAGTTGGTTTGTTAGTTTTTTCTTTTTCCTCCTTCTACTACCTTATCCCAAGAGCCGCAGATTTCGTTAGTGCTCATACACAATATGCTAAAAAGAATGGGAACAGTAGCTCCATAACAACATCTGAAAAAAAAGAAAGAAGAAAAGGGAATTTTTTATTAGTTATCTCTTTCTGCTGGTTATCCAGCAGCCGCTGAAGTTGGTGATGATGATTATTATTCTTGTGGGTCGTCTGGAGGAGAAGGTGTTGATGTTTCTTCCTCAGCGGTGGTGGTGGTGGTGTCTATGGATAGGGCCAAGGGTATGCTTACATTGCCAGCGTGCTGTTCGGCAGTAAGGTGGGTAGTGTCATTTGCGAATCCACCTACGATATCTTCATTTCCGTTCTGCTCTTGGTTCCTGCTTACGGTTGCGCTGACCGTTCCGCCTTGATTGCCCCCGTAATAAGCGTCACCAATTTGATTATTATCATCATTATCATCGCCACCGTTTAAAACATTCGAAATGATACTGTCTGCGAGGCTTCCTTCTTCACCTAATGAGGTCTCCTCTTGTTGTGCAAAAGCTGATGGTGGTAGCACCGCTCCCAATGCAGGTATAATAGCGCACACAAGAGCAACAACCATCATTAGGATCATAAGCGGACTGTTCGAATCCATGGGAGCGTAAGTAAATGTCAATTTATCCATTATAAGAGATTGGTAGCAAATTTATCCAATATTTAGCAATAAAAGACAATTATTACCTATTAAGGGGACGCTATTCAAGAGACAGAAACAAGAGACAGATACAAATATTGTTTATTAAGAGCCGAGGAGGAATTTAATGTTGGATCTCCGTACTCAAGGAAAAATAAAAGATTAAGGAAGTGTTTTCTACATCCCTGGGATGTTAGTTGTTATTATGGTAGGAAATAATTAGGCGGCTCCTGAGACTGCCGCTACTACCACCAAGTAATGACGATAACGGTAATATCTCATCAAACTTCTTTCTATCTGACTTGTCTAAGGCATTACGGAAGGACTTCCATTCCTCTTTTTCCATTGCAAATGCAATTCTAAATGAAGGTATGGTTCTGCCCATTCTCTATACTACTTCCGCCACCATATCCTACCTTGGATAACTGACACTGAAAAGTACCATAAATAGCCAATCAAAGTTCAGCACATATGCTTACAATTAAACAATAAATCCTTCAACTGTTACCAAGCAAGTGGGGTGCTACTTAGCAATTAGATAAAGATATTCTCGATAGTGGGCCTGCATTCTATCAAAAGAAATTTCATTCGAAAAGCGTTGATACAAAGTATTGCTCGAACGATTATAGAGTGCGTGCATTTTTGGAAAGGAAGCAGCAGTTACAACATCGATTTTGGGGTCAAATGTAGTAGGATCAATGTTAAGCCCTTCTTCTTCTTCATGATGATGATGGCGGCCAAGCTGTTGTTCCATAGTCAGAGGCACTATTATTAGTGCCTGTCGTTTGTATATAATGTACAATGTCATTTTGTATTACTAATAAACAATATTACAGCTAAGGAGACTCTTGCTGGCTAGGCCTGGCTGCTAGAGTTGCGATAACTTCCATCGTCTGCCCTTCACGCAGGATCGTTAGTTTCAGATCATCACCTACCGACTTTTCCATTTCCACATAGGCCAAGATATCGTCGATCTTTCTTACTGTATTGTCATCGACCGCAATTATCACATCGCCCCCAAGCTTCATGGGTATTCCATTAATGACTGTATCTTCGTTACCTCTTTGGATTCCAGCCTTTTCGGCAGGACTTCCGGCTACTACATCCATAACCAAAAAACCACGGGGCTCATCAAGATCGAGGCGGTCAGCTATTCCGGGCGTCATGTCCCTGCCTGCGACCCCAAGCCATGGATGCTGGTATGATCCTGTGGTGATAAGCGATGGCACGACCTGAGCTATTGTGTTTGACGGAATAGCAAAGCCGACACCAGCAAACTGGCCTGTCGTCGAATAGATGGCAGAGTTAATGCCTATTACCTCGCCCCTCATATTGAGCAGCGGGCCACCGGAATTGCCGGGATTGATAGGGGCATCAGTCTGGATGATATCAGGTATCGTGAAACCTTCCTCTTCCTGCGCAGGGATCTGCCTGCCTACTCCACTGACGATGCCGGTGCTCAGAGAACCAGAAAGCCCAAAGGGATTGCCAATTGCAGCCACACGCTCACCTACTCTTACCTTAGACGAATCTGCAAACGACAGTGGGAGAAGTTTTTCCTTTGACACCTCTTCCACATAAAGGACTGCAATATCGGAAGATGGGTCTGAACCTATCAGGGAAGCGCTATATACAATGCCATCTGGAAATGTTACGTCCAGCCTATTACCTCCGCCGCCACTGACAACGTGATGATTTGTAATGATGTGACCATTGTCGTCATATACAAAGCCCGATCCGAGCCGGGATTCAAAGACATCTATTTCACTGCTGTCAGTTATTTGAACGACCGACTTTTCTATCTTCTGGAAAAGATCTGGCAGGGGCAGTTCTGTATCAGAAGCTTTGACGATGCCCACTTGGCCTATCTGAAAGGCATTATCGCCAAGGCCCCTCCTTCCATCTGTAGTTGTTGTTTGTACAAGATCACTCAGAAACGGCACATTGCCAGCGAAATCATTAACATCTTTGAACTGCGAATATACAAACAAGATCACAATAGCGGCCATAATAATTGACACGGCTAGAATAGCCTTGTTCAAAAGTAGGAAAAATTATTGCATCTTGTTCTAATAATCTTTTGCACGATTGAAAAATTATGAGGTGCGCATCTGCAACGACTCCCGTTTTCGGACATGTTTTTGTATCTCATGCTCTAGTCGTTTTTCTTTTCCCTTCTTGGCTACTACCACTACCATGCATATTGGACAGCTTGACATACAGCATGGCTGGGGACTATATTCCTCGTAAATGCAGTCCTTTTCAAAATTGATGAGTTTTAGCCTGCTCTTTACGTAGTGCCACCCGCCGACAGGCAATAACTGAGATAGTGCATCCCTTCCGGCTTGGATTTCGTGAACATCCAGATCCGCTACAGCTATCTGTATTCTACGGCCCACATTCTCTATGTCCTGCTGGCTTGTACTACGGGGTATGCGAACACACTGGATAGTCATAGATTTAGGAAGCTCGATTGCGGGAGGAATTTCTACACCACCACTAACACTACTAAAATCATAGCGCTCTGCAGCTGCTTCTATAGGAAGCGGAATATGTTCGCAAACGATCGAGATAAACTCCAAGACCATAGGCTTGCGGGAAGCGATTCGGTCATCCTCTTCCATTGTTGTATGGATGTGTCGTGAATTGTGTCTATGAACACAAAACCCTTTGTAGGTTTTAAGATTCTGTACAGCCTCTTGCTCGGCTTCTTCTTCTTTTAGAAGACGCTCTATGTGTATACTAGGCTGCTGCATTGCCAGGTCTTTTTTATGTCTCCTCATTCTCCCTGTTCTCATCCAACATTCTTTGTTTGACTATTTGCTGATGTAAGGTGCACTTAACTCAACTTCGGGCTCTTCTTCAAGGAATTCCACTAACCGCGTGTAGTATTGCAGAAATTCCCTCCCCTTTGTAGTGGTCCTATATACCACTCCATCAGGAGACACATCCTGTGCGATCAGCCTCTTTCCGATCAGCTCTCCGAGGTAGAGGTGTACCTGCTCGTAGCTGAGATTCGCTCTGTACATTATATGAGTCTTTTTTATTCCAGAGGTGGCAAGCCCTAGCACGTCGCCCATTATCTGAATTTTTCCCCTATTGTTTTTGCGTTCGTACATCATTTCTATATTCTTTAGGTTATTGGATAGGATAGATTAGGTGTATGGTGGAACAGTCGTTTCAGGCTCCCATTCCATCCATTTATATGGTATATTTATATAGTTAATTCTTAGGATACAGGATTTTGAGTTTTACTTATTACATATTTTCTGTCACGCCAGCTAACTGCGCCCTTCTTCTTTGCGTCAGCAATCGCCGACATAAAGCTCAATGAAATTAGAGCACCACTCAATGGAGCAGCAAATGCATACACAGGGCTTTCAAATATGGTCAGCCTGCATTGCACCGCAGTAGTAACCATTATCAAAGCAATGGCGAATATTTGCAGTCCAAACAGCATCTGGAAGGATGTGTTTCCAGCAAAGCTGGCTACTGGCAGATATGGCAGAGATGCAAAAGGTGCAAACAGGATGAAAAATACAGCCATGGCCATCATATAGGCATCTACTTTGTCTTGATAGTAAACCGGTATCATAAAGCGGCGAAGACCTTGCCACAGAGTTGGAAGGTCCCGTGCCCATACTGCATCTATGTGGGGCTCGCCTCTGACCATTTTCATCCTGAACTTGCTGGCCTTGACCTTGCCGCCAAGTGCTCCGTCCTCGACCAACTCCTCCTTTACTCCTTCGTGAGTGCCGATGGCCTCATAAGTACTTCTTGTGATGATGAAAAAGCTGCCAAAAAAATAGCCGGTCTTGGTGTTTGGGTCGTTTACCCGGATTGGCGAAAAACGTGTGTGCAAAAATGTTGCAAGAACAGGCAGGGTCATCTTTGTCCAAAAGTCGTTGCAGATGAGCCGAGGAACAGCGGTCAGTGCCTCGAGGTTCTCGGACATGAGATGTCCAACTGCAAGGGACATTGTGGTAGGCAAATGTTTGCTATCAGCGTCTGTGAACATCAAGAGCTCGCCCCGAGCCCGCAGAAACCCTTGATAACATGCCCAGTTCTTGCCGGTCCACCCCTCCGGTTTAGGTGATGCATCGATGTGCATAACGCGCAAGTCATTAGCCGCGTAAGCCTTCATTATTTCACCCGTACCATCGGTTGACGAATCGTTGATTGCAATTATTTCAAAGTTTGGATAATCCTGCCCAAGCAGGCTGTCAAGACAACGTGCAATATAACGTCCTTCGTTCCGGGCAGGCAGGATCACGCTTACTTTGGGGAAGCGGCTTACGCTTGTCCGGTTAAATGATTCAAGCATTGGAGATTGTCTAAATGACTTGGTCATGTATGTAAGGAAGTACAGCCAAACGCCAAATATGCCGGCCATTATGGCAGCCAATACCAAGTTCGTTATTGTAAGGACAAACTCCATTGCATCATCTAGGAAGAAATAGGGCTATTTATTCGACTGCTTTCGCAATGCGGAAAAGCGCTTCATCAGTTCCTTCCGCAATGTGTCTTTTCACCATGCCTGTGAACAGACCTAGAAATCTGGTCAATTTGATGTTCCATACTACATCGATCCTTGTCTTGTAATTGTCTATAGGGTTGAGCAGGACTATCTTGGTACCCCTAATGGGACCCTGTGTTATCATTATTTCAACTGATTTTTTTTGGGTTAAGCAGGACTGTCTGACGGCATTTTGAGTCTTTAAACGCGATAGTGACCTCGCGCTCGATCTTGTTCTCGGCCTTGCTGATATTTTTCACGGTTTTGGTGCCACGCCAGTACTTAGGCTCATTGTCAACATCTGCAACAATGTTCCATATCCTGTCAACTGGAGCAGACATTTCCCGGCTTGCATTGAAGGTTATCATTACCTTAATCAATAATGAGGTCTAATAATGTATAATAGCATTGTAACTTTCATACAAGTCGTTTATGGTTGAGAGATGTTAGTTAAGGGGAAAAGCAGTAGCCACCGCCACACATGCAAAAATATTGATTATGATGATTATGATCCTAACTTTGAGCGTAGACTTAACCTTACAACTCGACTATATGACAATTTTCTTCCCCGCCCAAGTTGAACTTGCATTTACAAGACCCTATGCTGCCGCATCTTACAGTAACAGGGTTCAGAATGTCTCTATCTTTATATCTAGAACACGAAGCAAGACGGTGTCTGCTGTAGACATGTTGTTGTTCTTTCTGCGGTCATGTTAACTTGGATTACTATCGATTCTTTAGCCTCCAAACCTTCCAGCTGAGATATATATTACATTATTTTTAACGGACGTTTATTCGCGCCGTCTCATCAGGATTGAGCTTATCCCAAAAGGTGCCAAAAATGACGCCAAGCAGAGCCCAGAACATACTGATGGTGATTGCGCTTGTTATTCTAAAGCCGATGACCAGATCTATTGGTGCATTTATTGGGTCAGGGTTTGCGGGCATTATCAGATATGCTCCGGCCATTATAGCGGCATATGCCGAGGGAATTATCGCCTTCTTTGTATTCGAAGATGCCATCTTCCGATACAAGAATGCAAGCCCGAGCGCGCTAAATCCCGATATCGCCAAAAATGCAACATAAAGACTCTGTCGGTAATAGATCGTTTCAGGATTTCCTACTACAGGAGGGTTTGGAGGATATTTGAGCGCAGGCATCAAAAATAATACGAACCACATGATGCTGGCAACAATTAGCGCCTTCTTCTTGTTGTTGGTGCCAGAAATCGAGCCGCGTGTATACGCAAAGACAATTCCATACAGCGATCCTATCGATAATCCCAGAATAGTGCCGGCAATTATTTCGCCTCCTTTTTGCCAGAACCGGTAGGCTGCAAACTCAGCCGGGTTCATTACTTGGCCGCTTTGAGTGGTGTTCCGCATTTCAAGTTCTATAGCGTGTTCGATATACGGCTCAACTGCAACCTGGTTGATAGCACCTAAGATAGTTCCTGCAATCGCTCCAGCAAGGAGAGTAATAGCAATAAAAGTGATAGCTTTCATAAAGGACCAGGAAGGTTAGTGGCACGGAAATCCTGCTGCATGCCTCATGTCATGGTAGAATTCATGGGCCCAATTTGTCCCCCGCTCGCCCCCACTACCATCAGCTGGCACGGTAAAGCCAAGCATTTCGCCCTGATCGAATCCAACTATAAAGACTCCAAAAGCAAGCACTCCAAGAAGAATACCTACTGCAATCCTTGGAACGCCTGCAGATGTTTTTGTTATCTGGTTGCTTACTAGCATTCACCTCGGATACAAGCGACTTCTATATAAAGAATGGGATGGTTTATCCAACTCGTAGGTAATAAATAATGCAGAGGCTCTACTACTGTGATATATGCACATGTACATCATGATGCTTGAAAGGGTTGCAAGCAAGTATGCTCCAAGCAGGGCACTTTCCTTCGATCTTGTGCATGTGTTTGCAGCTTTGCAAAGGATAGGAAACAAGGGCATAACGAGCAGGAATGCGCTGTGTAGTAGATTAGTTCTCGGCGAAGGGACAGTCAAGACGCTTGTAAAACATCTAAAGATGCAAGGCCTTATCGAAACATCAAACAGGGGCACAAAGATGACTGCCAAAGGAAAGGGCGTATACGAAGGACTGCTATCAGCAATTCCGGCAGAAATGAGCTTGCCCAGGTGCTCAGTCGCCCTTAGCAGATTCAACTATGCAGTGCTTGTCAGGGAGTTTGGCTTTGCAGTGGGATTGGGCATTGAGCAACGGGACGCTGCCATAAAGATGGGCGCAACAGGTGCCACCACTCTGCTTTTCAAGGACAATAAATTTGTTATGCCGGCAAGCAGCAATGATTCACTAAAGAAAGAGCGAGAGGTGCGCAGGATGCTGGTTGAAAAATTAAATCCAAGAGATGGCGATGTAATAATAATAGGGAGCGCAGATAGCAATGAAAAGACTGCCGAGCTTGGTGCAAAAAATGCAGCGCTACTGACAATACTTAGTCATGAGAAGCATCATCATCATCATCATTGAATTTGAGAGTCGTGCCATCTTGTTATAGATATAGGGAGACCTTTACTAGCCAGTCCATTCAGAGTCCTTTTGCTGCAGCTGTAGTAGAAGGTTGTGATTGCTGCTCAGGTAGCACATGGATGAGATACATGTCTACCTCTACCTCGTTTCTTTTACAACTTCACAGGATCGGGCTCCTTTCGTCTTCGTTACAACCATCTTGCCATAGCCTGCGTGCAGGCATATGGGAGTCATTAAGGTGAATCTGGCAACAATAATCTGGTGCTAACCTTGTTTTTCTATGCGGACTAGTTTGTGACTGCGTGAGGAGGCGAAATTTCTCCTTTATACTTCTCTATCATCAATGTTGTTAATTCCTTTTTGCATATATCGCAAAAATTTTTCCTGCCGCACCGACTGCAAAGGTAATCTGTAAATCCTATGAGATATATGCAAATCTCACATTGATCTTGCCACACATCATATTTTTTTGAAAATGAACCATACTTTTTCAATCCTTATATCTTTCGTGATGCACAACGTTAGCTGATGACTTTTGCAATGATACTTGTATGTGTGGACGGTTCAGAATCTTCGATGAAAGCGGCCGACTATGCTATCAAGATGGCAAAAAAACATGAGGCCCAGCTTATCTCGTTATATGTTGTCGTGTCGCAGCTTGGGTATGCATATTCATCTGGAGCTTTTGGACTTGTCACACCAAGCGCAATAAATGAGCTTTTGGAAAAATCAAAGCAGGAAGCACGCAAGTGGTTTGACGAAATTGAGAAAAAAGCTATGGCACAAGGAGTCAATGTTAAGGTAGAAATGGTGGCTAGCCCCACTTCTATAGTACCTGCAATAGTAGACTACGCCGAGAAAAATAAAGTCGATCTCATAATAACTGGCACAAAGGGACGGCGCCGGTCGGGCTTGGCCAAACTACTACTTGGCAGCGTCGCATCAGGCGTAGTGACATATGCTAATTGCCCTGTCATGGTGGTAAAGTAATTAACCACCACGCTACTTTATCACTCGTCTTCCTTTTATCCTATCATGGGTGCTTGGTTCAGCATTGTTAGGCACAGGGACTGAAGGTTTGCTCACCTTTCTAGTAGGCTTGGGTGTTTCATCCAATTCTAGTTCCTTTGCTTGCTCGGTATCTAGTGGCTGTTCGATCTCTTTTTTATGGCTCATATAGAAGATGCTGGTTTTTTATGCTAAAAATGTTCACAGCAATGGCAAAATTAGCCAAGCAGCATGCAGGGTAATTGTAAAAAGAGATGTTGTGCAGATGAGCACATGAGTCAGCAGGAATTCTTCTTCTGCTTATTCAGAGGAACATTCGCATGAAAGACTTCAGATGATAGACACCCTTAAGACACCAATCATCCAGATAGGCCGGGGCCTTGGTTACGAAGTGGTAGAGAATCACGACCTCGGCGCTGGGCCTGTACATGTAGCTTGGATTTTCAAGCCCGGATCAGAGTCAATGCCGGACATGCGACTTGGATTCATATGCCTTACAGAGTTTTCTAACTCGTCGATCAATGAAGGGATAGCAAGAGCCATGCTAAACCTTATTGACAAGCTAGTGTTTGTCGTGCCCTCGGAGGCGATGACAGGGAAGGTCAAGAATGCAATAGAGTCAATGCCGGATAAGAGCATACTTCAACTGCGGAAGTATGTCACTGTCGTTACGCCTTCAACACTTGTCTCCAAGAGTGGAATAAAGGGTGTGCATGATCGCAAAAGCGCGCAGACGGAGGAGGTAGTGTAAAAATTGGCACAAGCTGTAAACCTAGATGCAATAATCGATATGGGTGAGGAGACGGATTTCAAAGTAGAGCAGGATGTCGACTATGGCGCAGGCCCAATAGACATAGTGTGGAACATCAACGTCCATCCAGCCCTTCCAAACATCAAATGTGGTTTTGTAGTTCTAAAAGCCGAGGAGGGCGGCAACCAAGACACAGAGGACAATCAGCTGTCGCTAAGAAAGATAGAAGAAGCCGCTTTCCGGGGGATAAGAAGCGGCCTTGATAAGGTATACCTTGTAGTAGAAAATGATGATATGGCAAAGTCTGTCAGCGGCAAGATAGAGTGGCTGGCATCTCATGGAAGTCTGATTAGGCTTGATGCCATTTCTTTGGGGCTTGCACCGGAGCAGACAGAACAGGCAGTGGTAACCCCAAGCCAAAAGCGGATACCACAAGGCGAAAAAATACGCAAGCAGACAATGCGCGAGCGTGAAGCCAAGCTTGAAAAATATAATAGGCCAAAAGGCGAGCGCAGAAGAAGAGAACATCCACTTAAAAAAGGCACTAGGGAATCAAAGATTGACAGGCACAGCCGGCCTCGAAATCAAAAGCCCAAGAGGACTTGAATCCCTCCCTAGAATTATTTTGCTGAGCTGTAATATATCATGAAAAGCATATTGATCTTGCCGTATGCGAAAAGGGCACGAAGTGGGGTAAGACCCATGAAATGCCGTAAGTAGTGTACGGCGAACCCTCGTAGGGTAGGCAGGAGGAACTGTTTCGCTTCTGCGGTGCAGGGATCCTGTTGAACCTACAGGGATTTCATGTTATGTCCTAAGTTTCGTCATTATCAAATATGGCAAACACAGGTCAAGAAAGAAGATTCAGCAATTTTCGGCAAAAACAAAACGGAGAGTAAGAACATCAGATGGGCAGGGAGAGAAAGCCTGCTGATACTCCTGAAATCTAGATATTCTTGGAAACATATGCAGGACAGGCAAAAATCTCAACAAAGCAGGCAGCAGTTCTAATATATGGCAGAGAACAGAACTAGCAGTTGAGGATACTTTTTATTATCGAGATATGCTTGCTGATGTATTATATAGCCCCCCGATAAGGAATCTGAAGGAAAATTTCGAAGACCTGCGCGAAGAGTCTCTCCATACCGAGCCTGCGTGACCGCGCAATTCTCAATAGGATGCAGTTTTAGCTCCACCAGAATAGCGTTCACAGAGAACAGCATTTGATCCGAAGATTATTCTATAGGCTTTATCATAGATTATGCATATACCCAAAGTAATGAGCAATCCTCCTAACACAATCAAAAGGAGAGAAAAGTTGTAAAGCAAGGGGCAGCAGCAGGAAAAAGCATACAAGCGAGACACATACGGAACGGACACAGAGCTGAGCAAAGGAGCCGAGTCAGAGAGGGAGCGCAGTACCAAAAGCCCAGGCACTGGAGCGTGAACTGCATGTCCACAGCTGATCGCAATTATACGGATGTGGAGCAATCAGGCATCGACTCCAAAGCCGAGCGCGTGGGGGATATTACTGGCGAGCCTCCAACGAATGAAGCTATGGATCGCAATAAGGCGTCCAAGCTGGCAAACTTGCTTGAAGACCTTGAGTTTCCGGCGACAAAAGAGGAAATAAGGAATCATCTTAACGCAAGATCGCCGAGTATGGCCAATAGAATCAATGGTGTAGTTGAAGCAATAGAAAACAACCTTGATGAGGACAGGGAATATGGCAGCGCTTATGATGTGGAAGTTGCAGCGGGTCTAGTAAAAAAGAGAGCTGAAAGCAAAAGACCTTATGCTAGAGATAGCGGGCTAAACAGGGCCAACCGTGAAAGGGTGGGAGAAAGTGAAAGACAGGATCCATACATTAGCCGCGAAAGAATCTCGGGCGCAAGCTCCAAAGATGTCTCACCCAATACTCCAAAGGGTGAAGATGTATAATCTCACTTTTTGAAAGGGTTTGTTTATGTCCCCGCTCTTTAAGCAAGTTTTTTCTGCATTTTCCGGCTCAAGTAACATTATTACACTTTATAGCTTCCTTAGACGGTCAAAAAGACGAAATATATTAGTTCGTACGATGTCCTTGATAGGGTCAAAGCGCCATATGCCGCTCTGATGTAATATTCAGAATCTCTTCATACTTGTCCGAGATATTTTCAGCACTCAAAACATTTTCCTATTGCAAAGAATGCGGCAGGTAGTCGATGAATGTTTGGGCTCTACCAACTATATAATCAGAGCGCTTGCAGTAGGATAGAAGGAATTTTTGTTGTCTGCAAAATCCCTAGTCAGTTTTTAGTTCTCCCTTTAATTTGGCAAATTCCCTTGCGCTGTTAAGCTGTATGTCGTCGCTTCTTGTCACCATTTTTGAAAATGTAGGTCTGGCATCCTTGCCAAGCCGCACAGCCTCCTTGCCTTTTCTAAGAAAGGAAAGCGTTACCCCGTTGTCTGATAGCTTGCGGGCAAACTCTGAAGCGGTTTTTAGCTTGTCAAACAATCCAGTCTCGTCTTCCGGTATTCTAAAGATAGTAGGCTCTAGCAGGTCCACTGCCAGTGTGCCATTGCTGATCGCTATTCTTACTGCAGGTTCATCATTTTCAAAGCTAATCGCAAGCACGCCTTCTTTTGCAGACCTGAGCGCTTTGCTCAGCCAGTCGCTCAGCTGATCGTTTTTGTCTATATGCAGGTGACTATCGCCCAGCATGGCAGCTAACCGATCCTTCTACGTTACGGTTGAGACTGATGCCCTCTGGCGTGCCTCCTCCTCAGAAGTCTTATGAGCTTCCCAAGTTATCAAAATCTTGCCGTTAATAGTCCATTTTGCACCTCCCATATCGCGTCCGCCAGGTCCCTGCGCTCGAGGTATGTCTATGACAAGGTTGTTGAAATCATAGGTTACAGAAGCACCCTTGCCTGTCATCCTATCAATAAGCTGTCCGATTACCTCTGCCCACTGCGAACCGCTTTGCTGCATCTTACCCTGATCATTTGTATCTTGACTCATATGCTGGCTTAGGCAACTTTGGATATAGCAGGTTATACACATTTGCGGCGAATCTAATTCTATAACAATAAACTATAAAAGATACTAGAGGTTAGGCATTAATTCCAATATACATTCTAATAGCCGAACCGTTTCTCGCATGCCTGTCTGTATCATGGCAACGAAATGTCGCAGTAGAACTGTAGTGATGACGGAGTCAGTATTATATACAACACCGGATGACGGCATCCAGACTACTGGAGCCAAGCTGATATACAGGGCGCTTCTTGCTTGCTTAAGAGATATCTGGATTTTCTGGTCGAAAATGACGATTAAACATAATAAGGTAAGCGCGGAGTTAAGAGTCGCAGAAAAGGCAATCGCATGAGCACTATCAACAGTTATTCGCTGCCTGTTCCAAAGGATAAGTTGCAGAGAATTGATAGAACATCTTCTCCAGCGCACGTCGGGAAATTAAGAAACGCAATTGATTTC
>DASUUV010000010.1:0-12776 GCA_036373895.1 Nitrososphaera sp. | reverse complement strand
TGATAAATGTACAGGTTGTCAGCTCTGTGCTATAGCATGTGAAGGCATTGCAGAAGCAATTGGAATGGTTAAAGTAGACGAGCAGCAGCAGTGGAAACAAAACAAAAAAGGGATAATGCCGCAGATTGACTATGGCAAGTGTGTCTTTTGCGGCCTTTGTGTTGATGCATGCCCCTTTTATGCACTCTTTATGACAAATGACTATGAGCTGTCAGCGTTCACAAAGGAGCATCTCATTTACACACCAGCTCAACTTGCAGTCAAGCCCAAGTACCAAGGTGATGTAGAGATTGTAATAGACGACAGAGGGGCAACACATGGCTGATCCGATCTTTATTGCTGTCGCAGTCCTTACAGTTGGCACTGCTATCATTGCGCTTGAAGCACGTGAGTTGATCTATGGCGCAATCTCGCTTGCGATCTCGATGCTTGGTATTGCCGGCTTTTTCCTTCTATTAGACGCGCCATTCGTAGCAATGTTCCAGATATTAGTCTATGTTGGTGCCGTTGCAGTTCTTATCATATTCACAGTCATGTTAGTGAGAACCCAGGCGCTCTTTACCACAAAGGAAGACAAGAAGAGGAAGGGTGCAGGTATTGCACTGATGCTAATAATAATGTCAAGTCTTGGGGCGCTTTTGCTTACGTCGGGGCTCAACGGCCAGTTTGGCGACTTTAATAGTTCCCCTGCAGTCGACTTTACGGAGATCGGCGAGCTGATGCTGACGTACTATGCACCCGCCCTCATCATATTGGGGCTGACGCTAGCAGGATCTGTTATTGCAGCACTTGCACTCGCACGTAGGGAGGAGATCGCCGGGGAGGAAGAAGAAGAGGAGGAGCAGCAACATCATCATGAGCGAACTACTTGATTTCGTCATTGTTTCAATGGTGCTTGTTGCCGTCGGAATTTACGGTCTTGTCGTCAAACGTAACGCGATCAGGATGCTATTCTCAATAGAAATCATTGTTAATGCTGCAAACCTCTTGCTTGTCGCATTTTCAAGGGGCCTGCCAAATGCACAAGGGCAGGTAGTTGCCCTATTCTCGATAGCCATAGCGGCTGCAGAAGTGGCCGTGGGTCTTGGGCTTATCATAGTAGCATACAGGCTATACAAAGAAATTGATGTTGCAGAATTAAGGAGCATGCGAGGCTAGGAGCAGATCAAAACAATGGCAGAGTCATATTTCCTGTTGGCAGCAACCTTTATTCCTCTTCTGCTGGCTCCCGTTGCTTACTGGATCGGCAGAAAGGCTGGCGCAAAGCCGGCGACTTGGTTTTCCTTTGCAGCTCTAGCAGTTTCTACAGGGTTGTTGTTGATACCAGCTGTGGGGATCTATACCGGCCAACAAACAGTATATGTTGAGCGATATCCATGGGGCCAGTTTGGCGACTTTGGGCTGAGGCTTGATGGGTTAAGCCTGCCCTTTGCACTAATTATTTACATTCTCTGCACAGTGATTGCGCTCTATTCAAGGCCCTACATGGTTCACAAGGTGAAAGAGGATCTGCCGGGGCATGGCAATGGAGGAGGAGGAGGAGGGGAACGAGTAGGAGCGCATGGGAACAGTCTTTCAGTTCACGGCTCACATGCTCTTCCTAGCGGAAATATTGAATCCAGCTCGCAGGCGACTGTACTTGATACTCAACAGTACGTCAACAACCAGATAGCGCTCTACTTTGCGCTTTATCTTACCTTTTCGATGGGGATGCTGGGCACAGTCCTAGCAACCAACCTCATCCAATTCTATGTATTCTTTGAGCTGATGCTTGTTCCGTCGTTCTTCCTAATTGCATTCTATGGCTATGGCGCAAGACGCAGGATAGCTCTGATGTTCTTCTTCTGGACTCATGTCGGAGCAGTCGTGCTGCTGCTTGGCCTTTTGGCCATGGGATTCTTTGCAGGTGGCTTTGATTTTGACACAATTAAGGCAAATGCAGGCAACATCCCAGCGCAGTGGCTCCCGCTGATTGTGTTTGCACTTGTAATAGGGCTTGGTGTCAAACTTGCAGCGTTTTTGCTCCACATTTGGCTGCCGTACGCCCATGCAGAGGCTCCTACGCCCGTCTCAGCACTCTTGTCCCCGGCTATGATCGGCATAGGTGCATACGGGCTCTTGCGACTCTGGATGGAGCTTCTCACAGGCAGCTACGAGCAGTACAGTTTGTACATCAACATGTGGGGTCTTGCCACTATGATATACGGAGGTGCGATGGCTCTCATGCAGGACGACATTAAGAAGGTGCTCGCTTATTCCAGTATCAGCCAGATGGGTTACATATTATTTGGTCTTAGCTCTGAAAGTATACTCGGCATAACCGGCGGTACAATGATGTATATAACCCACGGTCTGGGCAAGGCGATCCTTTTCATGATGGCTGGCTCGATCATCCTTCAAACTGGCACAAGGAGCATGTCTAAGCTCGGTGGACTTGCAGGCAAGATGCCTTATACTGCTGTAATTGCAATGATAGGTGCACTTACTATTATTGGTATACCGCCGACAAGCGGCTTTATGGCTGAATGGATATTGTTTAACGGCGTATTGCAGACTGCAACAGCAGAGATGGATCCGCTGAGGACAACGATGTTTGCACTCGGCATCCTAGCAACCGTCCTTTCGTCTGCCTACATCCTTTGGATGTACAAGCGCATATTCTTTGGCAAGATACCCGAACAGCTGGCACACGTCAAGGACTCAAACCGGTACATCACTGCTACAATGGCAGTATTTGCCGCAATGACACTTATAATAGGTGTTTATCCCGATTTGTTCCTAAACCCGATCACAGATTATTACAACGATGTCATGTTTCAAGGACAGGAAGGCGTACTGCCTGTGCCAGCACAAGGCACAGGCACAGAATCAGGGCTCGCATCCGAAAATGTAGAACAAGATTCACGGGGAGGAGATGAGGCTGCTGCGGGAGCAGAAGAGGGGCATTAGGAGAGAGGATCTGATTTATAGATGACAACTATAGGGTTTGAAGGAATTGCAATCAACGTTTGGCTAGTGTGGCTGCTACCCTTTGTAGGTGCCGCAATAATTGCCGCAGTTGCACGGGCAGGTCACCGTGCTAGAGATTATACTGCAGTAGGGTTTGCTCTGGCCAGTGCGATTTCTGCTGCGACCCTGATGCCTCTCGCTCTGGAGGGAGCGGAGGTGCATAGCCAAGTACCGTGGATCTCTTCGCTTGGTCTTGAGGCGGGTGTGCTTGCAGATCCCCTCGCTATTGTCATGGCAAATCTAGTGGCATGGATCTCTTTCCTTATCATAGTATACTCTACAGGCTACATGCATGGCGACAAAGATCTCACACGCTACTGGTTCTTCATGCTCTTCTTCATAGGGTCTATGCAGCTGATCGTCCTATCAGACAACCTGCTTATGGTCTTTTTTGGATGGGAAGGCGTAGGGCTTGCGTCATATGCACTTATCGGCTTCTGGTACTATGACAGGAAGAAAGATTATGTAGGCGTCGAGGGGCACATTGCAGGCGGCATCTCAATGTGGACTTCGCCTACGCATGCAGGCATGAAGGCTTTCCTCATGACTCGCGCAGGAGACGTTATGATGCTTGCAGGTATGTTCCTGATCTTCGTGCACGCCGGAACCTTTGGATTCAAGGAGCTGGCCGAGGACCCAGCATGGGCGATCGCAATGTCGCAGCAAAACTTGCTTGTCCCCGCAGCCGTCCTGCTCTTTGGAGGGGCGGTAGGCAAGTCTGCGCAGTTCCCGCTCAACGAGTGGCTCCTGGAAGCCATGACTGGCCCCACAGCAGTCTCTGCGCTCATTCACGCTGCAACAATGGTCAAGGCCGGTGTGTTCTTGGTAGCGCGTATTGCTCCACTATTCTTTGCGCTTGCTTCTGTAGGAGCATTCAGTGTTGAGCAATTCTTTGAAGTGGTTGCGTGGGTTGGCGCAATCACTGCGTTCTTACTTGCGACTCAGGCACTGGTAAATCCGGAGATAAAAAAAGTGCTTGCATATTCGACAGGCTCACAGATTGGCTACATGATGATGGCCATAGGCATCGCTGGACTTTCATTGAATTTTGTTGACGGTTACACGGCTGGGTTCTTCCACCTGATGAGCCATGCGATGTTCAAGGCATCTCTCTTTATGGGAGCCGGCGCTCTTCTGCACGGTGTAGGTTCTAGGTTCATGAGCGACATGGGGGGCCTAAAAAAACACATGAAAAAGACATATGTGTTTATGCTGCTGGCAAGCCTATCGCTTGCAGGCGCGCCTCTCTTCACATCAGGCTTTTGGAGCAAAGATGCGATCTTTGCATCAGTGCTTGAATCTGGGTACACGTTCTCTCAACCGCTCTTCATAATAGCAGTAGTGGTGGCAGTTATGACCGCGTTTTACACCTTCAGAATGATAGGAATGGCTTTCTTTGGTAAGAAGAGCAGGCATATTGAGGAGATGGAGCACAGGGGTCACCACATACATGAGGCAGGGCCCAGAATGTGGGTTCCATATGCTATACTAGCCATTGCTTCTATAGCGATAGGCGTGATTGGCTTTGTATTTGAGGCTGAGATACACCACCTTCTGGGCGAATACCTTGCTGAGTCGTTTGGTATTCATGTCGAGGAGGAAGATCCGGTCACCATTGCTCCAGAAGGCGACAGAACTTGGTTTGGACTAAATCCAATTGCTGCAGTTGCATCTATTGGCGCATTTGCAATAGGGGGCGCGCTGGGCTACCTATTCTACATTGGACGCAGGGCAGATCCGCTGGTCATTTCAAGGAGCATCGTCACCAGGGCTCTCTGGAAATTCTTGTATAATAGGTGGTATCTCAACACTGCGCTCTATTGGGGCGCTGTGATAGGACCGCTGGCGATTTACCGCTTCATCTGGAGATACTTTGAAAGTGCGATAGTCGATGGCATCAACCCTGCTCTGCAGCAGTCGATGACTTACATGTCGGGGGTAGTCAAGGCAGGTCAGAGCGGCATCACACAGACATACCTTTTCGTATTCGCAGCGGGCATCATGATAATTGTGATGCTCCTGTTATTGTAGTAGAGGTGCATACGATAAAAAATGGTTGATCTCCTCTCCTCTCCAATACTCGTAACGATAATACTGGGCTCGGTAGGTCTTGCCATCCCAGCCATTGACGCAGCTAGGCGTGAAAAAGGCAGGAACAGAAACAAGCTTTACAGTGCAATTGCATTTGGCGCTCTTATTGTGGCTATAGCCATTATCGTCTTTCGCGTCCTTACTGGTGAAGTGCTACCAGCTGTGGCATTCTCGCAGGAAGTGGTTGTAGACGACCTGTTTGGCTCGTTCTTTGCCATTGCGCTTTTGATCGTGTCGATAATGGTCACCGCCTCATCTTGGAATTATTATAAGGGTAGGTTAAACCCTGCTGCATACTATTCTCTATTACTCCTCTCCAGTATCGGCATGGTGATCATTGCGTATTCAACCGACCTTGTAATGCTATTGGTCGCATGGGAGCTGATGTCCCTTCCAACCTATGCACTAGCTGGCTTTTCAAAACGCGACCCGATATCAAATGAGGCAGCAATCAAGTATTTCATGTTTGGCGCGCTGTCATCTGCAATTATTGTTCTTGCCATAGGACTTGTCTATGGAATAACAGGTACAACTAACATAGGAGATTCCATAAGGGCGCTTGCTAACCTAGATGCAAGCCTCACGCCTATTGGACTGCTTGCTGTCGCATTGTTCATCGCTGGCTTTGGCTTCAAGATGGGCCTTGTGCCGTTCCATATGTGGCTGCCAGATGCCTACGAAGGCTCGCCAGCCACCATCGGCGCGCTGCTGGCAGCAGGCACCAAGAAAGCAGGCTTTGCCGCTGCAATCCGCGTGATCGTGCTTGGAATGTTTGCCCTCAACCTTGACTGGACACTTACTCTGGCAATAGTAGCGGTCTTTACCATGACACTTGGTAACCTTGCCGCCCTAGTGCAAAGAAGTGTGCCAAGGATACTTGCATACTCCTCTATAGCACAGGCAGGCTATATCATGATAGGTATTGCACTTGCACCCTACTCTGATCAGGCACTCTCCGGCTCACTATTTCACATAATGAATCACGCAGTTATGAAATCTGCTGGGTTCATTGCAGTCGCAGCAGTAGCGACTGCGCTTGCAGGCTATAGCTTGCAACAGTATCGCGGTCTTGGCAGGCGTATGCCGATAACTGCAATCGCGTTTTCTATATCTCTCCTTGCGCTTGCAGGCGTTCCACCACTCAACGGTTTCTGGAGCAAGCTAGTTCTCTTTGGGGCTGGCATCAACTCCGGGCCAATTGTCGAGTGGGGCCCGTGGCTTGCAATCGCAGGTGTGCTTAACAGCGCACTCTCGCTTGGCTACTATGCCTGGATAATGAGAAAAATGTACATGGAAGACGCTCCAGACATGCGAAGAGTAAAGGAGCCGAGGGCAATAGTTGCAGTGCTAGTATTTGCTATGGTCTTTATGGTAGGCTTTGGGATATGGCATGCCCCATTGCTTGACTTTGCATCTAGTGCGGTGCCTGATCTAACATCAAATATAACCCAAGCGTCAACGGTAACAGGAGGAGAAGGAGGAGGAGGAGAAGCGGTAGAAGGAGAAGGAGGAAGCGGCAGCTGACCTGTTATCGTATAGATCATATACATACATCTGCACTCATTGGGATGGTCCCTTTCTTTCCTTTCTTGTGCTTACGATGTTTTTGATTCTGCGATCAGATCATAATCCATAATGGACAAGAATTGGAAAGCAGTGAATAAACATTATTGGAAGCATATTATATTCACTCCAACTTTTATTAATAATATGTGAAGGTAGGTGTGACTATATATATCGTAGAAATAGGAAAGGTTGAAGAGCAGATAGGCGAAGTCCTAGGATTAGAAATTGCAGCTCAGAAAGCAGTAGAAGAAGAGCTTTCTTCAAAAGATCTGCTAGATAAACTAGGAATAAAGGGAAAACTACAAGCAATGAAAAGTGAAGCTGCAGGTCATCAGAAAAAGATTGAAAAATTAATGCATACAATTTCCAAATCAGAGGGTCTAAACCAAGATAGCATAAGACACAGCATGCTGAAGAAGCATCACAAAAAGCATCACAAATGATGCAAACCTATCTTGGAGAAGATCCTGGCACATTAGATGCATTGGAGTTTCTGTGTCTTGCAGAAGGAGGTGAAGTAACCCATTATGAAGTGCTAAGTGAAGTGGCTAAAGAATTGAAGGAAAAGAAGTTTGCAACAGAAATAAGATCGATTTTAAAAGAAGAAAAAGAACATCTCAAGTTATGCACACAACTTGCAAAGGAAAATAGCACTAGGAGTTAAAGAAATTAAAGGAGAAATTATTAGGACGAATCAAAATCTTCTGCAGTATAAACAAGAGCAGAAGTGAAATAACAATAGGGATTTATGTAGTTCCATCAACGTCCAGTGTTGATTGGCTAAAATAATAAAATGAAAAATTGATATCGAGCCCGACTGCGCAGGTCAATATGCTGGTCCAAGCCCTGGTGGTAGAGGACACGGAAAATTCAATAGCGGTTCCACAGCCTTCAATTATTCATTCTTTTGGAATTTTGCAAAGAGGTCTAGCAACTACTACTCTTTGTCAAGATCATTTTAGTAGCTATATATATACTTGTTATTCTTTTGATTTTGGCAAATCTTTGCCTTTCTCTTGTTTGTGCTTCTTGTCTGCCCTTGCTTTTGAATCTTGTTCTATTGCATCGGCTGGGAGGCCGGGATCTTCGCCGATCTGCGGTAATACTGCATTATTGTTTTCTTCTTCTTCTTCGTCCTTTGGTTTACTTTCTGTATTGCTCATACTATAGCTAACTCATCTCACAGTATAGTATATAATTATAAGTTGAAAACCTGCTTCCACTATTTCCACAAGGTAACAATAAAATTGTTTATATCCATCATAGAAGTTTTTTCTCATATTTCTCGGCCATATTAAATGGCGATAGAGCAAAAGTACTTTTTAAAACTCGGAAATGAAACCACCCTTTCTTCTTATAAGATGCTTCGCTTCGAGATAGTACTTGAACCAGTCTCCACCCACTTTCATTAACAAGGTTTTCTATCGGATTACGAATTGATTTGACATCAAAGGAGTAGTAGTCGTCTATTACTTTACTTGCCATTGCATCTCATTTGCTACTCCAAGTTTTTCGTGTCTCTTTATGTGCAAACATTCTTCCTCTAAAGAACTTTTTTGACGTGCCAAATGACATTGTTCCCATTCCTGCGGTATCGTTGCTTCTAGAGGAAGAGTCAAAATTAACATTGTCAGAGGATTCAGTTAGCTCTTCATTATATCTTGCTTCATGGGAGGATTCATCAACAGAATATTTGCTCTGTAGGTCTTGGCAATCTTCTCGGCTCCTGAGGCTTTGTCAATGGCTGCATCTGCAATCTTTTTTTCAATTACCAAATCAGTATCTTCGCTTTTTACTATTGTGAACTTGTCTGTCATAGAGGCAAGATCTACAATACTTTGGATGATCTCACCTTTGGATTTTGGTGATGATGCCATGGAGATATCATATGCTCTAAACTATTAAGTATATTAATGCATGAAGAAGAAGAAGAAGTAGTAGTAGTAGGTATGGTTTTCTATAGTTAGAGCAAAACTGCTCTCAAGTCTCTTTCCTATTATTATCCCATTAGAAAACAGCAGAGTCTCTAAAAGATCGGGCGCGCCAAATATGGTTCAGGATTTCTGACCTTTTTCACCTTTCTTCCAAATTTGGATCTGTCCGCCATATACTTCATTATCATATACAAATGAAGGAACTTGTGAATAGTAGCCCTCACGTCCTGAGCTGAAGGTTTTTGGAGCTAATGGAATTTCATGCTCTTTTCCATCAGGCATTCTAATTGTGGCATATGCAATTTTACTTTTCGGTTTCTGCGATGAAGTGTCTGCAGACATAAACTTGTTATGCTAGAGTACTAAATAACTGATATAAAATCATATTGCATAATATTATGATTCAGGATGCAAACTAAACGCTTGTAAAGAATTTGACTCTTATTTTTCCGCATGCTACTATTGTATGTGCGTCTCCACTTCCTTGGACTGGATAGATTTACAGGCTAGTTGAGTCGCTCTGTAGCTTTTTAGCAGAATCAGGGTCTCTGTCTGCATAATATTTCACCATACCTAGCTTGAGCACCTTGAGCGATAACAGAGCACATTTTATCCTTGCTGGGCCTAGGTTGAGGAGCCCAATATTTTCCAAGATGTCCTCTTTCGTCAGATCCTTGACAGATGTCAGTGGTTTGCCCATTATCATCTCAGTTAGCATTGAAGCGCTTGCTTGGCTGATCGCACAGCCTCTTCCCTCAAACTTGATGTCCTTTATGTTGTCGCCATGAACCTTAAGGTGAATGTCAATCTCGTCGCCGCATAGAGGGTTGCTGTCATGTATGCTCACGTCTGCGTCAAGCAGCTTGCCCTTGTTGCGGGGGTTGCGATAGTGATCCAGAATTATTTCACGATAAATGTCGTCACTCAAATCTTGAATAGCCTCCTTGCTTCCTCAAGCGCGCTAACAAAGATATCGACTTCCTCCTTTGTATTGTAGATATAAAAACTTGCCCTAGACGTTGCCGGAACGTCAAGCCTCTCCATGAGCACCTGCGCACAGTGATGACCTGATCTTATTGCAACGCCATGATCATTCATGATAGTGGCCAAGTCATGTGGGTGGATGTCGCCAATGTTAAACGATATCACACCCCCCCTGTCCTTTGTATTGCGTGGACCATAGAGCGTTACGCCTGTGACTCTGCTTATCTTGTCAAGTGTATATCCTGTCAGCTCCACTTCATGTTCTCTGACTTTGTCCATGCCAATGTTGTTCAGATAGTCAATTGCAGCAGCAAAACCAATTACATCAGCAATATTGGGAGTTCCACCCTCAAATTTGTACGGAAGGTCGTTGTACCTTGTCTCGTACTTGTGAACCTCCTTTATCATGTCGCCTCCGCCTATAAAGGGCGGCATCTTTTCAAGAATCTCTTTCTTGACATACAATATGCCAACGCCTGTAGGACCAAGCATTTTATGCGCTGAGAAAGCCATAAAATCGCAGTCCATCTTTTGGACATCTACTGGCATGTGAGGCACTGATTGCGCACCATCGACAACGACAGGGACACCTTTCTCGTGTGACATCTTGATTATTTCATTTACAGGAACAATAGTGCCAAGTACGTTTGACATGTGTGACACTGATACAAGTTTTACTTTCTTACTACTGTCAAGATAATCCATGTATTCCTGAAGCTTTAGGTAACCGTTGTCGTCAGTTCCTACGTATTCCAGCTTGGCTCCCTTTTCAGAAGTCAGTATCTGCCATGGCACAATGTTGCTATGGTGCTCTATTTCCGTGATGACTATGCTATCTTCCTTTTTAACATTGGTCCTGCCCCACGAGTAGGCGACAAGGTTTATGGCTTCCGTGGCGTTACGAGTAAAAATAATCTCTTCAGTGGATCTGGCATTGATAAACTCTGCCACCTTCTCTCTTGTCTTTTCAAACTCAAGTGTAGCCTCTTCTGCAAGCTGGTGCACTGCACGGTGAATGTTGGAATTGTAATTCATGTAGTAGTCACGGATGGCATTAATGACTGCAAGAGGTTTTTGTGTAGTGGCGGCATTGTCAAGGTAGACAAGTGGCTTGCCTCCGCTAACCTTACGCTTGAGGATAGGAAAGTCCTCTCTTATTTTTTCGATATTGAGAGCACCTTTTTGCATCATTTCCCTAGTCCAGCTTGATGTAAATTGAGTTGTCCTGTATTTTAACCTTGTAAGTTTTAATGGGCTCTTCAGCAGGCAGGTTCTGCGGAATGCCAGTATCAAGCTTGAACGCAGATAAGTGTAATGGACACGTCACCGTCTTTTCCTCCTCGTTCATAATTCCCATAGACAAATCGGCATATGCGTGCGTGCATATTCTGTCGGTGGCATACACATTACCTCCTATTTTAGCGATGAGAATTTTCTTGCTGCCCTGATCAAAATCTAGCATGTCCCCATTTTTCAGTGACTTTTCATCGCATACCTTTACCCATTGTTCTTCCTCTTCTGACATAACCCCATTCAGCTGCCTCTCTCTCTACCTATACTTGTAGTGCTTTTCAAAGAGGTCTTGGGTCTCACGGTAGCGCGACTTTTCAACTTCCAGTATCTGTTCCATTGCCTCATCTCTCCGGAGCATTAACTGCTTACCTTGCCACTTGTTCTCAATAAGATAGTTGATCCATGCTCTGATAGTCGGACCCATTTTTCTAGATAGCGGCTCAAGAAAGCCAGCTACAATCTCACGCTTGGCACCTTCCCTGTTAAGGCCTCTTGTCATTAGATAGTAGATCTGGTTTTCATCCATCTGGGCTACAGAGGCAGAGTGCGTGGCCTTAACTTCATTAGTTTCTATTTCAAGGCCGGGTATTGCATCTGACTTGGCTCCTCTGTTAAGAAGGATTGCATGCCCTGCTAGGTATGATTCCGTGCCTCTGCCCTCTTTGCCTATCTTAATCATGCCCTTGAACAAGGACTTTGAAGTGTCCTTTAGCACTGATTTGACAAGTACCCTTCCTCTTGTGTGAGGTCCCCAGTGGACGAGGTTAGATGTGACATCAAAGGATTGGTTGCCTATCCCAAAGACTATCTCAACATCCTCTGAAGAGGCACCAGGCCCTTTCATGACGCTGTCTGTCTTGTAGCGTGAAAGCAACGACCCAAACATGCCGATATGCCAAGACATTTTAGCATCCCTTTCGACAAATGCCTTCCTGTTCGAAATGTTGACAGTGTCATGACCCATTGCCTGTAGAGTCACCAATTCCAGATGTGCATTTGGATTGACATGAGTCTCAACTAATTCAAAATACCCCTGCTGGACATCTTGTCTACCTGATGAGCCCGGTGCATAAATCTCCTGCACAATCGTTGCTTTTGAGCCGATGTCTGCTACAACGATGTTTCTTGATATCAGCGAAGTCCCATCGTCTGCAAGAGAGGTAATTATCCTTATTGGCTCTTCAAGGGTCACATTTCTCGGAATATAAATAAAAATGCCGGATTGGAAAGCCGACCCTTCAAGTGCAAGGAATTTATCCTCCAGATAATTCAGCTGATTTGCAGCTATGTGTGACTTGATGAGGTCGCTGTGACTAGCCAGCGCGTCCTTGATACCAGATAGGATTACACCTTGCTTGGCGACGTTATCGCGGATGAAGATCTTGTTTATTTCTTGACCTACTTGAAGAATTCCTGTCTCCTGCTCGAGCTCTTTTAACCTGTCAGTGAGGTCTTTGCTAAGTGAAGCAGGCCTTGTCGTCGTCTGCGCGGTAAAATGGATGTTTTCTGGCTTTATCTTGTTTACATCTGAATACTTTGAGTAGAGCGGCGAGACTTCGGCAGGCGTTGACTGATACTGTAAGAAGGCTTGCTTGCGTATTGTAGCAAGCCAGCTGGGCTCTTGAGCCGCTATTAAGTCAATGTGCCCGCTGTTAATTGAGGACAGAGTAGTAGTAGTAGCAGTCGGCATTGCGAGATCACAAAAGATGTAAGATAGAGTTTGAGGGAGGCTTAACCCACTGAGCCTTCCATTTCGAGCTTGACTAGCCTGTTAAGCTCTACCGCATACTCCATTGGAAGCTCCTTTGTGAATGGCTCCATGAATCCACCGATGATCAGTGAGAGCGCGTCTGACTCTGAATATCCTCTACTCATCAGGTAGATTATTTGGTCCTCGCC
>DASUUV010000009.1:0-28953 GCA_036373895.1 Nitrososphaera sp. | reverse complement strand
CTATTCCCTTTATTATCGGAGTTATAATGCAACTCCCAGTAGAACAGGTCCTAGTAGCGGCAGCACTGACAAGTACCCTAGTATTTAGCGGTCTGTGGATGCAGTCGTATGGAAGGGAAAGGCAATACAGGTCTGCGGCCTAACTCTTTTTTTCTGTCAGATTTGATATTGATTATTATTATGATCAAATGTAACATATGCAAGATATAGCTAAATTTGGTGTCCACCCACCTATCATGAGCTTTTGGGAACATGAAGGATTTTCTCTTTTGCTTCAGACACGTGTTGTTAGCATGAATGTTATTTGGTCAATATTTCAATCACCAAATATTTCAGTGGAGTCGTGAGGATAATCTATTTTAGAGATTGTGTTGAACTTAAAAGTTCTTTTGCTATCTCCAATCGTCATTGATATATACATCATCTCTACAATAACCAGCTTCATTTGGTCTATGCATTGCAACGCCTTGGAGATCAGTATGAAAATTGCGTTCAATCATCTTTCTGTATGCATTATGACGGGCTGTATTTGCTCCCCCTACAATCCGAGATAATCCTTGTGTTTTGGCAAATGATTCGCATACATCTAGTAAATAATCAAGATGCTTCGAAGCATCCTTGGCAGGACGGATTGCTCCAAATTTTATGTAGCAGGCTCCGCTCCCTGCTTCAGTTCTGGGCCCACAGTGATAAATTGCTAAGCCTATTAGGGTAGAAGCATCCTCCTTCTCCTCCTGATGGTTATTCTTCTTGTCATAGATTAATATGGTGTCTCCAAGTCTCTGTTTTTCAACAGAATAGATTTCTTTTCTAAGATCTAATCCGGGGTAAAGCTCATCAGTGAGATCTCTACATGCTTTAATAGCTTTATCTTCAAAGAAGAAGTTAATTCAGAGTATCGAGTCCACTTGATGTCCATAGGAGGTTCATGTATTGACTGTGGCAATACGGGCTTTGACATTATTGCAGTTAGAAATCGTGGCCAAAAGCCAAATTTCTGGTATAAATATACGTTCTTAGCGCTTTGAACAAATGTAAACAAACCAGCATGTCTGACTTGCAATTTGGCAAAAATATTCATTGTTTCTTCTAGCAAGCGCTTTGCCACACCCTTATCTCATAATTCCGGAAGAACTGAAAGAGGACCAAATACCCCGACGCTACCCCAATGCAATGCAAAATTAGAACCTACAATCTTACCATCAATTTCTGCAACTAATGCTGCAGACGGGTCAGCATAATAACGAGAGTGAACATAATCAGCATCCCCTATGAACGATATAGGCTCTGGCAATCCAAGGAAAGTTCCAAAAGCAAGCTTCATTATTTTATCTGCTTGTTCTAAATCATTTTCATTCATTTGGCGAATAACTATTACATTGGAAGTCATAATACCTCACATTATAGACGCCACTTATCTTTTATTCTTTTATTCTTTCCTGCTTTCTTCATATTTTGTAGCCAATAACTATTTCAGCAGGTCCTGCTAGAGATCGCCTCTCTGCTCTTTTGAACCCCGCTTGCTTGAGCATGTCTACAATTTCTGCATATGAATAGTTTTTACCACCATAGGTTTCTATAATCATATTAAGACCCATCAAGGCAGATGCTGCGGGTCCTGTCTTTTCCTCATTTAGCAGCCATTCGCTAATAACTACCATACCATCATTTGCTAAACTATTGTAGATTTTCTTCAAAAGAGCAATCCCTTTTTCTTCACTATAATCATGCAGAATAAGTGAAAGAAATACTACGTCGTAGCCTTTTGGAATATCCTCTTTGAAAAAGTCTAAAGGCTTTGTCTTCACTTTATCTTCTAAATTATAGCTCCTGATATATTGTTCAGCTACCTGGCATACAGCCTCTAGGTCTAGAACTGTTGCTATCATGTGAGGGTTTGCCTTTACAACTTGAATTGCATAAATGCCGGAGCCTCCTCCAATATCCATCATTCTCGAGTGCTTAGAGAAGTTACACACTTTTGGCAGCTGGATAGCGGGGCCAATGCTTACACCATACATTGCATGTGTGAATTTCTGAATCTCTTCGACTGCCTGTTTCGATTTTGCCTGATCAAATATACTCTCAGCACCCCCTCCATCTATAGCATTTACAGGCTTATTTGTCTGAAGAGATTCGACGAGTTTATCCCATGCCTTGTAGAGACGCTTATCGAACATGGTAACGATATCGCCCATGTAAGAATCCTTTGACTTATCCAGAAACATTTCAGATACAGGAGAGTTTACGAATAGACCTTCACCGCCTTCTTCTGTTTTCGTTACTTGCAACAATCCAAGAGATGCAAGTGCTGATGCAAATACACCGGTTGGACGCGCCTCCATGCCAAGTATCTTCTGCAATTCATTCAGTGTCATTTGCTTGCCGCCGGATAGCTTTGTAAACAATTCAAGCTCAACGGCAGCCATCAATGCCTTGGACGCCCAAAATCCTATTAGAGTCTGAAAAATAGGATCCGGAGATAATGAAAAAGAGCTGAGAGATTCTTTCAATTTGACTACACGGAGAGATAAAGAGAAAACAAGCATCTTAAGCATTTCGTACAACCATGCAGGATTCTTTTAATATCGCATCAATGAAATTATGATGCGGCTGACCATGGATAGCCGAGTAAAAAAAGCAGTGCTTGCCAAGATACAAGAAACAATATCAAGCACTGATGAAATTTCAAAGATCCAACAGATGTTGTTATGCCACATACCTGTAACCAGCCTCGATGATTTTGTGTTTGGTATCGCCATAGGGCGCATTTACAACTCCTTCCACTATCAGACGAGGCGAGCGCTGAAGCGCAATGCCACTAAGGAGGAGTTTGCAGAATTTCTTGACATTTTGGCTAAAAGAGCTGACGCAATTAAAAACGCACTAAAACAGCAACAGCAGCAGTAGCAATAGCTTTCCCCTAGCGCACAAATTTTAGTATCTGAAAGAGTCTGCAAACAAGATGCGGGAGAATTAGATAGGGAGAGAGAAAAAAAGTGCAACTCAATTCTATGATTATTGCACAAGAGCACTTTAGTTGTATATAGAATGTCAAGTTGTATATTTTTGCTTTCAGCAAAGACAACCCAAAGATTATAACTACAAAGTCTATGATACTGCTTGCAGAGATGGATATAACGTTAGGCAAAGCCTACTACAACCTGTCAGTTCCGTCGCTGGTTGAGGTCATAATTAAAAGAAAAGAAGGCATGCTTTCATCAACTGGTGCACTTTCTGTCAAAACCGGCAAGTTCACAGGTAGGTCACCAGACGACAGGTATATAGTTGATGATGAAGAAACACATAATACCATCGACTGGGGCAAGGTCAACCACCCAATTTCTGAGGACAATTTCGAAAAGATATTTCGCATGATGAAGAAACACGTGGAGGATAAGGAATTGTTTATCTTTGACGGATTTGTGGGGGCAGATCCGGAGACCAGGCTGTCCATAAGGATCATTAACAACAGGGCTTGGCATAGTCTCTTTGCACGGCAGCTATTCATTAGGCCCCAGCCAGAGGAACTAGACATACACGACGCACCTGAGTTCACTTTACTCTCATGTGACGACTTTGCCGCTAAGCCGGAAGAAATGGGCACAAGAACTGAGACCTTTATCATTATAAACTTTAAGAAAAAGTTGGTCTTGATTGGATCGACTTCGTATGCTGGTGAGATCAAGAAGGCTGTGTTTTCCATCATGAACTTTATCTTGCCTAAGGAAGGCGTATTTCCGATGCACTGCTCCGCTAATGTGGGAAAGAGGGGCGATACTGCCTTATTCTTTGGGCTGTCTGGCACTGGCAAGACTACACTTTCGGCTGATTCAGATCGGAGGCTAGTAGGCGACGACGAGCACGGATGGTCCAACGATGGTATTTTCAACTTTGAAGGCGGCTGTTATGCCAAATGCATCAACCTTGATAAGGAGAGCGAGCCACAGATCTGGAGCGCAATCCGTTTTGGCTCTGTCATGGAAAATGTTGTAATGCATGACGGCACAAGGGAACCCGATTTTGACAATGGAAGTCTTACCGAAAATACACGCGTTGCATATCCTATTGACTATATCAATGGAGCAGTCATGCCAAGCATTGCAGGCCATCCAAAGGTAATTGTATTCCTTACAGCAGACGCCTTTGGAGTCATGCCTCCAATAGCCAAGCTTACAAAACAAGGCGCAATGTATCACTTTATGTCTGGTTATACGAGTAAGCTGGCTGGCACTGAACGCGGCATCACTGAGCCAAAGGAGACATTTTCACACTGCTTTGGAGCCCCATTCATGCCCCTCCACCCATCCAAGTATGCCCAGATGCTAGGAAAAAAAATAACAGAGCATGGAACAAGAGTATACCTGATCAATACCGGGTGGACAGGAGGGCCATATGGCGCAGGCAAGAGAATGAACCTGACATACACGAGAGCGATGGTCACTGCAGCAATCAAAGGCAAGATTGAGGAAGTGACTACGAAGCATCATGAAATATTCAACCTTGACATGCCCACATCATGTTCTGGCGTGCCTGATGAAGTGCTCGACCCACGCAACACTTGGTCTGACAAGGAAAAGTACGATGCGGCAGCAAGGCGACTTGCGGCGCTCTTTGTCAAGAACTTTGAAAAGTTCGGCAATATGCCAAAGGAGATAGTGAAAGCAGGCCCAACAATTTAGAAAAAAGATGGTAGCCCGGAGCAGATTCGAACTGCTGTCTCCAGGTTTCTTTTCTCTATCTTTGTGAGATCCAGAGCCTGGAATCCCTAGCCCTCAACCTTGGAGATTGGCCACTAGATTCGGCACCCAATTTTTTTGTCGGGTTCGACCGGGCTAACACGAGCTACATCAAGTCGGCTCTTCGATCGGATATTTTAACGCTTAGTATAGATTTCCCTGGTGACAAGACCGTATTCAAGCTCCGCCTTTTTCCTCATGTAGGGGATGAGACGGTAATGTATGGAGTACATATCCTTGCTTCTGACAATGATGCCCTTTACGAGCAAGGACACAAAACCCCCAGCTACTTTTGAAGGCGAGACGCCAGTTTTCTTGCAAAATGAGTCTCTTTTTGCATGGTATTCATTTAAGGTAAAGTAAGACCTGTTCATCTCTAAGACAAGGGGCCAAACGACACTTTCCCAGACCATCCTGCGGTTCTCAGTAGAAGATGCATGCTTGCCCTTTCTTCTGACAACCGCCTGTTGCTCCTCATCTTTCTTGGGTTGTGGCCGCTGATGATGGCTGAGCAATTTGAGAGTACGTTTAAACCCCCGGTTTTATAACCTTATAACACAGTGGAGCATGACAACAATCTCGTCAAGGACGCGCTTGACCTTCTTGCGAGAAAATGGAAAATAGATCGAAGGTTATATGATTTCCAGACGGGAAAGTACAAGGAAGCAGTATCCGACACATCAGTTAATGTCGGAGGCATCACTTTCCATATACCAACCTTGTCAAAGGATGGCCTCTACATCTTGTGGAAGTGCCTGTGGCCTGATTGCCACAACTGTTGCGAGCGGCAGGGTAGACTGCCCTTGACAAAGGATGACATCGACAGGATAGCAAAAAAGATAGGCTATAGCTCGAAGGCCGAATTTGTTAGGAACGAGACAACGATCTCTAGCTGGCAAGAGCAGGAAGCATTTGGAAATGTTATAACAACGTTGAGTATGCTCTCGCTCAAAAGAAAAAAGGACGAGAAGCCTGCGGAGGATGGGACGCCGCTTCGCTGCAGGTTCCTAGACGACGAGGGCTATTGCGGCATTCACCCTGACAAGCCCGGTGTCTGCTGGCTCTACCCATTCGCATCGTGGATTGAAGCTGATGGAAGGGGGCAGCCTGCAGTACATGCCACCTTTCAGTTTACAGGAGACTGTCCCGGCTTCTACCTTGACGGATCGATAGATAGCATGATGCCAGTACTACAGGAATATTCTACTAAAATTTATAACTACAATATGGCAGTAAGCAGAACTACCCGCGAGAGTTATGGCTTTGTAAATTTCATAGATTTGCGCAAGAGCTAGCTATCTCTTGCGCGCACAATTCTGTATATATAATATAAAATGCAAAAGGCGGCTGATCTGTATTACAACTAAAAAATGCAATTGACGTACACTCATATTCTATAAGGACTGTCTAGCAGGCAGAGAAGATATAGTACCACATACTTTGTTGTGATGAGACGATCTCGTAGAACGGTTGCCCTATACTTACTTCAAAATTGCCAAAAAAAGATAAACAAAAAAGGATAGAGTCACTTTTGGAGGGCCTGCTGAAAGTTTCTCTTTACTTCATCCCAGTTGACCACATTCCACCAAGCTGCTACATAGTCCGCCCGGCGGTTTTGGTACTTGAGATAGTAGGCATGTTCCCATACGTCAAGACCCAAAAGCGGGACGACTTTTTCTATCTTCCACTTTGTCCAAGGGCTTGTCTGGTTAGGCATGGTTATGAACTGGACGCCATTTGTATTCTGGTTGTATACGAGCCACCCCCAACCGCTTCCCTGTATTGCGACAGTATCCTTTGAGAATTTGTCTTTAAAGTCGTTGAAGCTGCCAAATGTCTTATTGATTGCATCTGAGAGTTCAGCATCTGGCTCTCCACCACCACGATTTTTCATGATGTTCCAGAACAGCGCGTGATTGTTATAACCTCCGCCGTGGAAGTTTACGGCACTCCTTGCGTTCTCCGGGATGGAATCAATATTCTTTAAAATTTCAACAATATCACTCTTGTTCTGCCATTCCGGACCAAGAGTGCTAAGCGCTTTGTTCAGACCATCAGTATAAGCTTGGTGATGCTTAGTGTGATGAATTTCCATGGTTCTTGCATCAATGTGTGGCTCTAACGAGTCGTACGAGTAAGGCAATGGAGGAAGAGTAAAGTTAGCCATATCTGAGAGAGGTATGTAGGAGAGTATATATTGTTTTTTTTTGCAAAAACCCACTGCTATCCGCTTGGCTGCGGCATAACAGTCGATAACGAGATAGCATGATCATCTATCATTGTGCCGACACTTCCACTTACGCTCTTGATTGCTATCTGCAAATTGGCGAGCTCTTGAGTCGACAAACCATATTTTTCTGCCAGAACCCCTTTGATCTTTATTTCTGGATCAGATATTTCATTTAGGCTAGATGGCACAGTGATATCCAGAGTTTTGTTGATCATTTCTAACGGTATCTTGCCACTCGTATCGTTTACCATTGCAAACATGATCTTGTCCACAAACACTTCATGGGGAAGCTCGTCAAGTGCATTAGCGGTATAAAACGCCTGTACTTCAAACAAGTTGTTGACATCACCGAAACTGCGACCAAGGATCTGATTTCCATCCGACAGCGATGCCAAAAGTCCAGGCTCAACAGGTGCGTTAATTATGACAAATCCTTCGACAAACCTCTGATCATTTCCCATCAAATTCCTCAGATCGTTGCATACTATACTGGCAGAGCCCTGCGGCTCAAGCATCATTATTATGGAATTTGTATTTCTGCTATTGTTTGCTGTGACGCTCCATTGAATTTGTGCTGCGAAGTTTTGCTTGTTCAAGATTCCTATATCCGTGTCATAGTGACCCGGTCTTAATGGTCCTTCGTCTCCAGAAATTGTGCCGCACTCAAATTTTACATAGTAAGTAAGGTTTCTTATCTGCGAAGTTCTATTCTGCTCTCCTTGTTGTTCTCCTTCTTGCCAGACGACATTGTTGAACGTAGCCCCGCCATTGGTGCTCGGATTCCCGATCTCAACTATCTTCGGAACCTCATCCATCTGGTAACGCGAAAAAGGTTCAACCTGAGCTACCACATATCTTTCGTCCGGTAACCCCGAAATTTCTACAATGCGTGCTACATTATTTTCGTCCGCACTGCTACCATCCTGAATTGTATAATTGGCCAAATTGCCAAAAGGATCTGGTGAAATGACATACTTAGATTGGTTAATAAGAGATCTTTCAGAAACAGAAATTATTGTGAGTTTTCCTGCATTAGAGCTGTTTACAGCAAAGATTGTCAAGATATTCTGACCTTGCAGCACCACAAAAAATGAAGATATAATGAGTGCTGCAGCCACTATTGACACTATAACAACGATCTTGTGCCCTAACACTTGTTTATTATCTATGTCCTATGCGATAATTAAATCATTATAGGCTTGCATAAGCAACCTCTTTCTTCTTAAGAATTAAATATACACAGCTAGGAGTAATTCATGTGCGATTAGGCATACAAAAAATTTCGTATTTTGTTCTTGCTGCAGCTTTCGCAGTATTATCAATAATTGCAGTCACATTGCCCAATCAGAAGGCTTTTGGAGACGGTCTCACTTCCGAGACATTTACTGCGACTCTTGGCAATAGAAACGCAGAGATGTTAGTAGAGGTGAACCCCCCTATCTTGACTGATGAAACCCGAGATGAAGCATATATGCTCTTCAGGCTATACGATGCAAACACCAACGAGACGATCCCGTATACGACTTTTTTCATCAGCGTGGAAAAAGGAATTGGAGAAGATGCGGAGACTATAATGCCTCCCACTCTCTTTCATACAGAAAGCGGCCTGCTCAGGCTGAAGGTGCAGCCTGCGCAAGGCGAACTGCAGATCTTTGGGACGCAGGAGCAATTCCTCAACGCCTGGGTTGCTGACCCCGGCGGAACAGTCAACATCCAAGGCCCCCTCTTCCTTGAAGGCGGCCTGTATTATCTTAGGGTGGAGATATTTGGCGTTGATAATATACGCAACATATTTACAGACGAGAATATTCCCAAGTTTGATTCGTGGCTCAGTGTAGGAGATGTCTTTACTCAAACTGTCGATTACCAAGGTCAGTCTTACGATACTACTGTAATATCATATTACGATAGAGTACGCAACTTTAGCTTTGATGGCGGCAACCAGCAATTCACATGGTCTATGCCATTTGATTGGAACATCTCAAGAATCGAAGACACAAATATCTTTATACATGAGGAAGTGAAAATTCCAAAATCACTTGCAGGAATAGGAGATACTACTTCATTTGCTGCTACCGTAAACGGCAATCCGATATCCGGACGGATGCTTGCAGTCGATCCCTATTCCTCGCAGCACGAGCTTACTCTCCATTATTTGATCAACAAAAATGACATTATCAGTATGGCCAGCGAGATCCCTGAAGACGATTCTGATATGATATTTACTCTTGCGCCATCCACTGGCCAAGACGCTCAGACAACAGGGGAAATACTCACAGATACAGGAAACATCAATGTAGTGCTTGAGTGGGCTCCAGACCAGCTGAATGCAAATACAGAATCAACGCTGACTCTGAGCTTCTATGACGGGTTCTCTGGAGAAAGAATAGGAGATGATGTAAACTACAACCTGCGTGTTTTGGATAATAATGGCAGTCAAGTCTATAGCCAGACAGGGCTCGTTGCAGAGGGCGGAACTGGCACGCAGACAATTGATTTTCCGGCGAACGAGAACTACCGTATGGAGGTTGAAGTCACAGGCATTGCAAGAGATGGACAGTCTATAGACCAGACAAGAAACGGTATTGCAAGAGGTACTGTAGTAGTGCCAGAGTTTCCGTCTGGCTCACTTGCGACAGCAGCTGCCGTTACAGGCATCAGTGGTGCAATAATAATAATAATTCTGCTGCGGAGGTTTGTAAAAATAGTGCCGGGCTTGGGCCTTTAATGAACATCTTTTATGACAACATCTCAGAGAAACTGTATAGAGAAATGCCTGACACCTTTGTTGCTACTAACAAGGTAATGCTCAATATAGAGCAGTTCGAACCAGGACAGAGCTACGTCATCGCTAAAGTGGAGAATAGATATGGTGACACCGTCAAGATAAACATTCAAGGTGGGACGCAGGGCATCGAATTACAGGAGACTCTATTCAACCTCAAGGGCAGATGGCCACTGTTTGCATACGTTATGACTACCATCAAAGATACAGGCGAGGTGCTTGTACGTAAGCTGCCTGTAATTGGTGTAAAAGACTGGCTTTTAATATATGAAGACGATCTCTTTTTGCTAGCGGTAAAGGATGCCTATGATGAGTTGGACATTAGAGTCGTTGACTAAGAATAATAGTCTGGCGAAGCGCAGAGTTTCTCACCTGCTGCACTCCAACCAGACCGTTTGTTCCCCATCGGTTTGGTCGATGTAAAAATAGTATAGCAAATTAAGAATTTAAATGTGATGATGATTATTGTGATCATTCAACTAAGGATTTCACTAACTGTTGAGATGATTTGGGCCTGCCTATGAGCATTAAATAGAAGCAGAGTAATATTAACTCTAATTGCTGCCTGTTGGATTGGTAAAATCATATCACTAGCAACACCATCTTGCCAAACTCTCGTTCGGAAGTCTATATATCAGTTCTATGCGGTCCGATTCAAGCCTGATGTGAACGACAGGTCTGGTATGCGCTATAGTGGTGAAATCCTGCATCTACAACCATCTCCGCGTATAGCTGTTCATCCTCCTGCATGTTCAAAGTTGCGTGTTCAACATCCGTGACAGGACGCTTGCTAGGCTCCAAGTCTCCTCTTCTTCGAATTTTTTACTATAAAATATCTCGAAAGTATCACGATGCAAACAAAAACGCGCATTTTTGAGCGATCGCCTACTGGTCTATCCTGATGATATCTGCTGCTGAGGATGGATTCGTTCGCTTACACCAATATCTTTGGACAAGCTTGAAATATGGATACATGAGCTGCCAAAAATGGTACCTGGATTACACCTCCATTTTGTGATGATTTTCCAGCAGTCCGCTCAGCTTAAACAATATCCGTACAGTCTTCAATTGAATTTCGTCACACGTACGGCATAATGGCCAGATGATGCTACGTGTAGAGAAATGAGATGAGTGAGCCATTGGCAATCTAACATAATGTTTAAGGTATGTTTAAGGTGAGGTGGAGAACCTCTAGTTCAAATTCGGCGGCGGCGGCGATCATGAGTGCTAGCAGGTGCTCTGATAGCGCCGCTTATCAAATCAATACCTGAGAAGGAAACTTACGCAAACACATTCTCATGGAATTTTGCTCAAATAAATTGATATGTCTAGATCAAATAATGTTTCCAGAAATACCTTTAAATGACTATCAGCATTAGTGCAATCTAGTAATGCCAGTTGTAGGTATTGATGATCTTGCTATCTATATACCCAAGCTTTACATCGATTACAAGGATTTTGCTGAAGCAAGAGGTATAGACCCACAAAAACTCGAGTATGGTATAGGAATTAAGAAGATGGCTATTGCTGACACTAACCAGGATTCTGCTTGCATGGCTGCAAACGCCTGCATGAAGTTGATGCAGAAGAATCGCCTTCATCCAGAGGACATTGGAAGGCTTTACGTCGCAACTGAATCATCGCTAGACGAATCAAAGGCAATGAACTCTTTTGTTATTGGAATGTTAGAACAGATATATGGCGAAGGCTCATTTGAACACGCCGGCGGTATTGAATGTAAATTTGCCTGCGTAAGCGGATCTTATGCACTATATGACAATGCAAACTGGATAAGGGCGGATGAAAACAATGGCAAGGCTGCCATAGTCGTCGTAAGCGACATAGCAAAGTATGATATTGGTTCTACTGGAGAATATACTCAAGGTGCAGGCGCAGTTGCTCTGTTGGTAAAAGAGGATCCGAGGCTTTTAGCGTTTGATCCAAAAGTTGCTTCGACAACGATCAAGAACGAATACGACTTTTATCGTCCGTTTGGTAAAGAGACTCCTCTTGTGAACGGTAGCTACTCAAATTTGTTATACCTGATATCGGTTAGGAAGGCATTTGATGCCTACAAGGAAAAGGCTATTAAGACGGGGCTTATCAAGCTCGAGGACGGCGAATCAATAACTGATCACATTGATTTTTTCGCAGTACACCTTCCCTTCAGAAAGATGGGCGAGAAGGCACTTGCCTATCTGCTGAGACACGAGTGGCGCCATCTCCCAAGGTGGAATTATGTTATCAAAGAGGTCGGAATGCTGGAGCCCCAGCCAAAGGATCCTCGTGGAACAATTGAGTCAATTCTTGCTGACATTGAATTCATGAAGGCTGACGAGCAATTCAGGCGAGCTTTCATGCAGACATCATTTTACAACGAAGTGTACGAGAAAAAGATGGCTAGCTCGCTTGAAGCATCTGCAATCATTGGCAATTTGTATACTGCTTCCATGTATATGGGTCTGCGAAGTATGCTAGAGTTTGAGTTCAAGAAAGGGATAGACCTTGAACAAAGGCGTATTGGCTTTGGCTCTTACGGGAGCGGCAGTAGTGCACTGGTCTTTAGTGGAGTGGTACAGTCGCAATACAAGGAGATAGTAAGTAAGATGAACTTGGATGCAGAGATCGGCCCAAGACAAAAGCTCACAATGGAAGAGTACGAGAGGCTTCACAGAAACCAACGCGACTTTAATGATTCGATTAATCAGGCCCACAAAGAGTTTGTGCTCGTCAAGCTAGGTGGCAATACTGCCTACAAGGCAGGGCTAAGAGAATACAATTATGTCAGCTAGCTATCTAGCTAACTACCTTGAACTCTATTCCCTTTTGTTTCAGAAATTCTACCAAACGGTCAGCGTGTTTTTCGTCTTCCAACTCAAGACTTAGATAAACGCCAGCAGTTCCTGCAGGGATGTGAGCGCTCAGCCTGTCATGCTCCACTTCGACTATATTGACGCTCAGCTCTGCGATGCCGTCTACTACGCTTTTAAGTGCACCAGGCTTGTCTGGCAGTAGGATAAAAATCTTAAGCAATCTGCCCATTTGCATCAGGCCCTTTGCCACGACTTGGCCCAAGAGGTACATGTCGACGTTTCCTCCTGATAGGATGGTGGCGACCTTATCCTTCCTGCTCCATGGATAGCTGCCATTTGATAGAAGGTAAGCGAGGCTGGCTGCCCCTGCTGGTTCGGCCACCAATTTGGCGCGCTCCATCAGGAGAAACATCGTCTTTACTATCGATGTGTCATCAATTAGGACGATATCTTCTATGTACTTGCTAAGTATTTCGTGTGTAAGTTCGCCTGGCTGTTTGACTGCGATGCCATCTGCTATGCTATAGCCACGCTTCGTACACTGAAGTGAGCCCTTATCAAGCGATTCTTTCATGGCAGGAAACGCCTTTGACTCTACGCCTATTATCTTGACATCTGGCTTTCTAGACTTGACTGCAATTGCGACGCCAGCAGCAAGGCCTCCACCGCCTACAGGAAGATATATCCTGTTAACATCTGGGAGATCTTCGAGAAGCTCAAGGCCGATCGTGCCTTGGCCTGCAATGACATCGGGATCGTCAAAAGCATGAATTATAGTCCTGCCCTCTGCCTTGGCAATCTCTTGTGTCGCCTCCCATGCATCGTCATAATTTGCACCACGCCTAATTACTTTGGCGCCATAGGACCTTGTGGCTGCAACTTTGGCTGGCGACGCGTTCTCCGGCATAACAATTGTGCATGGGATCTTTTTTATCATAGCAGCATATGCTACCCCTTGGGCATGGTTGCCGGCGGACGCTGCAATTACTCCGTAGCCTGCCTGCTTGTCAGAGAGCCTGCTGATCTTGACAAACGCACCCCGGACTTTGAAAGACCCTGTCACTTGCAAGCATTCCAGCTTGAGAAACAAGTTTGTCCCCGCAAGACCTGAGAAGGTTCTGGAAGTCTGAAGTGGTGTCTTTCTAACAGTCCCTGCCAGCAACTTTTGCGCATTTACAATGTCCTCAATGGTTGGCATACGCCTTTTTTTTGGCGGGTCCCATATGCTGTCGTCATTCATTTATTTATGCAATGCTTCAGAAGACGAGCCTTAATTATAATTTGTGCTGACTCAACCTTTGGGTAGCACGGCAAGTAGTAGTAGGAGCAGGAGCAGGAGTATACAGCTTTTTGGGTCTATGAGTAATGTAAACTTCTAAGACGTGTCAAATTTTGTTTATATGTACTATTGCTGTTCATGAATATATCCAGATGTAATCTTTCGGTTGCCAGAAGTTCTTTTGTCATTATATGCATCTTCATAAGAGCATTTCCCGGGCTATATTGTTCAACTCTAACACGCATGATCGTTTCAATGGCATGCTTCTGCAAGATGTAATAATTACTAGATGTATCATGCTATTATTGTACTATAAAAACGTACAAAAATAAAAGGAAGAAATTCTAAAGAGGGCAGCCCTTCATCTTTTGAATCCAGTAGCTCATTTGTTCTATGGCCCTTTCTACGAAAGTCGGCGCTTCCTGTGTATAGCAGAACTGAAGTCCAGAAATCAAGAATCACGATATGGCCTCTTAAGTCTTCAAGGGAAAGCGGCCTATCAGTGTTAAGCCAAGAAAAGCCCTCTGGCAAATCCTTCGCCTTTGAGATAAAGAGAGTGGGTTTGCCAATCATGCCCAGATTACTAGGCAACTGAATTTAAACCATGTCATATCAACTATTTATAAGCGTGGTAAATTCCTGCTCGAATGCTTTCAAGCGAGTGTTTAGAGTTCAATATTGCGAGACCTTTGCAGGCTGAGATTAAGATTTACCAGTAATAATTTTTCTGATCAAAAAATAGTCCTCTTCAAAAAACAATCAATTTGAGGTTCATATTTGGCAAGCAACCTCGGTTGAAACATGTGTAATTCCCCCTCCCGACCTTGGATGGGAATATGATATATATGATTGCAAGCTTGAATGCATCCGGTATTGCAGCGATCATCAACGTATGCGTTCATTATGTGACTATCGTCATCAATAAAAAGCAAAGCCGTCGCAGGCCGCGAAATACTTTTTTCTCCTGCAACAGGATAGTACCGTTTGGAAGTGAGGGCTGGCTCAGTGCATCTAAGCCTTTTGAAGATGTATTCACTTCGTACGGTAAAAGATAGAGACACACTGGAAGCAAGAAGAAGATGATGATGTTTGCAGAAGACAAGTGAGATAGCAGGCAGTGCTTAACAACCAGAGTGTGTAGCTTGCTTCCCCTAAGACGTAACGGCAAAATTACTGTATATATCTTTTATTTAATCTTAGAACTACAGTTCTTTATCTCAAATGAGACTCCTTGATCGTATAGGCCCTTTGAAATACTACGGCTAAGACCGTCTTCTACAGCCTTTATTCTATGGCTGTCCTGCACAATGTCAATTGGAATATCAATCTCTATCTGCACTTCAAGGATCATCTTTTTCGTTTTAACCATCTTGCTGACGGCTGTACCTGGCTCAAGACTCTATTTCAGTCTTACATTAATAAGGAAAATCTTTATTGCACATACATCCCTAAACACTTGGATGTATCCAAGCGATATTTTATCAAGGATGTATGCCGGTGAAAAAAATACCAAGCTTTACCCAAAAAAAGAGGAGGCGCCTTCAGAACTAGATGATATCCTGCAGACCAACCTGTTCAATGTAATGCTGAACCGAAGATCGCAGCGTAAGTTTGAGGATCGGGAAGTAGAGGACTGGAAGCTTGAAATGATATTTGCCGCAGCCGATACCGCTCCAACGGCCGGAGGCTTTCAAGGGTTTGAGGTTTACCATGTAAAGAACGCCGATGTTAAGCTCAAGCTTGTACAGGCTGCGAACAACCAGCCGTATGTAAATGCGCCAGTGGTACTGGTATTTTGTATGAACCCGTCAAGGGTCAAGATGAATTTTCCTCAGCACACAATCAAAAAGTTCTCGGTGCAGGACGCTACTCTAGCGGCTGCTTATGCTCAACTGGCGGCCCACGCGCTCGGCCTCACGTCGGTATGGATTGGTATGATAGACGAGCAAAAGGTGATGCAGGAACTTGTAACTGATCTTGTGCCTGGGTGTATCTTATGTCTTGGCTACTCGCAAAAGATGCTACATCCAAAACCTAAGAGGAAGCTGACTGAACTGATAAATGAAATCTGACATTAGGCAGCATAGATACGGCATCATTAATGAATATCAGGACCTTTCCTACGCCTTTATCGGCTCATCATTTGATCTAGGCTTTTTTCTATCGAACGTAAGAGATGCACGTTAACTATGCCCTGGTAAGGGCCGACTCAAGTGCAATCTATATAGTCTCCGCCGGGCAACAATAATGGCATCGTCTGCATAGTGAAGCATTACGCTGTGCATCGGGATTATCATCCTGCTTATCTTGACGGAATTATCTATAGCTAGCTTATACCGGAACTCTTATAGCGCCTCTTCATGTTTTTGTCAGCTTGATTTTGCCTCCTCACTTATGCTCGTGTCAGTTTTTCACTTCAATTCTGCGCTGACTGCATTTGGGGCGATCAATAACATAAGAAACTAGCGCGCAACTTTGCGGAGAGTTTCTCCCACAGCGCCAAGCTCTCCTGACAGCATGTCAGCAGCCTCTTTTGGCATCTTTATAGTGTCAAGGAATGCTTCTCTTCTTTTGTTCTTCTTCTTGTTCTTTAAGACCTCAATATCAAAGTAGTTGGTGATACCTTCTTCGCCTTGCATAAGCCGATTATAATCAATCAGTACTGGTGATGTCTGGTAAAACTTTATGAGTAGATCATTTAGTTCTGAAAGAAGCTCGCTTTTCTTGTTGCGTGTCTCCGCGATCTGGGGAAACTGACTTTCAACAAACGCAGTCTTCTTGTTAAGCTCCTCGATAAGCTTTTCGTCGTCAAACATTTTTACAAAAAGTTCCTCAAACCTTAAATTAGTATAGCTTCTCTTTTCCAGCTCGCTAGCAAGCACCCTATCTGCAGCGGCTGTCATCTTGCTCGAAACTGAAGTGGCTCTGCCCTCAATCTTTACAAGCTCTTTCTGTATTTCGATGACGCGCCTATCAACTCTATAATAAGGCAGCCCATGGAACTGGATGCCAAAATATACACTGATATAAAACTTGTCGGCCTCTTTCGTAAATGTGGAGTATAGTCTGTGCATGTCTTCTGTAGCTGATTTGAGGATCCCGCTAAACGTCCAGCCTTCGAGCGCGTTTCCAAGCAGTTGGAGGAAGTTCTGCACATTCTGTGGGTCAAATGTGTCTGCCTGAGTTATTGTGCCATCGCCCAGCATTGCGCTTGCTTGGCGCATTGCAATGGTAGGCTTGATGGCCTCCAGAAAAGCCTCCTGTACCTTCTCAGCTGCTGCATTTACCTGCCTGCAAAAGTAGTCATCTCCCTTAATGGGTGTCCTCACAATCAAAAAGGTGTATGACAGTGTCTAATATATTCACGTTTAAATGGAATAGGCGATAAATTCAAGTAAGATTTGGCTGCAGGAAAGGAGCACAAGAAGGAGAGCGAACAGGATAACACCAGCAAGGGCCTCTTTAACATGATAATGGATAACGAGAGCAAGAGCAGCGAAGAGGCTAAGATAGTTGACTCAGAAACCCTTGTCTCGCAGACTCAGGACAGGCTATGGAGGGCCCTCAAGCGCCGTTTTCAATACGACGTAACGCTCCAGCCTGGACAAGAATTCCTTCTCAACCATGTTAGCACAAAGGTTCCCCTTGTGATAATGTATGCCGACTTAGTGGGCTCAACTAATATGAGCATGACCTTGCCTGCTGATAAGCTGACCACAATAATCCGGGCTTTCACATACGAAATTTCACAAGTTATTTATAGCCACAAAGGGTACGTGCTCAAATACGTCGGAGATGCAGTCATTTCGTTCTTTCCGGCTAGCTATAACAAGCTGCTTGCATGCGATAGAGCAGTACAATGTTCCAAGTCGATGCTTGCGGTAGTAAAGAACGGTATCAATCTAATTCTTAACCAATATGACTATCCAGAGCTGAACGTCAAGATAGGAATGGACGAGGGTGAAAATGTTATTGTCCAGTACGGCCATGACCGAAGCTCCCAGATCGACATCCTTGGATATTGTATGAACATAGCTGCCAAGATAACGTCGCTCACAATGCCCAACAAGATCTCGATTGGGCAATATGTATATGAGATGCTACATCCATCGATCAAGTCAAAATTCAGTGAGGTCAAGTTCATTGCGGATGAATGGAGGTACACAGACAGGCACACCGGCCAGCTTTACAGGGTATATTCAATGAGCGACACCCCCAGGTGAAGATGGACTTGTTATACACAATAACCCTATCAAAAAAGAGAAATTTAACGGTATGACTTTTGCTTTCTACGTCGTGCGCTAGGCCCGCCAAATTTCTTGGATTCTGTCTGCCTGCTGTCTCCAGATAGCAGGTGTCTGTCATATTCTGCTATCTTTTTCCTTATCTCTTCGCGCATGCTCTTTGTGAGAGGATGTTCCTTTGGGTCCTTGCCACCCTTCTCTTGGCCTGTGAGGGCACGTGAAATTGCAACTGCACCTGCAAACGACTGTCCCATAAAGCCGCCACCGTGGACTTGGACATCGACGTCAATTCTGTTTCGCAATTCACCTATGAGCGTGAGCGGCGTAAGGAGGAGCTCCCTTGCGATTTCAGGACTCACCAGCTCTGCCGGCCTGTTGTTCATCCTTACCTTGCCGGTTCCCTTACCTATCGTCGCGACGGCCTTACTTGTCTTGCGTTGGCCCGGATAAAGCTCTATCTTATTTATCATTCTCCCTTCCATCCTATTTGCTTGGCAACTTCGGCAATAGAGATATAGTAGGACTCTGGCTTAGTAATCTTAGAGTCATCAAATGACTCCATCTCGGCATCTTTCATAGCTTCAGGAACTCCCATATATACCCTCAGGCGCTTGAATGCAGTCATGCCGTCTGGTTTACGCTTTGGCACCATTCCCCTTACCATCTTGGATATGATGGTATCTGGCCTCCTTGGGTGGAAGGGGCCATGAATGGGGTTTGTCACCGAATTGATTTCCAAATGTCCTTTGTATGAGTCAATTGTCTTGTAGCGGTTACCTGATAGCATTGCCTTCTCGGCGTTGACGATCGCAACTCTATTACCTTGCAATAGCAGTTTCGAGACATGTGAGCACATCCTACCCGCAATGCAGTTGGTTGCATCAACTACTACTATAGTCTCTTGCTGCTTTTGTACCGTTTTTTGCTCAGCCAATTATTCTCACTCCTTTGCCATCGGGGTGCTTATTGATCAAATCATCAAACGTCACTACCTTCCCGCCAGACTCTATGATTTTCCTGCCGGCGGTTTCTGATATTGAAAAAGCGCAAACCGTCAGCTTGTGTCCGATACTGCCAGTTCCTAGAACCTTGCCGGGGACGACTACCACCTCGTCTGCTTTGGTTATCTCTGCAAGCCTCATGACATTTATCTCACGCCGATTAGCCCTAGGACCTGCAAGCTCCTCTTGGAGAGCCCGCCATATCGGTGCCTTGTTCCTCTTAAAGGCATTGCGAAGACTCCAAATTGTGTTATCAATCACAGTCTGGGCAAACATATGTAATATAAACTCGTATTCGAAAGTCCCCAAATAAATGTAGTGGCCATGTGAACTTATAGCTACCATTTGAATTCTGGAGCGTGTAGTTTAACTCGCTTACAGATCCTAGAATCAATATCGTTTAAAATCTATATTGCTTCATTTGCAAGCGCTCTTGGAGAGTCGAACCTTTACAATGATAAGAGGCTTTTATATCGAAGCCCGATGTCTAGGCATTCTTTGGAACCTTCAGTGACGATATTAACTGTTTGAAGCTCTTGACCTTTGCAACGAGCCTCTCCCCGGCTGCCAGCAGTATCTCTTCGGCCGTCAGGGCGCCATTTGATTCCAGAACCAGTATTGTCTCATCCTCATTCTTGCCATCTTTTACTACTGCAGCAGACGCGGGCTGCCACTTCGCATGGTCTTTGCCAACGCCAAGCCTTGCATATGCTTCAAATTTTAATTTTTGATTGGGCGCAAGAACCACGATCGGAATGTCTCTACTGACCGGTTTGACCATTTCATCTTCTGACACAAGCTCGCCTGAGGTCACGGCCACTGTCTTTTCATTTGCCTCTGCGTCAAGTACCAAGAGAACCCTGCACTTGCCGCACCCAAGCGTACTCTTGCAGTCACACTCTTGAGGCATTACGAACCTACCCGGATCAGTGCGAAGCGGTATTAGCCCAAGCCTATGTGCAACCGCTTCGTCGTGCATAACAGACGAATTTTCAAGAACCACGACGTCGTCTATCGCTAGCGTGGAGACTTCACTTATCGCCAGCCTCCTGAGGGAATTGACATATTGTCTTGGAATATTGCTAAATTTGACAACAATCCTCTCATTTGATTTTTCAACAATTTCAGCAGATGCAGAAGCCAATACTTTTAACAACTATCCAAAACAACCTTAAAAATGTACCTAAACTTGTAAAAATTCTGCCTCTTGACCGGCATATATATTCCAGAAATGGATAATCTTATTAAATGACAGACAAATTCACAGTCGCTCGCCTCATTTTGGACGGCGACAAATTTGAGCTGCTGGTCAAGCCGGACCCAGCCCTCGAATACAAGATGAGCAAGAGAACCGATATTTCAAGCGTGCTTGTATCAGATGAGATTTACTCTGACGCCAACAAGGGCTCAAGGGCATCAAGCGAGAAGATGATGAAGCACTTCAAGACGACTGATTCGGCGGATGTAGCCAGGCATATCCTCGCAAGGGGGGAGCTTAACCTCACTACTGACCAGCGTAGGAAAATGGTTGAGGAGAAGAAGAGGCAGATAGTGCAGTTCATAAACAGGAGTTTTGTTGACCCTAAGACTCACTTGCCGCATCCTATAGTGAGGATAGAAGCGGCGATGGAAGAAGTGAGGGTGCCGATAGATCCATTCAAAAAGGTGGAGGATCAAGCCAAGACCATACTTGATGCGCTGCGCAAGATACTACCATTAAAGTCAGAGACCGTTAAGCTGACCGTAACAGTCCCACCACAATTTGCTGCACAGTCATACAGCGTACTAAAGTCTACCGGGGACCTTAGATCTGAGGAGTGGCTTGCAGATGGATCACTCAAAGCAGTACTTGATATGAATGCCAGTATCAGGGGGCAATTTCTTGATCGGCTAGGCGCAGTTACAAAGGGGTCCGCCCAAGTAAAGACAGATTAGATAGAGGATCTACACTTAAAAATATAAGTGCGCTATAACCTACCAGCAAAGGGAGATAAAAGAAAATAATGAAAAATGACAATATGCTTTCAGAAGGGTTTTTTGCCCTAGTGGTGAGCTTTTGAGCTATGCATGAGGTGAAGAGAAGATACGTCATCCCCGGAGACAAGATTGCTGAGGGGAATTTTAGGCCGCTCATGAACGTTATCAAGGCAGGCAATGCTCTCATTGCTACGAGAATTGGGATTGCAGAGACCGGACGGGATGGCGTCAAAGTCATAGCGCTATCAGGCGTTTATATCCCACGCGTAAATGATCTAGTGATTGGCAAGATCATAGACCACTCGTCCCTATCGTGGGAAGTGGACATCAACTCTTGCTTTTCTGCTCATCTGCCTGCCCAAGATGTATTCGGAAGAGACTTTTCACCTGCAAGGGATGACATGACCAAGCATTTTGCAATAGGCGACATGATAACCGCAAGGATTATTGCATTTGACAGGACTCGAGACCCAATGCTTACTGTTCAGGATCGAGACCTTGGGAAGATCCCAAGGGGAGAACTACTCAGGATATCTGCGACACGAGTTCCCCGTCTGATAGGCAAGCGTGGCTCTATGATTCAAACCATAGAGCAGGCGACCCAGACACGGGTGCTCATAGGTCAGAATGGAATTGTAGTCGTGACAGGCAGGTCTCCTGAAGGAGTAAACTTGGCAGTTAGGGCAATCAGGATGGTAGAAGAGGAAGCACACACAGCAAACTTGACGCAGCGCATTAAAGGACTTTTGAATGTGCCAGATACATCTCCACCTCAAGAGAGGGGTCCGCTGATTGCAGGTGCTCCTAAACCGGCAGAAATTGAATCTACCATTGATGACGTGGAGGAAGAATTGGAGGTTGAAGGTGAAAAATGACTCAAACAAGAAATTTGATAGATGAAAATGACAAAAGGATAGACGGAAGAGGCATTGACGAACTACGCACTGTCAAAATAACTGTCGGCCCTGTGAAAAATGCGGACGGTTCAGCCTTCATTGAATTTGGGAAAAATAAGATATTGGCGGCAGTGTATGGCCCTCGAGAAGTGCATCCAAAGCACATGGCGCTTCCTGACAGGTGTGTCCTTCGCTGTCGTTATCACATGACACCCTTCTCCACAGACACTCGCAAGAATCCTGCCCCATCTAGAAGGGAAGTGGAGATCTCTAAGGTAATGCGCGAGGCTCTAGAGCCTGCACTGATGCTCCAGGACTATCCTAGAGCAGCAATCGATGTTTTTGTGGAGGTACTTCAATCCGATGGTGGCTCCCGCTGTGCGGGCATCACGGCTGCTTCAGTTGCGTTGGCAGATGCCGGCATTAGCATGCATGATCTGGTGGCTTCATGCGCTGCAGGCAAAGTCGATAACAAGATCGTGCTGGATATTAACGATGAAGAGGATAAGGAAGGTCAGGCAGATATGCCGGTTGCATACATGCCCCGGCTAGAACAGGTGACACTTTTGCAGCTGGATGGCAGACTTGCACCAGAGCAATTTAACGAATGTCTTGACAAGGCAATTGGCGGCTGCAAGATGGTCTATGAAATCCAAAAGCAGGCATTGATGCAAAAGTACTTTGGCAATGAAACTGAACTAAAGGAGGAAGCACAATGAGCTCATCAAAGAGATCAACTATAATCGTTGAGCACCTTCGCAAGCAGCAGATGTGGGATGACTTATCGAGGGGGAAGAGACTTGATGGTAGAGACTTTAACGAAACCAGACAGCTCGTAATTGAGACAGATATTATTAAGAAGGCAAATGGCTCTGCAAGAGTCAAGCTTGGTGACAGCGAAGTGATTGCAGGCGTCAAAGTAGAGACAGGCGAGCCTTTTGAAGGTCTTGAGAACAAGGGTGCGTTAATCGTTTCGGCAGAAGTACTGCCGACGGCATCGCCCTACATTGAGCCGGGTCCACCAGACGAGGAGGTAGTTGAACTGGCAAGAGTGGTCGACAGAGGCGTCAGGGAATCGGAGATGATTGATCTTGAAAAGCTCGTGCTTGTGCCGGGCAAAGTAGTATATACGATATTTGTGGATTGCAGCATACTCAATGCTGACGGCAACCTCTTTGATGCAACATCGTATGCCACCGTTGCAGCGGTGCTTACGTCAAAACTGCCCGTATTCGAAATGCAGGATCAAAAAGTAGTAGATAGTGGCAATACGCAACCAATGCCTGTGACGAGCATGCCAGTTTCAATTACAGCCGCAAGAATTGGTGATTATGTACTGATTGATCCAAGTGCAGAAGAAGAAGCCTGCATGGACTCCAGAATAACGATAACTACTACAGACGAAGGCTTTTGTGCAACTCAGAAAGGCCACACGGGATCATTCACGCCGGATCAGATCAAAAAAGCAGCAGAAGCAGCAACAATTAAAGGAAAGGAAGTACGGGCAAGATTGAAGGAGCTGGTAGTAAACAATGGCTAAGAGGAAAAAAGGCTCGACAGCCCTCACTGGACTCGGAGTCAAGTTTGGAGCCACCGTACGTAAACGTTATGGAAAGGTCCATCGCACCCTTCACAGGAAGCGGAGGTGCCCTTCCTGTGGCTCGATCAGGTTCGGCCGCTTGGCAGCAGGGATATGGCACTGCCCTAAGTGCAACTGCAAGATCGCTTCAGGGGCATATGACATTGAACTTGAAAAGCTACAAAGCTAGAATCAAGGTATCCACAAGATCCAAGCGTGTAGCAGCTGGCATTTGCCACTCGCTTGCTCCTGACCTCAGGCTCACGCCATCGACTGGCTCCAGAGCAGAAATCTTTCTAAAAAACTCCGAAGTTATTTTCAAAATTGAGACTAGTGATATTGCATCTATTCGTGCAAGTATCAATTCTTACTTAAGGCTGGCAGATGCATCTTATAAGTGTCTAACGCTATGATTTTATATGCTGCTGATCTGAATAGCTCTGCAGTAGTTTATGAGTGAACAGGAACTTCCCCCATGGGTAAGAGAACAGGTATCGCGATTACAACAGCTCCAACAGAACCTGCAGGGAATCATGATGCAAAAGCAACAGCTGGAGGTTGAAATGCTAGAGACAGATAAAGCTCTTCAGGAATTGAAAAAAGCCAGCCCTGATGATGCAATCTACAAAAATGCAGGGTCTGTACTCATCAAGGCCAAGAAGGAAGACGTCCTCAAGGAGCTAGAGGAAAAGAAAGAATTGTCGAATACACGTATTATGGTTCTTGGCAAGCAGGAGGCAAGAGTGAAAGAAAATCTAAAGGAAGTTGAAAACAAGATAAACGAAATGATCCGCGGCATGCAAGCTGGTGGCTCCTCAACTGCTGGATCAACCGGGAGTGCTGGGCCAAAATCATTGGGATAGTATTGGTACAGGTTATAACTGCGCCTCGCAATATACAATAATCTTCAGCTATTATCTCATATGGCAGAGCACTTGCACGAGAATTCCTTTTAGACTTAGCCAGAACTTGGAGACGTATAGCAAGTGACTAGTGCAGAGAGAGCCTTACATATTGTTGCAACTGATATGCCTACATCATGAAATATAGTTATAGAGGGCACAAAACAGACTATGTCATGTGCCTGTTAGAATTGTAGTTGACGAGAGGGAAAGGAACAGCAATATACCTGAGCTACTGAAAAATGCAGGCGCTATCATTGACTTTACTCAACTAAAAGTAGGTGACTATGTCGTTTCATCTGAAACAGCGGTAGAGAGGAAAACTGTGCGTGACCTGATAAGCTCAATCTACGATGGTCGGCTCTTTATACAGTGCTCTGATCTAGTGAAGTACTATCAAAAACCACTATTGGTGGTGCAAGGCAATATTGCCGAGCTTGCTGAAACCTCTGAGGACATGGAAGATCCTAATGATATTAAGCTGCATGCAGAGCGGATGCCACTTGCGTACGACGCGCTCATAACAGTCGCAACAGAGTTTAGAATCCCCATCATTCATACGCCTTCTGCAGAACATACAGCGCAGTTGCTAGTCACATTAGTCAACAGGAGCCTACGAGAAGGCAAGGCCACAGGTCCACTATTGAGAAAAATTAAGAAGGAAAATCCGATTTACATACAGCAACTTTCCGTGCTTGCGTCTTTACCCGGAGTAGGAGAAAAACTTGCTGCCAGGATGCTAAAGAAATTCCATACTCCGATTAGGGCACTTAACGCCTCTGCAGCAGAGCTTGCCACCATACCCGGCTTTGGTCTTACAAGGGCTGAGCGAGTGCGTAAGGTCCTCAGCACATCTAATAATATAAAACAAGTAATGCAGAGGACTCTCTTTGACAATCAAGACAAATAAAACCTCAATAATCTGCCGAAAAAGGTGGCCACAGTCTTTTCAATAAACTGTTTGACGCAATTCATTCAGATAAGTTTGTATTTTCGCCTTAACCTGTTGCCACACAGCCTACACTCTTTTGCATTGGGTCCAAACGCCCTGCCACATGCGCTACAGTAGGCGATCCACCTTCTTGTATGCGTGATACCTTTGCTGGCCACAGACTTAACAGGGATCTTCAAAGTGGTTGCAACATTTGCAATTGCGAAGTCATCAGTTACTAACACAATTCCCAGCTGCAGCGCAAGTGCAATTATTGAAATGTCTGCCTGTGAAAGTTTTTGATAGTCTCCGGTCCTCCTTGCTGCGGCAACAACTTTACCAATGCTTTTTCTGTCTGAATTTAGTACTTGCAAGGTATTGGATTCAAGCAATGCTTCTATTGCCCCATGCGACCTTCTGATATGCTTTACCTCATCAAAAACGGCCTGGGTAGTGCAGTATCGGTACGCCGATGAGAGAAATATGAAGCCGGTATAGAATGCACCTGCGTCAAGAGCATATCTAAAAGCCGAATCTTGAGAATCCAAGCTTTGCCAGCTGCCTCATTCCTTTTTTCTGAAGCCGTAAGAACATGGCATCGTCAGAACAACGCAAAATGTTGATTGGCTCATCTGCATGAACCTTGAACGTTTCTTGGCCGTCAAGTATCATATGGGACTCGTGCGTACTTCGTATAAGGATTTCTTCCAGTGGGATCACTAACTGTGGCATTCTGTTGACAGATGCAATCGGAGTCAGACTCAGGCAGCTCATGCCTTCGTGCAAGACTGGTCCGCCAACCGAAAATGAATGACCCGTTGAGCCCGTGGGCGTAGAGATCACCATGCCATCCATCCTCTGCTTTATCTCGTCACCCATCAACATAACGGATAACAGAGGAGTTCTTGTGAGGTTCACTCTTATGATGAGTATATCGTTTAGGACAGGGGGGAAGAGCTTGCCGTTGACAGAAGCCTGGATCCTTATGCGACAATCATAAAAATATTCTCCTGCAAGGATAGCCTTGATTGCTCCGTCGATTGAGTCTGCGTCGATTTCAGACATGATGCCGCGATGACCTCCACTATTTATGCTAAAGAGTGGCACCTTTCCCGGTATGGTACGAAAAGCTCGCAAGGTAGTGCCGTCTCCACCAATTGCAAAGACAAGGTCTAGCTTAATGTCCTTCAATTCATCAGGCCTGATTGGCGTTGTATCATCGATTATGGAGGGAAGCACAGAGTGGACATTGATTTTCCATCTGTTGAGCAGAGTTGCGACCTTTATAGCTGCACTGTCGGCTTCACTACTTCCTACCTTTGTAATTATCGCTACATTGCGGATGTTCGGTGCCATTTCACCGTACTGCTGCTATAGCAGCAGACGAGTTCTTAAATGCCTTTATCTCTGAGAAAGGGTATAAGTAACAGTTGAAGGTAGCCATTCTTATGACGATGAGTAGATATGCCTACCCCGAAGTTCTATCTGAGACCGAATGGGTTGCGAACAACCTGAATAACCCAAACATCAGGATTTTGGAAGTCGACTATGATCCTGAAAATGCATACAAGGAAGGGCACGTCCCTGGCTCACAGCTTGTATGGTGGAAGCGCGACATCAACGATCCTATCCGGCGCGATATCATTGACAAGCAGCAGTTTGAGGCCCTCATGAGCAGGATTGGCGCAACTCATGACACAGAGCTCATTTTGTATGGCGATTTTAATAATTGGTTTGCCGCTTTTGCATTCTGGGTCTTCCAGTACTATGGCCACAAAAAAATCAAGATAATGAACGGTGGTCGAAAAAAGTGGGAGCTTGAAAGGCGCGAGTACTCAAAGGATGATCCATCAACTTCGCCAACAAAATACATTGCAAAACCACCGGAAGAAGGCATACGGGCCTACATGCCTGATATAAGAAGGGCGATCGAAAAAGCAGAGCAGACGGTGCTTGTAGATGTGCGCTCGCCAAAAGAGTTTTCTGGTGAAATCACTGCTCCTCCAGAGTACCCGACTGAGCATGCTCAACGAGGTGGCCATATACCTGGTGCGAAGAATATCCCTTGGGCCCAAGCGCTGAGGGAAACAGATGGGACGTTCAAGAGTCGTGAAGAGCTAGAGGCGCTTTATGAAGGTAAGGGCGTAACGCCGGATAAGCATATTATCTGCTACTGTAGAATCGGAGAGCGCTCATCACATAGCTGGTTTGTACTCAAATACCTGCTTGGCTACCCGTCTGTTCGTAACTATGATGGCTCATGGACCGAATGGGGCAACATGATCGGAAATCCGATAGAGAAATAAGTCCTTCTCTTCCTTCTATCTTAGATGCAACAGCAAGGAAACCTGATAAAGAAGGGTCATTTTTACTTCATTTATGATCATGATCTCAACCTTGTACTTGAAGACAAGACAAAGCGCGGTCTGGAAGTGCGAGAGAATGTCTTTGATGAAAAGCTTGGAGTACAGGCAGACAGGGGCACAATATATGACTTGAACGGCATAGGCCACAAAGTTGGGATCAGGTGGTATTTCCCGAAGTCAAAATATAGGTTAGATCATGTCATAAAGATTGGAGAAGAAATGGAATTGCGGTACAAGGCAATAAGGGATATGACATGTCCGGATGATGAATAATAGATCGAAATACTTTTAGGAGAAATAAATTTTAGATAATTCCAGACATCATGTCTGTCTTATTGAGGGATAGGGTCTGGACAATGCTATCTGAAGTCGCCAAGAGGGGCGTTTATCCACTGCATGGCAATAAGCTGGGCATATACAGAATTCCGGTCGAGATTACTCAAAAGTCAGAAATACAAAGTATCCTCAACGATCTTAGAAGCTATGGTTTTAAGATGGACACTCACGCTGACAGGATCTATGTGACCTACAAGTGGACAGAGAAAGGTGTTGATCCAGTTACGGGAAAAGAGCTCACGGCAGACCTGAATATCACTGTTGAAATCGTTACAGGAGAGGTCGTGGATCTTATTTACCAGATAAGGCAACTAGAATACTTTGGAGACCCCTACTGGATTAAAAACTATCGCCAGAAAGCAGACCAGAATGGCAAGATGGTCATTGACACTATTATCCGCAATACCAAGATAGGTGACAAGTTCATCGCACACTTGCAGAAGGCGGAAAAGCTGTCGCTTGAAGCGGCGATCAAAAAGCTGGAAGAAATGACGCCCCTCGCGAAGAACCCCAAACCGCGAAGTGCAACTGCCCTCGCCTCTACAGCGGATAAGTCAGGTGGTTCTAAGCCTGTCGCTGCCTCAACAACCGCAACCCCGCCAGCAGCCGCTATTCCATCACCGGCAGCAACTCTAGCAGCACCATCTGCAGCGGCTGGTGGTGGTGGTGGTGGTGGTGGTCCAACCACGATATCGCTCACCGGCACAGGAACAAGCTACAGCAAAGCAGAAGGCCCAATTGACCCCAAGTTCAAAGAAAAAAGACAGGCAGCTGGCACCTATCAAGGAATCAAAGTATGGGGGCCAATTGACCCACCAGGACAATTGGGTATATGGGGTCAAGAAGTATGCATAGACTTTGACATCTGCGTTGCA
>DASUUV010000008.1:0-11232 GCA_036373895.1 Nitrososphaera sp. | reverse complement strand
GAGGTGGGGAAGCCAGGTTATCCCGGCGGGCTCATAACCCGCAGAGCGGTTTCCACTTTTGCAAAATTGCAGGTGGCCGTAAGTTCAAATCAACCCCTCGCTACTACTTTTTTCAAACAGGAATTTTGTCTTTTCAATGCCGTACCTTTGTAATGGCTTTGTCAAATGCCTGTGTGCTTTTGGTGTTGGGATGTATAATCCAGTTTTGATTCTACGCGCCTGCGGTACCAGAATCTTTTTTGCGTTGTAGTCTTTGTGCTTGCACCTGTCGCACTGATAGCCCTTATTTTTGCCCTCTGACTTCATACGCTTGCCACACATTTTGCACAATGGGTTCAACGTTTCATAAACGGGCGCGAGCTTGAGCACCCACAAATATTCAACATTTAGAATTTTGGGGTGTTTGGTAGTTCCCTTTCTAACCCCAACGCCAATTTCAATGACATCGCCATCTTCAAGCTTGGTTGCGATATTGACAAGCCCCGTTGGTTCATAGACTGCTGCAGGCATTTCTGCGCTATCCTGCTTGACCGTAAAAATAACATGACCGCCTTTAATTGCATATGGTTTGCTACTAACCTTGCATCTGATATATCCTGCTGTGTATGCCTTGACATGGGTAAGCCTGATCTCATTTTGTAGGTGCATGTTTGTCCCTTGGTTTGAGCGAAAAACTGTCCAGCCCTCTATCTCTTCCTCTGGATGCAACACAGGGAGTGCCAACTCTACTATATCTGGACTCTCGCCTCTTATACCAAAGAAGACTGGATCAGGACTATGCGGTGCAATCAACACACGCCCCTGGTTTTGATCGTAATTGTTGAAAGTGTGGGGATAGGTGTCTATGCTAAACTTAATGACACTATGCTTGTCTATTACACGCGGCCTGCCCCAGTTCTTCTGCTTTCTGTATGCGATTAGCTCAAAAGTATGATCGCCCTCCAGCAGACAACCCATTGCACCAAGAGAACCAACAAGACCCTGCCCATTGCCAAAGGTAAAGTATTGAACACCAGCGGCCTTGGCTACCTTTTCTGACATCTGTCTGCTTATTATGTCGCACATTGCTAGTGCGCTAAACTCTTGAAGCTTTGTAGGCACAATGTTGCTTTCAAGGAATGCAATTGCGGGGTTAGCTCCGCTGCCAATGGCGGAACCTTCTTCCACTGCCTGCCTGATATAGTCAATGACTCTGTCTGCAGCTTGCACTTTTAACCGCAGGCAGACTGCGCCATTACCCCTAGTTTTCCACGGGATATTGGGATTGAGCCTAATCAACAATGGATAATCTACAAGCTGTGCGCCCTGCTTTTTCTTTAGATGTTCTACTGCCTTGAATGCAAGGTGTGTTGTGCACCTGCCCTCACGCGAGTCAGTGTCATCAAATGCAACGTGGAGCGTGTGCATGATATCTGCTGTTGGTGCAGTAGGTATATAGTCGTATAATTCAAGACCTGTAGCTTCTATCTATAATCTGTGAGCTAGGATCTAGGCATTCAGGCAGACATTAGGTTCAAACCGATGCCTTGTGCAATTGAAGTAGGTTTGAGATTGCTAAAGCTCAAGCAGGAAGCCCCGCGATTAATAATCCTAGATGAGTTCGGGAATCTGTTTGTCAACAATAACAATAACAACAGCAAGTCGCCATCATCATCATCTTCTTCTTCTTCTGGCGCTGGTGGTAATAGAAGTGCTCTGTTTTATCATCCTCATCTTGAGAGAAAAAGAAGCAGAAAGAGAATATGGTGAAGATGATGATATTGTTATCAGGGTGATATAGCATCGACTACTCGAATCTTAGAATAATACTATTTGATAACTAATGCTAAATAATCAACTACTAAATGTGAGAAGAAGTCTCAAAACAGTTTGTTTGTTATTATTATTATTATTAGACCCACTAATTAAGCAACAAAGCTGCTAAGTTCCCCGCTTGACTCTCTAATTCAAGAACATTTATAGCTTCCCTCTTTGTGGAACTAATTGGGATGGCGGAAGAAATAAAGGAAAAAGAAGAGGTTAAAGCAACAACGCCTGAAGAAGCTGCCAAAAAAGCAGCAAACGTAATAATAAAGCAACTTGAGAAAGAAATTGGTGGTAAGCCTATTCCTGACGAATTGAGGGAGAAGCATCTTGGATACAGAAACATCAAACATGTAAGGACATTTATAGAACAAAGGCGTGAGTATTACGCAAAGTTATTTCTGACACAATGTAAGCGTGATCTGAAACTTGAGATGATGGAAAAGGGCATAATACCAAGACCATCAAAACTAACATTAGGACAAATAGAGGCAAAAAAAGCAGGAATGGCAGACTACTACAATATTGATGAATCGACAATGACGCACTTATCAAAGAACTAAAAATGGTACAGCGAATATCCAAAGCAGAATTCAGAAAAGGCATAGAGGATCTGCGCTAGGAAGAAGAAATCTGACCTGCGCTTCCAAGGTTGTACGAAAAAGAAGGCATGACCAATTATAGTTTGCCGCTGGCATGTACTGGGCTAATGACTCCTGTTCCTTGCACATTTGAATTATATCGCTGTTATAAAAAAGGCGTAGTGTTTAAATAGTTTCAGCATGGATCGTTGGGTGAGTGAATTAGATGCCAGTCGCAATACTTCCTGATATTAGCGAACAACACTGCATCGGCTGTGCACTCTGTGTAGAGATTTGCACTTCCCTCGGTCCAGATGTGCTCAGAGTAAAACCAGTCGAAGGATGGAAGAGAGGTAAAGCCTTCGTGTTCTATCCAGAAAGATGCATCTCTGACGGAGCATGTATTGGAGTTTGCCCCACAAAGGCAATCTTCTGGATGAGGCCGATGGATTACACGCCAGGACAGCCAATCCCATTGAAGAAGTCAGGCCTGTTCGCAAAGGGCTGGGAAGAAGGTTAGTCCCTTCGACAAACTTCTTTTTTTAATTTTTATTCTCTTCAATAAATTATTAATACAGTATTTACCGGCCTATCATACAATTGGTCGACTGGGACGAACAGATTAAGGGCCACCTCTTCTGGGTCTGGGGTGGAGAAGAAGGGTTTTTCAAGCGCGGCAAAGAGGGTATGCTAGTCGTCACGGACAGGCGTCTTGCCTTTATCATAAAGACAGAGATGACCTATAAAATGCATGAAACCCATTCTATTAGACAGTTAAAGCGTTTTGAAGCAGGCGAAAACATCTTTCGACCGGCTGAAGGCTACAAGCTAGAGCATCTCAAAAAAGACCTTGTCAAGAGCCCTGATAATCTTCAGATCCCGTTCCGCCAGATTCTGGACGTCATCTCAGAAGAAAAGGACTGGGGGACTCTTCTTAAGGTGAAGATGAACCTTGGCTACAAAGCAAAGGTTTTCAAGTTCTCGATAGTGAAGGGATGGGTAAAATATCCTGCAAAAGATCCACTTGAGTTTCAGCGCATGGATTGGCGACCACTTATAAACTTGATAAAGATGTCGATTTAAATTTAAATTTATTGCTACATTTGCAAGCAGAACTTATATGATTTATAAAAAGAAAGACAAGAATATTCTATTCTATTAATGTGTAGAAGGATAATGGACTTAAAAAGCTTACTCATAGGAAGTTCAAGTCGCTTGAAATGTCAAAGCTGTTTTTACGGCTTGTACTGCAAGTATTGCCTGATACTCTGTCAAGCAGGACCTCTGCAAGGGCAAGTCTGAGATTGTCCCATGAGATCTCCTAAAGATAAAGAGAATGTGTAGCACCAGCCTGATGGTGATTGCAAAGTTATATAATTAGGCACCCTGCTGCCTACAGTTCGCATATTGGTAAGAAAGTTATTCGTTGTAGGTGTCGGTCCTGGCTCGCCAAAGTATCTTACCGATGCGGCTAAAGAAGCCATTGCCAAGTCACATTACATCATAGGCTACAAGTATCCACTGTCGACGATCGAAGCTATTATTGACAAGAGCAGGCAGCAAGTATTCCAAGTCACAATGCAGACACAAGAAGGCGTCTATCAGGATATTTACACGAAAATGAAGGATGGTGAGTACTGCACTGTACCTTTTACAGGTGATGTCAATTTCTCTGAATCGGAGGTTGTCGACAGGCTGCTAGAAATATTTGGGAGCGACAATGTTGAGGTGATTCCCGGTATCAGCTCCATCCAAGTGGCTGCCGCCAAGGCCCACATCCCAACTGATAAGGCTTTCATTGTTACCTTCCATGTGACAGACGACATCGAGGCGAAAAAGCAGGAAATGCTGCAGGCAGTTAGACAGGGCAGGAGCGTAATACTGCTACCTCGGCCTTGGCCAAGAGACAGATCAAAGCACTTTATGCAATCTGAAATTGCAAAATTCCTGCGTACAAGTGGCATCGATACCACAAAGTTGAAGGTTTGGGTTTTTGAGTACCTGACGACTGAAAAGGAAACAACATTCAGAGGCACGGCTATTGACCTTGAAGGAAAGGAGTTCAGCGATCTGTCTGCTATGGTAGTAGATCAAACAAAGAGGCAAACATACCTCAATTTCTAGCCTGAGTTTAAATATTAAATTGGACTTATTTTTTGTGTATGTCCTCAATACAAAATAGGTCCGTTGGCATTATGCGGGGGGATGACAAGGGCTCAATCAGATATTGCGTTGAATGTGGCGCAAAGATGCCTAAGTCACAGAAGATCTGCCCTGCATGTGGCGAAAGCCAATAATAATACCTTCTTTATGTCCTCTTTTTTGTTATAGAATCTCAAAACCTTGGTTTAGATTTTTTTAGTGAAGCATACCATATGCCGCAGAGACGTTCTTCATGCTTGACGGGCATGTCATGTCATTTATCATAACAACTATGTGATAATGGCCCCTGTATGAGTAATCCAAAGCCAGTAAGGCTAGGTCTCACTTCACTGGCATTCAAGAAGAAGTATCATTGGAAGGTCGATCTATGCAGGGAGTATAGTAGTTCAACAGGTGGAATTGTAACAACATATTCGCTCCGCCGATAAGCCTTATCGAAAAGTATGGCATAATGAGACATAGCAGGCTGCCTAGAAGAACCCTCATGATTCCACCACTGGATCTATGGCAATGCTCGAGTCAAGACCGCCCAGTTGCTCTATTATCTGCCACTCTATTACTGCGGCTATAAACAACACTACTATGGCAATACCCAGTTCTATCAGAGTCGGAATGGTGTATTTACTCCAAGGCATTCTCTTAAAAAGGTAGTAGATTAGCATCGCGCTCCTTGACATCGCAAGGCCATAGACGAATACTTCCATGATGCCAAAGGGCGTTATCAGGAGGACAAGTGGAGAAACCTCGCCTAGCATGGGTGACGAGCTTGCAAGCGCGCTGAAAACTGAGCCTGTGGCAAAACCAGAGAATGCTCCAAATGCTGAGCCTACTGCAGGTACAAACATTATCAGGGTGATTCGGACGTTGTTCCAAAAGATGCCGTTCTGGTCGATCCCCTCTATCTGCTTCGAGAACTCACGCGTCAACGTCTCGGCTTCCTCCTCGCTCATGGGTACTGCCGCTCCCGTGGAATAGGCAATCAGAAATGCAGCTGCACCAAAGGCGAGGTAGATGAGGCGCCGCTTGCTGACCTTAAAACGCAACAGGAATGGTTGAATGTGTATTGTATAATTAGTTTTGTCATCCTCCGCCACCTCCCTTCTGCCCAACTTTGTCTTTTTATGTATGTTGAACATAACAATAGCGGTGAACCATTCCGCAGCGACAACAAGTGCAGAAAATACTGTTTTTCCGCAGTTCTTTGCGATCGGTAATGATCCTATAGACTTTGTGGTTCAGGACATTGCGGTAATCATGGTAGTTGCAGCGATAATGCTTACGATCGCATTCAAGCTGAAGCAGCCTATGGTCATAGGCTATATCATTGCCGGCATGATAATTGGACCATATACTCCACCTTTCAGCCTTGTCAAGAGCCCAGAGACTCTGAATCTCTTTGCAGAGCTAGGCATAATCATGCTACTCTTTGTTACTGGTACTGAATTCCCTATAGCCAAACTTCGCTCGGTGGGCAAGATATCCATAGCTACTGCTCTTGCAGAAGTGCTAGGAACACTCTTGATAGTATTTTTTATCGCCCAAAGCCTTGGGTTCCAATTTTATGATTCCCTCTTTCTTGCCTTGGCATTATCAATTACTAGCACTGTTATCACGATCAGGATACTGGAGGAAGTCGGCCTAATACGCGATAAATCGTCTACGCTCATTCTTGGAATGCTGATAGTCGAGGACATAATTGCCATCAGCGCTCTTGGCATCTTGCAATCCTTTGTTGCGACTGGTGGTAACATGTCCATTGTAAACATCGCCATCGTCCTTGGAATAGTGGGCGGCTTTATCGGTAGTGTAATCATAATAGGTAGCAAGTTTGTCCCCCGGATAATAGATCGAGCCGGCAAAACAAACGATTATGCGCTGCTCCTGATAACGATCCTCAGCATCGCCTTTGGGCTATCATTCCTTGCAAATGGCATTGGCATGTCTGTAGTGGTTGGTGCATTTCTTGCAGGAGTACTTGTCGCCGAGAGCAGGAGTGCGGCAGTGGCAAGGATAATCACAATCCCTCTGCGGGATATGTTTGCAGCGCTATTCTTCGTATCAATAGGGGCACTCATGAATGTGTCGCTGATCCCTGCATTCATAGTCCCTGCCATAATTCTCATACTGACCTCCTTTGCCTCAAAGCTCCTGATAGTTACTGGCATTTTGGTAAGGGCACGCTATGACAGTACAACTGCGCTTAGGGCTGGCCTTGGAATGTCGGCTACCAAGGGAGAAATGTCATTGATTATTGCCAAGGGCGGACAGGATGTAAACGTCATCACTCCTTTCATTCTGCCACTACTTGGTGTAGTCACAATAGTGACGACGTTTATAGGACCATTCATCATAAAGGTCGGAAGTCGATTCAAGCTTACTGAGCCCACTGAAGCAGATGCAAAGAAAGAAAAAGAAAAAGAAGAAAGTTAATAATTGCAGAATTTTATCCGGCAGATCAGCGCAGCTGCAATTGATCCTACAAAGGTCACATACTAGCATGACTACAAGTCCACCATTGCTCCAGACAGTAGAGTCTGTGCCAGCGATCTAGATGGATTCATCGATGCGCCCGAGATAATGGAAAGAATGTCAAGGTCTGCCCTGTAGCTAATTGCAATGCCGCTCCGCTATATTTTAGCCCATGACATAGACCCAGCAAAAATGACTGGCCTTAAAAAGCTGTAGTCAGAACCTGCCCCGAGTGGGCAACCTGCTGACGACCCCGCGCCAAGGGTTTTGAGTCGATTATGTACTTTTGCAAGGATTAGGAAATGATCATCAAAGCAATAGACCTTAGTATTATGTCATGCTTTGAATGAACATTTTATGCCTCAACGCTTGTGTGGTACCGGAGCTCATCTTCTCCTTTCGAAGTCAACGAATAGCAATTTCCATTTGAAAGTCGGTTTGCTTTTTCTATGTAGCCACTTCCAAGCAGGGTATAAATCTACAGCTTCAAAGAATTCTTATCGAGTAGCGGCTGATGGTGACCGAAGTTTTGTGTGTCTGCTATGCTTACGGTTCCACAGCTTCTCTTTAGCTCTGCCATGATCTGCAATGCAATCCCAAAATTTCTCGGATGCTTGACTTTGCAAATAAATCTCTGTTTCATAGGCACGAAATCATGTTTCGACTATATTTCCGTACGCCTTTGATTTCATATTGATCTATGTAGAGTTGGTATAATTTTTCCCATCACTGCCACAACTGCAAGAGTCTTGTTTGGCCCTTCATTAATTATCGTCTTCTATAGAAGAAAACGAGACATATTCTGCATCGATCTACAACCACGGTATATTTAGTCTCTCTTCGTCCCTACATCTCCATCTACGCACAACTTACGAAGTAAATAACAACAAAAACAAAACCCAACTAGCTTTCGAAGACATGTGGCTTCCCCTTCAAGACCACTTCCTAGGTTCCTAGCAGCCCTGTGGTTTGCCCTTGCCGAGGAGATGCGTTAAGACTATCCGCCGCCCAAAGGCAACGGAATACCTGTTGCTGCATCTGGCAGACACCATTTTTCCCGGGCACAAGAAGCCTTTACTTCTTGCGCAGATCTGAATGGTGCATCAGACTCCTGTTTCGGCTAGTCGGGTTTGCTTGTGTCTATGGTATAGATAGATGAATTATTAAGTGCTGCGTCACTATATTCCCAATTCCAAACATAGATTAAAAATGTAGGAACTGTATGCCTGATGAACGGGTCACAGCACCAGATGAATTTCTGTCTACTAGAAGGTTTCTATCCATAGGTATATAGATCATATGATCTTTTATTCAACGCCCATACTTATTCAGCATATCATGCTCCGCTTGCTCTGCAGCCCTATTTCATTACCTACGTTCTCCTTCTATCTTGACGATTTGGTGGAATTGTTTGGCCTCTCCTATTAGTAAGAGCCGAGCCTTTGAAATAGACTTGCCTCTTCATGACTATAGAAACCATAGAACTCCTAGAGCTATATGTTACAAAGAATCTATAAGGAGAGATATTATTAAGAAACAATATGTATCCCAAATTGTGCTAACAGAGGAGCTATGTACCATAGCCAAACCTCACGCATATTTATCAAGTACAAAGCACGAATACCACACTTGCTTTCTTTGTAAAGTAAGGAAAAGCATGGTGTGCATTAAATGTGGTTCATGTTTGCTTTGCCATCCTTTCACAGAGAAAATTGAAACTAGGAAGCCTGTTTTCTACACTGGCATTGCTATGTTGTTTGATATTGAAAGTCCGGCTCTGTCTGAAATAAAACGGTGAACTCGCTATCTTTTGTGTTTAAACTGTCTTAGAACAAAGGCGGGAGGTTTTGATCAGTGATATCAAAAAGATTATTCTGGAAAAGCTTGCATTCATGTATTATTCTTATTCTTTTTAGTTTCCCTGTTTACACTAACTTTCGGCGCTTCTACTTGATAACTTAAATAGTTTCCTAAGTAAAGCATAACCATGGAAAAAGAACGTCAGCAAGACATCAAGAAAACAAGACGCAAAACATACGGCAAGATAGCGTTGCAAGATAATAACGAATCTGGCTCCTCATCCTCATGCTGTGCGCCAGGATGCTGTTCCTCTGACTCCCCAGTACAGGCTATTTCTACAGTCGTGAGAAAGACTGTGAAAACATAAGAGAGAATGAAGTTCAGTTTTCCTAGCAGCAAGCAGAAAAACGAGCAGCAAGAAAAGGTAATCTTGTTTGTATGCGTAGAGAATGCTGGCAGGAGTCAGATAGCTGAAGGGTTCTTCAACAGAAAGTATGCGCCAAAAGGCTACAGGGCAATTAGCGCTGGGACTAGACCTGCTTCTCAAATTAACCCTCTAGCAGTTCAGGCTATGAAAGAAATTGGCATCAACATCAGCAACCACAAGTCCAAGATAATTACAGAGGACATGATCAGAAGTTCAGAAAAGTCAGTAAACATGGGCTGCATCGACAAGGTTGAATGCCCCCTGCTATTCATAAATAACGTAATAGATTGGGGAATTGAAGACCCAAAGGGCAAGCCTATTGAGAAGGTCAGGGAGATTAGAGAAGAGATAGAAAGACGAGTAAAAGAAATTGCTCAAAGCCTCCAAAGATAGAATAGCAGCTAAACTGAACCCATCTCAGAAAAGGTTTGCTGCCGAAGTAATAGGGACATTCATAGTAGTAGTATTAGCAACAGGCTCAGTTGTTATTGACGCCAAGTTCAGCGGCAAACTGGGGCTGCCATTCATCGCATTTGCTCCTTTTGTTGGTGTTGCAATCGGTGTCTACCTTTTTGGCAAGGCTTCGATGGCGCACTTTAACCCTGCTGTTACACTTGGTTTTCTTATTAGCGGGCATATTACAAAGTTCCAACTACTGCAGTATTTTGCAGCCGAGATTGCAGGCGCACTTCTAGCAAGCCTCTTTGTAATGTCTTTAATAGGCACAGAAGCCTCGCTAGGTGCAAACACACCTGACTATTCTTACCCGCTTCCGTTAGTGTTTGGGATAGAAGTCTTAGCTACAACTTTCTTAATGGCAGTCATTTACTTGGTAGTTTACACCAAGGGTTTGTGGGGGCTAGGAGGTCTGGCTATAGGAGGCATGGTCGGTCTTGATATTTTCTTTCTAGCCTTTATCTCTGGCGCCTCAATGAACCCTGCCAGGTCATTGGCGCCAGCTCTCTTCTCTGGCGTCCTTGGCAATTTGTGGCTTTACTGGACTGCCACTTTCGTTGGAAGTTCTGCCATCGCCTTTCTAGTTCGTAGAAGGTTCAAGAATGCCAAGACTGAGTAGTAACTAAAAGAATGTATCTGTCTATGAAGACCTATTATTGCTTCGCAGTTGAGCAGTTACATCCCATTAAACTTACTTCTATCAGGCTTATCAGGGACACTGCGAAATTGCTTCCAATCTTTTTCTTCTAAGTCAAGTGCAATTCTAAACGAAGGTGTTGTCCTATTCATCTATCTTGTTTCAGCAGCAGCCGCCATCTCAATCCTGATATGATAATGATCATGACTAAAGAGTACCATAAATACCCGGTTCTGTAGAGCACCTGGAACAGATCCAATAGGTGCAAACTGACTAGCTCTAAAAGGAGTAAACAAGTGGATAGAAGTACTGTATAAGCCGTGATAATCAATTTATTTGGAGAGGGAGCCTCCAATGTAATGAGCAAGTATTTGGCTGAGACCGTACCTCTGGAGGTTAGTTTTTATCGTGTCTTAATGCAATCTCTGATGAAGCCTGGAAGATGGTAGAGAAAGCCGATAAAGACGAAGGCCTGAAGACAAAGGCTCAAGCGTTACTGTTAAAAGGCAGCTTTGCGCATTGTAAACATTCTTGCAAATAACAAGCATTTCGTCGATGATGCTTTCAAATTTGCATCCGCTTCTTCTTCTTTTGATGACGAAGAATCATCCGAAGCAGATCAAGAACAAGGAGGAGACGAAGACTACTTCGAAGAGGATAATTAAAACAATAGTAATGACTTATCTGGCAAAGATACTACTCTTAGAAAAGAAACAGAACCATGTAGCGGCGGCGTCTCCTTCATGATCGTATTATTACTAGTAGTCATCTCATAAACACCTCCTAAGCAAAATCATCATACATCCAAGATGGACAAAACCCAGAAAGTTGTCTGCATGATATTCATAGCGTACCAGAATGCGACGAAAATTCTGTAGCCAGGCAAACAGCCTTTC
>DASUUV010000007.1:0-34509 GCA_036373895.1 Nitrososphaera sp. | reverse complement strand
ATGCAAGTCCAAGCGTGCATCACAGCCATTAGACATTCTAAGCGGATTGGGGGCTTTTGAGTCGTTGGCCGATTATCTGTGTTTGTTATCAAATATCTGTCGGTTTTACACAATTTTCACGGAATAGAAAAAATTAAAGGCAGTACCTAATGCCCACGGCTCTGTTTCACACTATACATCCAATATTCTATTTGTTCATTCTGAGCACATCTACTTGGCCACTGTGTAGCCAATCCTTCAGCTCATCATGTGTTGGCTTGGCATCGTGCTTGCCTGCCAAATGAAGATGCAGAAAAACATAGTTAATTTGGTTGAGTAAGGGCTTGTTTGATTCGTCACCTTTACGAGCTTTTTGCTTCAAGTCAGCCGGAACTGTATTCCACCATTCTTCAAATTTTCTAACCATACCAACAATGTAAGAACCGAACTTATTAAGGGTTTTCGGTTTTTGCAAAACACTGTTATATACAGTGATCGCGATAACTTCTGCAACCCATTAGAAATATAAAGATTAGGAAAAAAATAGCAAGCTTGTGCCCTTCGCAATTCATGAGCTGCACAGTGCATATAGAGCCTACAGACAGTTTCTGGATTGCAATCCGCCTCTCCATCACGCACGGTACATCTTCCCCTTTTTTAGGGGTTCGTATTTTGCATACCGTAAAGTAGATGTGCTGCGAACTGTAGCGATTGCAAGGGCAATTTCTGCCAATCCAAGCTATGTCGATATCGGCTGCGGCTACGGCGATTTTCTCGATAAGGTGCGACAGCTCTTGCCTGATGCAAGGGGGATAGAAAAACACGGAAGCATCTTTTATGCATTTCAGATTTCAAAGCCTGATTACATTAACCTGATGCCTGCCGAGGAGTTGTCTGAGTCAGTCGATGTAGCGTTTGTAGGCTGGATGGAGCCCGGGGAGGACTTTCGTAGGTTCGTCGCTAAACGCTCCAAGTGTGTTATTACAACCTTTGATACAGGCGGCCAGTGCGGCATAAACTGTGGCTGCGAATATGAGGAATTTGGCTTCCAAAGGGTGGCATGGTGGAGAACGCCGTCGTGGATAGATGTAAACGGGGAGCTCATGAACCGCTACTACGCGCCTTCACTTGACTCAGGCAAGAAGGAGCAGTTAGCAAAATTGCGCACTGCCCACAACTTTTGGTATGTGTATGCAAAGCCGGAACTTACGGCCAGGATCAAATCAGGCTTGCAATGGTGGTTGAAAAAAGGAGAAGATCCAAATGATAGGTTTGATTTTGAGTCTGTCCTTGATGAATGCGGCTTCCACTACATGGAGGAGCTGCCAGGGCTTGCAAACGACAAGAAGATGTGGGAAGTGAAGTTTGACTAAATGCCATTTAATCTTGAAGATCTGCGCAAGGCCAGGCATGAGCTGGCGCAATTTGGGGCAAACACATTGTCATCAAACCATGAGCGCTACATCTTTCCTTTTTTTAAAGGGTCTTACTTTGCATACAGGAAGGTCGATGTACTGCGCACCGTCGCTGTTGCAAAGGCAATCTCAAGCAATCCGAAATACCTCGATGTAGGATGTGGCTATGGAGATTTCCTAAAGCGAGTACGGAAGTTCATTCCAAGCGCGGAAGGAATCGAAAAGGACGCCGGGATTTTTTATGGCCTTGGCGTTATCAAGCCAGATTATATTAGCATTGCCGACGCGCATTGGATAGATAAAAAATACGACCTTATTTTCGTGGGTTGGATGGAGCCGGGCCAGGACTTTCGCGATTCAATTGCGCTTAGCACTGATGTTATCCTCACGACCCTTGATCAGGGCATCAGCTTGGAAGCTGAATTTGACGGTCATGGCTTCCAAAGGGTGGCATGGTGGAGGACTCCTTCATGGGAGGATGTCAACACGGAACTCATGAATCGGTACTATACAAAAATGCCAGACAGCAGGCGAATCGAGCTTGCTAAGATGCGGGGAGCACACAACCTTTGGTATGTGTATGCCAAGCCACAAAAAGTCTGGAGCGTCAAAGCAGTGCTCAAAAGGCAGGTTGAAAAAGAATCACCTTCTGATGGTCGATATGACTTTGAATCCGTGCTTGATGAATGTGGATATGGCTATTTGCAAAAGCTGGAAAATCCTGCAATGCTAGAACCAATGTGGCAGGTACAATGGAATTAGCAAGCTTTAAAGTGAGTATTGCTGAGAGCTCTATATAGTAGCAACAAATTGAAAGTTAAGGTTTTGGGAGCGGCGAAGGAGGTCGGCCGCTCGGCATTTCTCGTCAACTGTGACCACACCAACATACTGATGGACTATGGTGTCCTGCTCAAGCGTGAGCCCATTTTCCCAATGCATGTCAAGCCCAAGGAAGTTGATGCGGTAGTCATCAGCCATGCACATCTTGATCACTCCGGCTTTGTTCCTTCGTTGTACCTATCGGGCTCAACGGACATTCCGGCACTCGGCACTCTTCCAACTTTTGAGCTTTCTGAATTGCTTATTGAAGACATGATTAAGCTCTCTGGATTTTATTTGCCGTTTGAATACATCGATGTTATGACGATGCTCAGGAGCTCCAAGAATCTGCAATATAGAGAGCCCTACCTGGTAAATAATGCCAAGGTGACGCTCCATGAATCAGGTCATGTCGTGGGTGGTGCAGGTATTGTAGTAGAACATGAAGGCAAGAAAGTATTTTATAGTGGTGACATCAATACCCGTGGCTCAAAACTTTTGCGTCCTGCAGACCTTGACTTTGGTGAAATTGACCTGATGATAATAGAGAGCACCTATTCGCAGTCAGAACAGCAACCCCGCGAAGAGGCTGAAAAGGAGCTCATTGAATTCGCATACGAAGTCATAGAGCGCGGTGGAACTCTTTTTGTCCCATCTTTTTCAGTAGAGCGCGCACAGGAAATAGCAACTGTGCTCAAGGCTTACAATTTCAAGCACAAGGTAGTGATGGACGGCATGGCTCTCAAAGCAAATCAGATAATGAGTCGCCATCCGGCATTCCTCAAAGATGCAGAAATGTTCAGACGCGCAATAGGTGAGGCCGAGTGGATACAGGGCTGGAGCAGGAGGCGCAAGGTAGTAGAGGAGCCATGCGTCATAATTTCGCCTGCAGGCATGCTGGTCGGAGGCTCTGCAATATTTTACACACAGCAGATAGCCAACAGCGAGAAGAATGGCATTGCGATTGTGTCATACCAAGGTGAAGGGACACCTGGCAGAATGCTCTTAGAAAAGCGTGTCGCCAACTTTGATGGCAGGATAAGAAAATGCTACGCTGATGTCAAGCGATTTGAATTTTCCGGCCACAATAGCAGAAGTGAGCTTTTTGAAATCTTGGATCGTGTCAAAGGTAACCCAAAGGTGCTGACTGTGCATGGCGATGGCCCATCATGCATCAAGTTTGCCGAAGAGATAAAGGAAAAGTATGGCTACGACGCGCGTGCGCCCGGCCAAGGCGAAGTGGTCGAGGTTTGATCATCAAGAACACTGACCCTTACAAGATGAAAAAATGTGTATCGTGCAAGCGTGATATTGCACTAAATGTGAAATATTTCACCTATCCACTTTCCCTGCAGCAGATCTGCATAGATTGCGCAGAAAAAGAGATACCGAAAACTATTGAATTATTGCAGAAAGACTTGGAAAAGATAAGAGAGGAAAAAGCTAGATGCTGATCGCATCTTCTTTTTTATCTGCACTGCTGCGCTCTCAATTCTTCCACCTTGCTGCAGGGCTGACCGTAGGTGTAGGCGTTCTTTATAAGAACATTGCCCGGAATTGCGCCAAGGACCCGGGATATCGCCTATCTCGTATTCGAGATTGCCCCTTATTATGCCAATGATTCTGCAGATGCCTTTGTGAGGAGGAATTTGCCTGCCAAGAGCCTTGCCCTTCAACTTGAAGTTGCTGCTGTGAGGGAGGATGGATGGACATCAGAGCTATAACATCTGCCAGCGTTGCGATATGCTCAAGGATTGTGACTGAGTCCATTCACATACCATCCCGTAGCACCATCATCATCATCATCGCTACTCTAGATATAGAGGCATAAGACTAGCTCAATAGTTGAAAGCATTTGCATGCACAAAAACTAAAATCTGACTATTTGGGCTTTTCCCTCTTGACCCACACTGTACGTCCCTTGTGATCTAATAGCTCAATAGAGCGCTCTAATAGCTTTTTCCGGATTTCATCGGCCTCTTTGAATTTTTTCTCAGCCCGCAGCTTGTTGCGTTGTACCACTACTTCCTCAATTTCTTTCTTTTCTTTGTCGCTAGCTTCTACAATTTTCAGTCCCAGAATATCCATTATCTTATTAAGAGTTGGCAATGCGTCATCAGCCATATCCTTTGTTAGCTTGTCTGCTGCAATATACCTATTGAGCTTTGTTACAAGCTTCACTAACTCTGAAACTGCAAGCGATGTGTTCATGTCGTTGTCCATTGCAGCATCAAAGGCTCGCATCGATTCATCGCATATCCTATGCACAGAATCAATCTCGCCGCCGCTACCGACTGCAAGCTGCAGTTCGTAGGTGCATGTCTCTATCTGGCGCCACCTTTGGATTGACTCTTTTAGCAATTCGTCAGTATAATCAAGAGGCTTTGAATAGTGTGCCGACAGGCAGTAAAGCCGGAGGGGATTTGCTCTCCATGTTTTCAGTGCCTGCTCTATCGTAACAATGTTGCCAAGCGACTTGCTCATCTTTTGTGAATTGATGGTAACCATACCGGCGTGAACCCATATCTTGGCAAACTGCTTGCCTGTGTATGATTCTGACTGGGCTATCTCATTTTCATGGTGTGGAAAAACTAGATCGTGTCCGCCGCCATGGATCTCGAACGTGTCGCCGAGATATTTGCGCGACATGGCAGAACACTCTATATGCCAGCCGGGCCTCCCATTACCCCAAGGGCTTGGCCATACCGTCTTATCTGAATAGAACTTCCAGAGTGCAAAGTCAAGTGGGTCCTCTTTTGAGGGATCGACCTCTATCCTCGCGCCGGACTCTAGCTCCTCAACTGACTTTTTTGATAACTTGCCGTAGCCTGGAAATGACTTGATTCTGAAATATATACCGTTTAGCGTCAGGTAGGCATGCCCCTTTTTCATCAGGCCGTCAATTAGCTGGATCATTTCATTGATGTGATCAGTGGCCTTTGGGTGGTAATCTGCCCGCATTACATTCAAGCTGTCAAAGTCGTTGAAGTATCTGTCAATATATCTCTTTGATATTTCCTCTGCCTTCTTGCCCTCTGATTTTGCGCGGTTGATTATCCTATCATCGACATCAGTAAAGTTCTGTACAAAAATCACTTTATAGCCTCTTGATAGCAAGTATCGACGCAATACATCAAACATAATGATTGTTCTTGCGTGCCCAATGTGAGAGTCGTCATAGACTGTAACCCCACAAACATACATCCTCACTGTGTGGTTTTGCACCTTTAGCTCCTCGACTTGCCGGCTGAGTGTATTGTATAATTTCACTGTCGCGATTTGGGGTGGACTTGCCCTGCTTTTTACTTTGCTAGGCGTCGATGTAAATGTCGTTTCCTCTAACGTCTACATTGTAGGTTATCAGTTCAACTCCTTCAAGGTAGTCAAGCAGCTCTCCTGTTCTAATGTTGTAGTGCCACGAATGCAGGGGACACTCGACGACTTCGCCGTCTATCTTGCCTGGAGCAAGTGAGCCGTCCTGATGACGGCAGAGCGCTTCAATTGCATAGTACCTGTCGTTTGCATAAAAAAGCGCAATTCTTGTGCCATTGATGTAAAGCTCCTTGCCGCTGTTCTCTTTAATTTCGCCCCGCTGAGCGACCTTGATAAATGCCAATTATCAGAGGTTGTAATCAATCTGGCTATAAATTGGTTATTGGACAGCAGCCGCCGCCATCAATACACACTTCTCCGCCACATCTAAATATCTCCCCCAGTGCTATAGCAATATCAATTCCGGCATGACATCGTCATACAGGCTCATGATGGCCGGCGTTCTGGCTCTTATGATTTTTGGCATAGCTATGGCCCTTTACGGATACCAGCAGGCTGTTTACCCTGTCGACAGCGCGCTTGGATACCTGAAGAGGGCCCAGACTGCCCAGACTCCTGAAGTTCTGGCAAGCTTCGTATCAAAGGCGAAGATGGAACTGCCGGAGAGCGGCAATCCAGTATGGGTATTTCCGACTGCAAAAACAGACTTGGCACTCATACAAGGGAATCTAAACGATATTGTAACCCGCGCTAACTTGATAGCATCAATGGAGCCCCATAGTGCTGAATATAATTCGGGCATGCTGGACATTCATGTATCGCTGGAGATCATCCAGCAAGTTATGATCGATACAATGCCGTACCTCTACGTTAGTTTTAACAACATCATGCTAAGCGTAGTGTGGATAGGGACAATAATTGCACTCTTTGTCCTCATAAGAAGGGGAAGAGCAAGGTTCCGCGAACAAGAGTATGAAAACCAGTAGCTTTTATTGCATGTCCCATCATTCATAAATCGTGCCCGGAAAAATAGTAGCGGATAGCAACCTTGCAGACAAGGGAAGGCGGTCATATGAGTGGGCTGCTAGCCATATGGGCATAGTTGAAAAGATAAGAGCAATTAATGATAGCAGTAGTCAATCGCTGGCAGGTTTTCGGCTTGGCTTTTGTCTTCACATTACGAAAGAAACATCAGTCCTTGTGATGGCTACAAAGAGCTTGGGCGCAGACATCGCAATTTGTTCAGCAAATCCCTTGTCGGCCCAGGATGACATTGCAGCTTTTCTGTACAATATGGGTGTAAATGTGTACGCTTGGCGCGGCGAGACAGAATCAGAGTATCAGCAGGGCATCCGCAATGTTCTTGCATTTAGACCTGTCATAGTAACTGATGACGGAGGTGATCTCCACTCAATGGCCCATCAGCAAAAGACAAAGGGCATAGCAGGTGGCACCGAAGAGACAACGTCTGGGGTAAAGAGACTTGTTGCACTAGAAAGGGCCAGCAGACTCCTTTATCCCGTTATAGCAGTCAACAATGCGCGTACAAAATACCTTTTTGATAACAGACATGGCACTGGACAGAGCACTCTTGATGGCATACTGCGGGCAACTGGCATACTATTGGCAGGCAAGAACGTCGTTGTATGCGGCTATGGGTGGGTGGGCAAAGGCGTGGCAACTCGGGCTAAGGGCATGGGCGCTATAGTGACTGTTACCGAAGTTGATCCTATAAAAGCAATCGAAGCCAAGATGGATGGATTTGAGGTAATGCGAATGTCAGACGCTGCGCCTGCTGGCGACATTTTTGTTACATGCACGGGACAAACGTGTGTAATAAGGAAGGAGCATTTTCTTGAGATGAAAGATGCTGTCATTCTGGCAAACGCGGGTCACTTTGATGTCGAGATCGATACTAAGAGCCTTTATGACATCAGCTCCTGCCAACCGGTGCAGATTAGTCCAAATATTGAGCGCTTTGATGTTAATGGAAAGAGGTTGTTCTTGCTGTCAAAGGGCAGAGTGGTCAACTTAGTTGCTGCAGAAGGCCACCCGCCGGAAGTGATGGCTCTCTCATTTGCCAACCAACTGCTATCTATTTTGTACATTGCAAAAAACCATGACAGGATGGAAGTAAAAGTGCATAGTGTGCCAGAACAAATAGATCAGGATGTTGGAAGATATGCACTTGACTCAATGGGCATCAGAATAGATCAAATGATAGAGGAGCAAGATCGCTACCAGCAATCCAGTTAGATTAAAATGCTGTGCATTGATTGCAAGTGTGATGCCGGATAATAGCGGTAGCGAAAGCGCAGTCATTACAAGCGCACTCCCTTATGCAAATGGCGAGATACATCTAGGTCATATAGCCTCCACATATCTACCGGCAGATATTTTCACACGCTTTTTGAGACTCAACGGGTTGAAGGCTTACCATATCTGTGCTACTGATGATTTTGGAACTCCGATCTTGATAAGAGCAGAGAAGGAGAAAAAGAGTCCAAAAGATTATGTTGAATACTGGAACAGGCAGGACAAAGAAGATTTTGAATCATTAGGTATTTCGTTTGATTTTTTTTATAAGACAAGCTCCAAAGAAAATGTTGAGTTTGTCCAGTACGTTTTCAAACAATTGCGCGAAAACGGCCACATTTACGACCAGAACGTAATTCAGTTCTACTGCACCTATGATAACAAATTTTTACCAGACAGATATGTAATTGGCAGATGCCCTTACTGCAATGCAGAAAACCAATATTCAGATTTGTGTGAAAAGTGTGGCCGCGTCCCCGATCAGATATTGGAGCCCAAGTGTGCAATATGCGGCAGGCCACCGGTCAAAAAAGAGAGCAAACACTACTTTTTCCGTCTGTCAAGCTTTAAAGAGAAACTGAAAAAGTGGCTCTTGTCGAACACGCACTTGCAGCCAGACGTCAGGAACTATGTCATCAACTGGATAAACGAAGGATTGCAGGATTGGGACATCACCCGTGACCTTTCATGGGGTGTGCCAATACCCCTGCCTGAGGCAAAGGGTAAGGTGTTTTACGGCTGGTTCGATAACCACCTATGCTACATCTCATCCCTTGTCAAGTTCGTCAAGGATAGGGGAGGCAACGGCAAGAGATTCTGGAACGAATCGGAGATTTACCATTTTATTGGCAAGGACATTATCTACCACCACTACCTCTTCTTGCCGGCAATACGCCTTGGCATCAATTCAGAATACAAGCTTCCAGAATATATCCCCACAAGGGGCCACCTTATGCTGCAAAACCAAAAGATATCAAAGAGTAGAAAGTGGTATATTGGCCTGAAGGATTTCACTTCCGCATTCAACCCTGACTATTTGAGATTCTACATTGCGTCTGTAGTTACATACTCTCAAGACGATCTGAATTTTGACTTCGATGCATTCTATGAAAGGATAAACAATGAGCTGATCGCCAACATCGGCAATTTCATAAATAGGGCTCTTTCATTCACGCAAAAGTCATTTCAAGGCATAGTGCCCAAGCCATCAAGTATTGACGATACGATAGAAAAGGAGCTGGCTGCAACGGTGGATGAAACAGGCAGGCTGCTGTCAAGCAACGAGATAGAGAAGTCGCTCAAGAGGATCCTAAAATATAGCAATTACATGAACCATTATTTCCAGACAAACTCACCTTGGGCAAACAAGGATACTTCAAATACAACTGTGTACGTATCGGTGAATGCAGTACGAAGCTTGGCAGTCCTGCTTGAACCATTCACTCCCTTTTCGTGTGAAAAGATATGGGCCCAGCTCAAGCTTGGAAGTGGCAGTGTTCACCAGCAGGTCTGGGAGTCGGCTAAGGACATCAGAGCAGTTCCTGCAGGCCATGAACTTGGCAAGGTAGAGCCGATCTTCCGCAAGATAGAAGCAAAGGAAATAGAGCAGTGGAAGAATAAGTTAGGCAAACCACAATGACAAGACGTGGGCTCATGCTGGGACGCTTCCAGCCCTTCCATAAGGGTCACCTGGCACTTACAAAGCAGATCCTAGGCGAGTGCGACGAGCTCGTGATAATAATCGGGAGCGCGCAGTTCAACTTTATCGACAAGGATCCTTTCAGTGCCGGCGAGAGGGTGCTAATGATTCATGAGGCATTGAAAGAAGCAGGGATTGATCTTTCAAGATGCTATATTATACCTGTTGCAAATGATGAGAACAATGCTCGATGGCTTGCCTACCTACGGTCAATGGTTCCACCATTTGATGTGCTATACTCGGGCAACGACTTTGTAAAATACCTTGCACGCTCTCAAGACTCCGGCATTGCCATTGAGAATCCTGTGTTTGCAGAAATAAATGAGTACAATGGCACAAACATTCGGCATCTCATGCAAGAGGGTGAGCCATGGGAGCATCTAGTACCACCGGCAGTCGCAAAGGTAATACAGCAGGTTGGAGGCATTGTAAGGATAAATATGCTGGCCCACTCGGATAGCAACCCACAGAGGTGGTAATAGAGAAGACGTGGTAAAGGGTCAGAGGGCGTGCCCTGTCTGCGTGTCATGTGGTTCAAAGAAGTTCAAAGTGATAAATAAGAGCGAAAGTCAGGTAACTGTTGAATGCCTATCATGTGCCAAGCGCGTCACCGTTTAGTTCAAGAGAGCAATAACGAAGAGCAATGACGACGTCGTCATCATCATCACATAGATTGCAATACTGGGTATGACTTGGGTGCAAGTTATGATAGCGAAGGCTCTCTATTAACCCTCGATTGCGGCTACGCAGGCTGAACATGCCATAGAAATATGCAATCACCAAGAATTGATGATGTGACCAGTTACTGTAAAAGCAAGTCGATTAATCCGGCTAAGTTCAATAATAATAAGAGATGAAAAATACGTTTAATGTGTTAGGAGTTGCGGGTAGCACTCGCCAGGGATCATACAGCACGCAGGCACTTAAAATTGCGCTTGAGCATGTCAAGAAGCACGGTGCAGAAGTTCGCCTACTAGAGCTCAATAGAATAGTTTTGCCCTTATACGACCCAAGTGCCCCAGCGTCAAAAGAGGTAGAACATGCAGCCGAGGCCATAGCTTGGGCTGACGCTTTTATCCTTGCATCGCCAGACTATCATGGCTCGATGTCCGGTGCTCTTAAGAATTTTCTCGATCACTTTTATGAAGAGTTTGCAGGGAAAGTCTTTGGATACATAGTTGCATCACATGAGAAAGGGCTTACAGTTATGGATCAGATGCGCACAGCGGTGCGCCAGTGCTATGGATGGAGTATGCCCTATGGGGTATCGATAAATGGCCCACAAGACTTTACAGGTCATGAAAGAGTGAATGCAAGATTATCAAGTAGGCTGAGGATGATGGCACGCGACTTGGTGGTGTATGGCAGGCTTGTTAGGGATCAATTTATGCGTGATTTTGGCTCTAATGAGCAGGATACATTTGCAGCGCATTACAGACCATAAAAAATGGTTCAGGCAAGGCCAAGGCTTTTCATCTTGTCTTGTAGTGTAGCACAGCTAATTTAACCCTGGGTAAACAATGCCATAGGTAAACGATGCTATATTATCAGTGCTTGTCTTTTCTTCACTGCATGCAAAAATACTTCAAGTTTGAGCACTATTGACCTGCCTGCTTTGACATAGTTTACAATATTGTCCATTCATTGGTGCTTTCAATCTGTCAATTCTTTGTTGCAAGATTTGGTAAGCAAATCGTTGGGTGCTTGTTTTGTTGCCCGCATTATCCGTTGCAGGAATGCAATTGTATGTTTTCTAACTGAAGTATTGGCATAGCATGCTAAACATCATTTCATGACATTTCAAATCACCCTTTTTTACTCTTATTCAACGAGTGTGACTGGATTCTAGAATAGCCGGTCAATTTACCTACTACCCTCCAATATAGTGGCATGATACCTGTTCCAGAAGATGTACTTATCAGCGCAGTTGAAAAAGTGAGTAAGAGCGTAGTCAACATCGCAAGTGTGAGGATGCTACATGACCAGATGTTCAGGATATTTCCAGTAGAAGGAGTAGGGTCAGGGGTAGTCATAGATGAAAAGGGCTACATCCTTACAAACAACCACGTAATCGACGACGCAGAGCGGCTTAAGGTGACGCTGCCAGATGGCAAGGTGCTCAAAGGAAAGGTGGTCGGAAGCGACGAGACCACTGACCTTGCAGTGCTCAAGGTAGAATCAGAACAGTCGCTTCCAGCTACACAGCTTGGCAACTCAGACAACCTAAAGACAGGTCAGATAGTGATTGCAATTGGCAACCCCTTTGGGCTCACTGGAGGACCCGCAGTATCCGCCGGCATAGTCAGCTCATTGAATAGAAGTATACAGACAAGGAGCGGCGTGCTGGAGCTAATACAGACAGATGCTGCCATCAACCCAGGCAACTCAGGTGGACCGCTTGTCAATACAAACGGAGAAGTGATTGCTATCAACACCGCCAACATGCCGTACGCACAGGGCATCGGGTTTGCAGTTCCTATCAACACAGCCAAGTCGATATTGAAAGAATTGATAGAGAAGGGCAAGGTAACTCGGCCGTGGATTGGCGTTGCGTCAATGAAGGTTACCCCCCAGCTTGCACGATACTATGGACTCCCTGTGATTGATGGAGCGCTCATTGCAAGAGTTGAGCCTTATAGCCCGGCTGACGACGCAGGGCTAAGAAAAGGAGATATCATCGAGGAAATAGATGGCAACACGATAAAAGACCCTTCAGAGATCGCTTCATACGTGCGCAAAAAGCAGGTAAATGACCGACTAACAGTTACCATCAATCGCTATGGGCGCCAGTTTCAACTTCCAGTTCCGGTCGACGAGCGCCCATAAAATTTTTTTATCAAAACACTTTTGAGCGTGAACGGCAATAATCATCCCAGTGTCTGACTATGATTCAATGGACGAGCTGATAAAGGAGATTGAAAAGGAAGAGGCAGCCATAGTGATTACCAAAGACATCAGAAAGTATAGGAAACCTGTCACCGTGATATCAGGCCTTCAGGACAGAAAAGATTTGAAGGAAATTACAAAACAGCTAAAGACCAAGATTGGCACAGGAGGCACGTTCAAGGAGGGCCAGATAATCCTCCAAGGAGATCATCGAGAGACGGCTAAGGGTCTACTGGCTCAGATGGGCTTCAAGGAAGAGGCAATTGAGGTGTATTAGTAGCATTTTACTTACCTGCTCTCCAATTGGTTACTTTATGCTTTATATCATGAAGGGGCGCTTGTAATATGCAAGTGGAAAGCGAGATTCCGACTGAATCATCATCATCATCAACAACAACTCTCAAGGACGAGACTCCTAGAGAGGACTTTGCAGCAGAAAAGCAGATGATCAGTGGCAAGCCGGTGGTGGCTGCTCAGATCCTAGTAGAAGAAGATGATGACTCGCAGGACTCGCTTAGTGCAACCGATTTTCATAACAACGATAACAAGATCTTGGCATTGCTGAATGAAGATGGATCAAATTACTCGTTTAAAGGCTTGATGCGTAAGCTCAACCTCCACCAGCAAAGCTTGTCAAGGGCGCTCCATAGGCTAGAAGAAATGGAGCTTGTAGAAAAGTCTCCGGTAGGTTATCGGCTTAGCAAGGCCGGTGCAACTGCAATGTCAAGGATCGAGTTGTTGCAGCAACAACACAAACCAAAGGGCAGAGAGTATATGCAGTTATTGCAGACGTATATCCCGCTCAACATCAAGGCCTCAGAAGTTATGCACCACTTGATCGGGAGGTGGTTTAAGAACCTTCGGTGGATAGGCATGATAAGGAGCGATACAGGTTATACGCTGCAGTGGACAAGCGACGATGGCGCGTTCCAAATCAACCTTCGATTGATCGCAGATTATATTGTCATCGAGACAAATGCATCTACTGAAAAAGAAAAGGTGCAGGCGATGGTGGGATCGTATACCATCTATGAGCAGATAACAAAGGTGATGCAGAGCAGGCTTAATGCATACGTACTTGGGCACCGAGATGCTAGCGCAATCAATTAGCTTTACCAAGTGATTCCGTTATGAGAGATAGTGCCTTTGCCGGATTTGAAAACACCAGCCAGTAGCTATAGCCGCTCTTATTGAGAGCTCTTGCTATGATTGCCGCCGTGATCGCACCAGCTATAGTTGCCACAATGATCGAGGCAGGTAAAACAGGCATAAACGAAAGCAGTAGCCCATCTACGTAATACGAGCCGTCTACCAAAATGGGCCAGAAAATAGGGTTTGCAGGATGGTGGAGCCAGTCGACGAAAATATGAGACAGGCTGCCTATCGCAGCAGATGCAAAAAAGGCGGCATTTGTCTTGACATTGGTAAATCCACATACCCCCAGCCTTTCAACATCAAGCTTGCCTATCATTTTGACGAAAATTATGGTGAGGGCAACGTCTATGGTTATGGCTCCTACAATTGAGTGCAAAACCAGCCTGTCGGGAGCAAGCGAGCATGGAAAGTCCCAGCCGCAAAACACCGACCACCCAAACATCCAGGCTATCAGAGGCTCGACATCAGGGATGACTGCACCGACTGTCAGAGCCGCAAAATGCAGTTTTCTGAATCTTGGCTTAAGCATCCAGACAAAGGCGACGTGAAGAGGAGTAAGCGTCATGAATTAATTTTGTCTATTGTATTGTTTTTAGCTATAAATTTTTTTACGAATTAGATTCTTCTATCACCTCTTAGACAATCTATTGACCCTCCTGATCTATCTTGTTAGGCATAGATGCTGGCTCTATTTGGTTTGAAAAAACATGCACTGTCATCATCCTAATTGCTGTCAGCTTTGTTGTTGTCCTGTTCGTTTCGAAGGGGGTGAATAAAGGCAGCAGCCCGAGTCCGAACATGACTACGACAACCTTAAGTGGACGCTTTTCAGACAGAAGATCTTTTCTTCATACAAGCAATAGGTGAAGGGTATTCTCAGTCATTGTAGGATGATGGCTATTGGCTCCTGCTATTTGATGGAGTATATAAGTACTGGTAACTAAAAAGGAGATCGAGGGTATATACTTTATTCGTAAAATTTCGTTCATCCTGCCAAGTTACCGGAACCAGTACGTAGACACTGTTGAATCTTAGGGACATTTCTACTGGCTGGTAAATTAAGAGAAAGAAAAAGCATATTATCCCATGGTGATTGGAACGTTGTGGCTAGCATTCATTCTCGCGGATGCAGGTGAATGGTGTCAGTCGTGTTTGATCCAACTAGCTGTGACTTATTTCCAGCAATACAGGTCAATTAATTCCCTATCTTCCTATACTACTATCAGAGAAATGACAACAATCGTTGGTATCAAGACCAAAGAAGGAGTCGTACTAGGCTCGGACAAGCGGGCAAGCAAGGGCTTTTTCATTGGCTCAAAAATAACACAAAAGATAGCCAAGGTAGATGACACACTTGCTGTGGCAATAGCAGGACAGTTATCCGACGCAGAGTATTTGATTAAAGTAGCCAAGGCAGAGCGCCAGCTGATGGAGCTGCGGAGAGGCTTTCCGCTCACAGCCAAGGAATCAGCAAGATTGATCGCAAACCTTGCGTACTCTGGCCTAAAGAACTATCAGCCCTATTTTGTCGAACTGTTAGTCGCTGGCGTTGACCAAGAAGGCGGGCACGTCTATGCAGCTGATATGAGTGGAGCGATAACTAGCGAAGATTTTGCCTCGTCAGGCTCCGGCTCGCCTATTGCGTATGGAGTGCTTGAGAGTATGTACCACAAAGAAATTACAAATGAACAGGCTGAGGCTATGGCTACAAAAGCGGTGGCTGCAGCGATGGAGCGGGATCCTGGCTCTGGCAACGGCATAGAGGTGCTTGCTATCCCAAACCTGTTGGCAACTGTGGAGGTGGAAAAGTAGGAGATGGCTGAAACAGCAGGAGGAGGAGCAAACGTTGCTGCTGGAGGAAGGTATCCGTACTATTATGGGCCGGAAGGCCGGTTGGTGCTGGTCGACAGCGCACTTGAAGCGGTAAATAGGGGATCAACCACAATAGGGATCAAGACTCCAGAGTTTGCGCTCCTTGCAAGCCATATCAAGCCTGTCAGGCCGCTGATAGACCCGGCCGAAAAGATATTCGTAATCGACGGCCATGTAGGTGCAACCGGCTCGGGGTATATTGGCGACATACTGCAGCTGATAGACGAGCTAAGACTTGAAGCACAGAAGCACCGGCTCAACTTTGAAAGTCCGATAGATGTAGGCTCGCTTGCAAAGCATCTGGGGTCGTTCCTGCACAATTACACTGTGTACGCAGTTAGGCCACAAGCTGCATCTGTGATCATAGCTGGCGTAGACCAGACTGGCCTGCAGCTCTATCAGGTTGACCCAAGCGGGACATTCTTCCGCGGCTCTGGCTTTGCAATAGGCAAGTCGGCTGATTCAGCACTAGATGTGGTACAGAGCGAATATAGCGCCGACATGAGCGTTGAGCAAGCTGTGGTATTGAGCAACAAAGCGATAGAAAGAGCACTTGGCGAGCGGCCAATTGTGGAAATAGGGGTGGTCAGAGCAAAGGACGGCCGCAGGTTCCAAAAGCTGCACTAGGTTTTCTTTTGGGCAGCAAGTGGTTTTATTTCTGGGCGCTTCCACCTGTTTGCCCAACGTGCCAGATCTTTTATTATCACTCCGAGCTCTCTTGCCTGAGGCGTGATACTATATTCTACCCTTGGTGGCACCTCCGGGTAGATCTTTTTTGTCACAAGCCCTTCACGCTCTAGTTCCAGCAGACGCTCTGATAGTACTGTGCTGCTGATGCCGGGCAGCGATCTTTTCAGTTCGTTAAACCTAATGACTTCTTTTGTTTTTAGATTTTTCAAAATGTGAAGCGACCACCTTCTACCTAGCAGCTCCCACACATCCACTACTGTGCATGTGGCATCTGTCCTGACTTTTCCTTCTGGTTCTTCTGTCACACCTAGTAGTGATTACTTACTTGCTAATAAAATTATTGTAGTTCAATCCGCTATGTGGCTTAAAGTATCTTAGTGAAGGAATGAAATAATGGATCCCATGGTTGCAGGAGCATATGCTCTGCTGCCATCATGTTCTCGTCGGTCATCAGTTGTAGGTGTTATCAAAGCAATAAGAAAGTAAATCATTTACCCGGACTTTTGAAGCTGTTGCTATGTGCTTTAGAAGCAACAGAACACTATATCATGACACTTATGATCACATCTATTATGTTATCATTGCAATGACCAATAGCTTGTGGAGGTAGTCATATAGTGTTGTAGAACTAAAGGGCTAGAGCATGTTAATTAATTTCTTTATAATGACACGTGTTTTGTTTTACCACTACTACTACTATCAGTATTGAGAATTGAATTTTGGGTGGGGTAAGACTTTTAATGCTTTTTTGACAAAATTACTAGTGCTCAAAGCTACGTTAACTTATGATAAAGGCACCATAGTGATCCGTGGTCTTGCCCATATTCCCTTTGCTATATTAGACCCGAGGACAAACGTGCTAAGAGCGCTTGCTCTATACTATTCTAATATTATAGACTACCTCAAACATAGTGGTATAGAATATTCAGATCATGTTTTGTCAGAAGAAACGATGATGTTGTCATCGTCACTTTCATCGTCATCACCGCTATCATTGAGGGATTACCAGCAGAGGGCCCTTGACAACTGGCTCCGTGCAGGTTTGAGAGGATGCGTAGTTTTACCTACGGGTTCTGGCAAAACCATTATTGGCATCAAGGTCATAGAGAAGGCAAATGCCGCTTCACTGGTTGTCGTTCCGACACTTGACTTGATGGATCAGTGGACGACTGTTCTCTCAAAACATTTTCCAAACGTCAGAATAGGAAATCTCGGCGGAGGTAATGATGACATACAATCAATTACAGTATCGACATATGACTCGGCCTACATTCGGGCACCTTTTATTGGCAACAAATTTTCGCTTGTAGTATTTGACGAGGTGCATCATCTGGCAGCTCTAGGCTACAGGACAATAGGGGAACAAATGGCAGCGCCATTTCGTCTAGGTCTTACCGCTACGATTGAAAGAGAAGATGATCTTCATAAAGACCTACCGAGGCTCGTTGGTGAAGTTGTGTTTCAAGCCAGCCCTGATGAGCTTGCTAGAGACAAACACCTTGCTTCCTATGAAATTGAAAGGAGAACGGTGGAAATGCTGCCAGATGAGCTAGAAGAGTACAGAAGAAATATGAGCATCTACCAGCAATGCATAAAGAAACTCAGTTTTCAAAGGTATGCGATTACCCTTGAAAAGTTGATAATAATGTCTGGGAGAAACAGGACAGCAAGGGAAGCCTTGCTGGCCAGAAACAAGGCGATGAATGTTGCGCTGAACAGCAGGGCCAAAATAGAAGAGCTGAGAGAAATCCTTGCAGAGAACAAAGGTGCAAAGACGATAATATTTACTCAGCATAACAGTCTTGTCCATGAAATATCAGACAAGTTCCTAATTCCACTTATAACTCACAAAACAATCAGGGAGGAAAGACAGGATGTCCTGAAGGGGTTCAAGGAAGGTCGATACATGGCTATAGTCACGTCCAAGGTTCTAGACGAAGGCGTTGATATTCCAGATGCAGAGTTGGGTGTAATACTAAGCGGTACTGGAAGTGCAAGGGAATTCATACAAAGACTTGGAAGATTGCTGAGACCTAAGCCGAAGAATAATAATAGTGGCAGCAGCGGTAGCAGTAGCACTACTGCTAGCAGTTATAAAGACTACAAGAAAGCCAGGCTGATCGAGATAATATCTTCAGAGACAAAAGAAACGGTTACAAGCGCAAGAAGGAAGAGGGCTTTGAAGATAATGCGCAATAATAACTATGACCATGCAATATAGGAAACGAAGAGGAGGACTATATAGAAATATATAGTCTAGTATCCTACAGTTGAAAGCTCCCATAGAGGATCCTGACTCATTGTAAACAACACCAGTCTCTTGTTCATAAGCTAAGCTCGACACGAAGGCCTATAGAACTTCCAGCATAATTCATGACGTCTCTAGAAGAAACAAGAGAAATAGATTTATACTACATATTTTATATCTGTACTCGGGCTTCAGAACTGCACAACATATCAAGAAAGAAAAAACTAAACTCCAAAAACAAAACCCACGTACTAACAAAAACCTCAGCAATACTTCCATCATAGAAGTACGTAGGAATAAGACAGGAACGGAATAGAAAGAAAAAGCTGACAACTGTAAAAAGGGCAGTTCGAGAACTGCAGGGAGGGTTCTCGATCTAGCCCTCCTAGCTGCTAGACCTTGGAGAGACAGGATGTATCGATGTTATCACTCCGCCCTTGCGTCCCTGCTAACGCCGTCTTTTCATGCTCCTGAGAGTTCTCCTTTCATTGTGCCTCAATGAGTGCAACCCATGATGCTTTGTCATCTTTTCCTTCTAAGGAGAGCATAATATATCAAATATCCACTTCTTGAATAGGTAGCAAACTCTTTAGAACTCCCATGCACCTATTGGCAAGATTCCAATTAGTAGTAAAAAATCCTCTATATCTTCCAGCTTCCAATTCCTCAGCAATTAAGGCGCAACCTTCGTCTTGAGCAAGTGCGATAATCACCCAGTTCTTTTCCAAGCCTGAACGATTGCTGTCAATAATCTCTGTATTGAGTAGCCTGATTCCAGCAGCGAGTCCTCTGCCCCCTATCAAATACAACTTCTTTGTAAGTGGTGCGATCTCGGTATATTGTTCCTTTACACTATTGAAATTACTAACTCTTTGAAACAACGATAACAATACAAATTTGTTAAATGGTGGTTTTACCCTAACAATATTCTCGATTCCTCTGCTAAGCAAAAGCATGTTCTTTCGAGATGTAGTATAGAAACATTCGTGCCAATTTTCCGGCGCCACAAAATAGTTGTTTGGATAATTCAGAGTATTGTTGTAATCGACTTGAATCTGATCAGATGGAAGACTCTTTCCCTTAAAGTCAGATATTAGCTGTGAGAATGGATTGAGGGTATTTGGTGGGGAGCTCGAAAGATCAATATTTGACATGAGACATTACAATACTCGTCATACGCCGGTATAAGAGATTTTCTTATTATCTCTTATTTCGATGATCATGGAACTAAAATGAGATATTAATTTGCGTAGCTTATCATCAGGACATTTTCTCTTGTCTTTGTATGTTGTATTTGTAACAATACCATCTAGTTCAGGATTTTCTCTTTCTATAATACTAAATACATGGTCAATCTTTTCGCCAATATTCTCTGATGTTTGAGAAAGGACTGACCACCTTGCTTCTTTAGGAATGAAAAAGTAGTGCCCATTTTTATTGCCGTATGGTTCTTTATCGCTTCCACCTTCTTCCTTGATTGCTGTGATTCCAGTCGGGCATAAAATTACACACCTACACCGCTGTGCGTGCGTATTTTTATGACCCGACCGATCACAGTTAGTAGCTTTTTATACGCATTTCTGCCTTTTGTGGTTTGTGGCAAGCAACCAACCAAATGCAACCATCACATGTATACACCCTGTCAAACGCTATGGGGGACTAATAAACTGATTTTGTTTTATACTAAGAACAAGCCGCATCCGCCATATAGTATGACTGACATTAAAATAACCATAGCAACACCTACTTTATAGAATACAGTATGCTAACTCTACAATTACTTAGAGTCAGAACTAGAAATGGAGCGATATTTCCCCTGTTCTGCACCAAAGAAGAACAGATAGAGCTAGCAAAGAAGATAATCCAAGAATTTGAACAAACATGGAAGAACAAAGAGAAGAAAGCGGTGCTTGAAGACAGAATCGCAGCAATTGAAGAATCTGACGCGGGTAGTGATTACAAACTTGTAAGGGGATTTTATGCCCTTCTAGAAAGGAGATGCACGTTCAAAAGTAGCGATAGCAATAGTGGCAATGATGGTGGAACCAGCATCACCAGCACCATTCCGATTATTGATCCGCCTCGCATTAGAAAGGCGGTATTTGAGGAGTCATCAAAAAGAGGTTTTGCACTAACTGAACTTGAGAGAAGGGAAATTGCGGATTCTGTAGCCTCTAAATTGCATTTATCTTCTCAGGATGTTGTCTTAAAAGCGATGTGGAGCGATTTGGATGATAACCTAATACTCGATCACTTTGATACAATAGGCCCTGAAGCTTTAGTTGGATGGTACAATTTGTCGCTCATGCAAACCTTGCTCTTTAACTGTACAAAGCTTGATTTTTACATTTCAGGTGGCTTGAATTGGAAACGGGTGTTAAGGAGTGTAAAGAGGCTTGGCTTGATGTACCATTTACAACAGCCGCAACAGCAACAAGAAAATCGAATAATCTGTTCTCTTGAAGGACCATTAAGCCTCTTTAAATTGACAGATAGATACGGGACATTGCTTGCAAAGTTGCTTCCATCAATAATTTTCTCTTCAGATAAAAAAAGAGAGAGTGGCAGTGGTGGTGAATGGCACCTAGATGCGTGGATCATAAGGAAAACAATGGAGGGGAGGAAAATATACGAATTCAAGATTTCAAAAAATGAAATTCCGGAACTGCTGACAGATCCCTATCCTTCTTTTTCTCCTAGTTCCAGTACGGAAAAAGAAGTTGCAGGATCATCTCCTATCTATAAAGATTTTTATAACTTTGACAGTGCAGTCGAAGAAAAATTTGCTAAGAGATTTGAGCAGGCTGAAACTGGTTGGTGGCTGACTAGAGAACCTGATCCTCTTGTGCTATCAAATGGGGGTGCTTTCATTCCAGATTTCATCTTTGAAAAGTATGACAAGAAGATCTATCTTGAGATTGTTGGATTCTGGACAAAAGAGTATCTTGAGAGGAAGCTGCAAAAGTTAGCTGATATTTTTATTTCCGCTAGCAGCAGGAAGAAGAAGACGAATAATAATAACAATAAGGCAGATCATCTTCTGTTTATTGCAGTAAATGAAGACTTTGCTTGCTCAAAATCCTCCTTTTCTTCAATAGTGCCAAAAGAGCAGCTGATATTCTACAAAAATGATACCGTTCCGGTAAAACCCATTCTTGATTACTTGAAGTCAATAGATAGGGAAATGATAGAGAGAAAAGTTAATGATCCTAATTTGAAAATTGAATTGGATAAGGATGACTACAATAATGATGCAGTTATTTCAATCAACGAAGTTGCACAAAAGTACTGCATTCCAGCAGAAGTAGCACGGCGAATTTCTCTAAGAGATAATAAGGAAAAGTATATTGAAGCAGGAATGTATCTGATACCCAAGTCCAAAGCGCATAAGTTGGAATCTTTGCTGGCTGGAATAAACAGGTTTATTAATGCTTGCTCAATTCTTTCAAAGGAGGGCATTCCAGAATCCTGCCATGCAGAGCTTATCGTCAAGTTGGGCTATGATGTGAGCTGGCAGAGCATCGATGCAAGTACTGCAGTCATCGCAAAAAGAAGCGAATAATATGATGTACTACTCTCCAGCCAATAATGTGTATGTAAGGTAAGCCGAAAGATAGAAAACCAAAACATTTTAATTGGTTCTACAAAGAGTTGGGTTACATGCGCCCGGGTAGTATAGAGATGCCTGGTTGCTTCTAAGAAAACCAGAATCGTACAATCCGGTCTAGTATGGGGGACTGTCACTCCTTCGACCCGGGTTCGAAATTCGGTTTGGAGAAGAAAAAACCGAACGGACGTCCCGGCCCGGGCGCTTATACTTTTTTGAATATTGCGAATTCAAGCTTTAAGAATTTACGATAAAACCAAACAACTGTGCCAGTCTCCCATCTCAGACCGGATCGTACAACATTCAATAGCCCCAGCGAAATCGTGCCCATCTAGATGAAAAGAAGGATAATACTGCTTATCCATTAGCGGAGAGCGGTTTTTCTCCAATAGCAGGGAACCGTGGCATGAATGGAAATAATTGACAAGAATTTGTTACTGCTGCCTTCTATGACAAAAGGCAGAGATATAGAACTTCTAAAAGCTGCAAAACGCTGTCGGATTCTAAAAACAACAATAGATGTGAGCGAACTCCCGACTCTTGAAATACCAAAAGACGCCTTGTTATGGATGCGCTAGTATGCTTAGTAAAATATAAGGCACTTACAATATCCGGATTTTCCCATAAACTGAGTAACAGAGTGGCTTCTGAATCTTACAAAAAAAGTCAGGATATTGAGTCTATTGTGTGCTCCTTCCTTAAGGAGGATCTTACCAGTCTCAGCACATCTACTATTGAGTTCTCCTGAGGATTAGAAGTCACTATACCATGAAAATTAGCTTTTCTGAAAGATATTGCCAATCCTCCTACCAATATAGGAATCAAAAACTCTGATCTTATTCTTTTCACTAGACGTTCTCCTGCCTTGATATTATCTGGAAGCGTAATTGAAATCATTATGAGATCAGGCTCAGTTTTCCTTATGAACGCAATAATTGAATCGGTAGGAATGGAAGGCGTGGCATTAAAGACTCTGTAGCCTCTGTTTTCCAAGACACATTCTATTACAGATGCAGACAAACCATGTAATTCACCCTCAGGACAGCATAACAGGATCTTCTCGCGGTTATCTGATTTTGAAATTCTCTCGTTTATTGCAGCAACCAGACCATATGCGGTATTGGTACAGACGTGCTCTGTTGCGACATCAATTTCACTTTTTTCCCATTTCATGCCTATATCATACATGACTGGCTTGAGAATCTTGTCATAAAATTCTTCCAAAGAAAGAACATTTTTTGATCCTTCATAAATTCTTGTAGCACTATCTACATCTCCTGAAGCCAATGATAAATAGAGTTTTTTTGAAAAATCTTCAATGAGTATTTTCTTCTTCTTTAAGTCTCGAGGACTATGTTTAGAAAGAAATGACAATATTTTTGGATCTTGTCGGTATTGCGTAGGTATATCTTCAAACTCAACATTGGAGGATCTACCTAGGTACTTGATAGTTTGCTGCCTGGATGTCTTTTCATCAGCATTCCACTCGCTTTTTACCAGGTATGCATATTCTATGCCCTTCACTCTCTTGCTTCTGATATATACCATGTTGCCAGCTAACGTATATTAATACTCCAATATATAACCCGTGCTAACTATTTCTACTAATGACTAACTCTAGTAATACGCAGATGAAACTTGGATATCAGGACTGACGAATTTGTATGCAAAATAAATAAATTCACCAATACAAGCTTCAACTATTCGGCTTCTCAAATTATCCCAAAATCCCTAGCAGCTCATTACACAGAGACTCTAATTGCCAGGAATATTTGAAAAGCCATCAACTAATAATGTTAGCACTATTGCGGTATTATTAGCACCTTTATATCAAACCTAATGACATACTTTTGTATGAAAAAAGGTATGATATTTGAGGTTAATGTTAACCTTGCAGAGAGTTATCTTCATGGAGTAGCTAAAGGAATCAATGGTAATTATGCGATTAATATTCAAGGCGGCAGGACCGGAATTGCGCTGCCAAAAGAATTGTTATATTCTGATCGAGATTCGTATGCAGAAGCACTATTGAATATTAGAACTAACTCCGGAACTGTATCATTACGGTCAAGAGTGCAAGTTGGAAGGGATATGATAGGGATTTTTGATGATAGGCTCCTTGAAAAGCTAGCTCTCGAAGAACCCCGAGCAATAGAGATCGTGCTCTTAGAAGATAGCGAAGTACTACGATAACACAAGAAATCGTGGAACATTTGGAAGATGAAATTAATCTAAAGACATATTTCAGTTGCGGACGGTCACCAACAGCCGAGTAACCAATTTTTGAATCTGCTGTAAATATAGGGCAAGACGAGACTCATCTCAGGTACTTCACTATATATAGTTGAGAGATACTAATCATGCGGTCTCTGGCTCGCTTGCGATTACATTTTGTGTTACACGATCAACACGCCAAATCTTCTGCCGATTTAGGGCTGAACAATAGAATAGATTCTATAAATCATATTTCCTTGAATGTTTCCAATTCCATTCCACTTCATCACATGATAGTCTGAAGGATGGAGTTCTTTCGTAAATCCTTGTGTACGACTTATTTGTTCGAATAGACATTGACCTATCAGCACTGTATTTGCCGATGCCAGTGCAGTAATCTTTGATACAATACTCAAGCTAAATCCTATCAAGTCGACATTGTTTCCAAAAGAAACCACCAAAGCATCGCCGTAATCGATTCCAAGCTTAATTGAAATCCTTGGAATTCCTTTCTTGATAAGCTCTGAGTTGATAGGATTTTTCAGGGTCTTAACCAGGTCTTGACCGCATTCAATGGCATGTCTGCATGCCACATCATTGTCGCTGACAAAGATAGCTATTACTGCATCGCCTACATACTTAAAGACCAATCCTTCATGTTTCTCAATTGTAGAGCTCATTTCTTCCCAGAACGATTTGATAACAAATTCTAATTCTTGAGTTGAAAGATACATAGTCATCTTCGTCGAGCCTACAATATCCACATAGAGAACAGCAATGCGTATCGTACTACCTGACAAGGGTTTCAAGAACGATTTACACCTATCAGCAAACTGCCCAACCTTGCTTACTTCTGTAATCTTGTCCATTTCATTCTCTACAAATTCTGAACTAAACACATGTTATTTGTTCACGACCTTATTTATAAGCAGGTGCTAATTAATCATACTAGTGCTAACATCGCTGAACTTACAAGAGTATGATTGCAGGCGCCACGATGGGTTGTAACTTGAGTTTAGGCCTGTATGAATAAGTTAAAGGTAATTACTAATGCGAGCTAGGAATCATTAATCTCCTGCAAAGATAACTGATGAAGTTAATTGATGTAACTATTTCAGTCCCAATGGAATTTCCATCATAAACCATACCCTCTAAACCTTCCCCTCTGTTTAATATTGCTTTGATGTAGTTATCTATAACGAAGTCTTCTGTATTTTCACATAACCAGCCTGAAATTGGAAAACCATTTAGTATTCCCATACAATTTGTCCCTAGCGATATTATTTGTCCCTTCTGGAGGTATTCTAATTCTATCATTTCCTCTCCAGATTCTTTTCTAAGTATATTTTTGGCAACATTTCTTGCCTGTCTTGCTGCAAACTGTGCTAATTGTGGAGACATCTTGCCTTCATCATCTAGCGGAAAGGCAGAGATATCTCCAATAGCAAATACATTATCGAATACTCCGCCGCCATCTGATCGTAAGACCTGGGAGTACTTGTTGACTATAATCCTGCCGGAGCCACTTCTTTTGACTTCTGGAATTATATTTAGATCCTGTCCGCCAATTCCTGCAGTCCAAACTGTCAAGTTTGTTTGTAAGGTTTCCCCAGAGGACAAAGTGACGCTGTGGGGACCTATTTCTATTATCGGTTTTCCTCTTAATATTTCCAAATTCTTGTTCTTTTCCAGCTTTCCTTTTACCATCTCTATAATTCTTGGATCCCAGCCAGTAAGTACTTCTTTCTGAGCTTCGATAATCCTGATTCTGATCTTGTTACCATACTTTTCAGACAAAGCGCCTGTTAGACTGAGCCCTGTGGCACCCCCACCTGCAATTGTCAGTATAGAACCTTGCGGCAGGCTCTCGATTATTGTATCTAACTTAATGCTATCATCTACGGATCTAAGAGATAGTGTATTTTCTCTGGCCCCTTTTATTCCAAAGTATGCATTTGTTGCACCGATAGCAATTATCAAGTAATCATATTGTATGATCTGTACCATTCCAGACTCTGTAAAGACGATTTCAGCTTGTTTAGCAACAAGATCCACTTTTTCAGATTTGCCTTTAACAAAAATTACGTCTTTTCCAAGAATACCTTGTATATCCAACGTTATGTCTCTAGGTTGTAATTCGCCTGAAGCCACCCTATGGATGTTTTGCAATAATTGAAGTTGTGGGCCGTCGTTTACCAATGTAACTTGAACATTTTTATTCTTACACAAATTAGACGCAGCAAATATTCCTGCGTACCCTCCACCCAAAATCAAAACTCTCATAAATCATGATACTACTAAAGAGTATAAAAGTATCGTGCCAAATTAATATAATAGTGCCTAACTCCTGAATATTGAAGAGTAGCAATCATTTAATGATGTACTTCACATATAGTTATGTTTCATTATAAATAGCTCTATCAAAAGTCTAATCTAGAAAGCGACTGGTATTGATACATGATCCTAAAAGGATGATTTAGATTCTAACTAGTCAGTAGATAGTAGAATGTTTTCTCAATGTCCATTGGCTTAAAGCCCTCGATTTGCTCTACAACAAGGCTAGATTTGAATTTAAGCTCGTTGATGTTGTTTTGTGGATGTCATCAGTTTGTTATATAGCAAAAGCGGAAAAATGGATCATTTTCAACTCTTGCAGAAACTAATTCTCTACAATCATCGAATCTTTAATTCGTTGCGTGGTGAAGCCAAGTGAAGAGCAAAATCGTCACGACCTTCTAATTTAGGATATCGATCTGAGTGCAGAGCTCTCTCGTCTTGCCTTGCAAGTGCTTACAAAATAGTACAGGTTTTCTTCATCATGATTCTGATATACAGCCTACGATATTTTGCGACTTGCTATCGCCACAACAACAAGTTTATGCATATATATTATTGACCCAGAAACATCTATTAGTTTGTTGATTTATGCACCTTGGCCAGAATGAATATCCGATTGTGATTGTCATAACGATAGCGAATGAAGCGCAGGCTCTCTGTGGTTTTTTACTTGAACTTGACAAATCTAGAAGATTTGAAATTACTCATTATCAAATCTATGCTTAAACCTTTTGTCATATCGTACGCGTTGCCTAGTAAATTCTTTCTTGTCCTGTCTAAGTATGTAAAGCCTGCTTGCAATCAAACCCATGATTGATCCGTATACCATATGGAACGCAAAAGCAGACCCTAATATCACATAATATAACCCATTAAAATGTGAGGCGATTAGGAGTATTTGATAATTGGGAGCAGAGAGGACATATGCGTCCAATCGTGCCTGAATGCCAAAAGTTGCCAATGGGAAGAATAAGGCTGCCCATAACGCTATTCCTACAATCATTCCTGTAAACAGTCCGTTGTACATGTTATATGGAGAGAGTTTTGGCCAAAACATTGCGAGTTGCCCGTAAATGTTTCCTGCAGTTAATCCAGTGAGCAAGTGTAGACCAAAACCAATGAATTGCGCGCTTGTAACATCCTCAAAACCAAGTGAAATTCCTATCACTGCAAAGAATGTACCAACAGGAGTTTGAGAAACAATATCTATAATAGCCAACATTCCAGATATTGCCCATGCTGCAATAAATCCAGCAAAAGAACAATAAAGCAAGAAAGATTTGGACTCCTTTAGTCTTCGTTCATGATACATAAGATGAAGCTGTTGATGCTAATATTTAAACCCGTGGTAATCTAGTTTTCTAGTGCTAATTTTCTTCAATCCAAACATCTCTTCCTATGATTATAACCCACATTACTTATCGGTATTGACCTTGATACCCTTCATCCTATTAGAATAGTCGTAATGAAACATAGATAATGGTTTAATTTCTATTGCTACTTCATTCTCTGCTTTTCTTAATAGGAAGTCAGCTAATTGAGATTTCTCGTCTTTAAGGTATTTCTTGATAAGTATATGAAGGATCTCAGAACCTCTTGTTTCATTCAACTTTGTATGCCCCCATCCCCTAACACCTCGATATGGAGGTAAATCGCCAGCTACTTCAAATCCACACTTAGAATTGTTAGACAAATATTTCAAAATCGCAGCGTTTTTCTGGGTAGCACAAAAAAATTTCTCTTCCATATACGCATACCACAGTGATATGGTTATTGGCCATTCAGCTGTCGTTACGCATGCAAGTCTAATTGGAATGCATGCTCTGGTTAGAAAATCATTCACATTCATTTACGTAGCAGGTGAACAATTAAGAAGTTATAAAAATATCGGGGTAACTATTAGTTAGCACTATGTACACCTATTAGCCCTAGCTTATATACTAAGACGTACCAGTAACTGCATGAAAACACAACCACTTGCGTGGGCATTAGTAACTGGCACAGCAGCAGTAACTGCTGTAGGGGCTTTCGTACCAGAACCGGGACTGGCAGTAGGAAGTGTGGTATTAGGAGGAGCAGCACTCGTCTCAACCTTGCATGCGCGGGTCCAACTATCCAGACAGAGAATTAGCGAGAAGATGCTTGAACAGATGAGATGATGGGTTTCTTCTCCAGCCTCTTTCTTTATATTTCATTTTTAGCAGGTTACCACCCTCTATTTGGGTTAGCTATTATGCTTATCACTATTTTACGGAAAAAAAACTATCAGTTCTAACTAATTCGTACATTGGGAGAGTTAGAAGAGGTAAAAAGCTTTTGTAGTATCAATCATTGACAAGTCCTGTACTATCAATTCTATCAATATTCCCAAACATATTTTGTATATTGTATTGACATAGAATCAATTATTGACCCAGGTATTAAAGCGCTCTTCTCTTGTCCTTTATCTCCAGCACAATGCCAAAGCCAAATTTCTTTGTATACTGCAAAAAGGTCCTAAACAATACATGATTAATGGTGTAATGGTGTAAGCGTGTGTTTTATAACAAGCCTTATTTGTCAGATGACAATTATTGATAAGTTATAATGATAACCCTCATCATAGGTAACAGGCTCGAGGTTAAAAAGTACTAGTGCTAACTAATAATCATAGAGGTAATCTTAAATTAATTGGATTATGCTAATTCCATATGACAACGCATGTATTATCCATTTTTGAGCCAAAGACAAGGAATGTTTTCATTAAAAGTACTAAAATTCCAGCAACTAACAAAGATGCTTTTGACTATCATGCTAGGGAAGGTGCGCTGGAGCGACTAGTACCTCCCTGGAGTATTTTAACAGTCACCAGTCATGAAGGGGATATTAGAGATGGGGCTATATCCACCTTCAACGTCAGCTTGGGGCTTATTGGCTTCAAATGGACGGCTGTACATTTCGGCCATTTACAAGATCGGCAGTTTCAAGACAAGATGGTAAAAGGTCCGTTTCAAAGCTGGATCCATACCCATTCATTCATACCCGACGAAATAGGCCATTGTATAATGGAAGACAAGATAGCATACTCACCACTATTTGGAAAATTAGGCCCCATACTATTGAATAACACTATCCAAAACAACCTAAATCAATTATTCCATTATCGACATCGCATACTAAGTAATGACATTAATCTCTGGAAAATAGCTGGAAGGAGCAAGGGTCAAAAGATTCTGATAACAGGCTCACATGGTTTGATAGGATTTTCGCTAATTCCACTTCTTACTGCAGCTGGAGAGCACAAGATAACCCGTTTGGCAAGACCTTTGTCTAATCATAACAATACGAATTCGCATTCAATAGTATGGGACCCTAGTGATGACAAAGTAAATGTTAAGGAGCTTGAGGGATTCGATGTAGTCGTTCATCTAGCTGGCGAGAATATTTTTGGCAGATGGACAGATTCAAAAAAACAGAGGATACTAGAGAGTCGTATAAAGAGCACAAGATTACTATGCGATTCCTTAATCAAACTTGCGAATCCACCATCGACCCTCATTTGTGCCTCTGCAACTGGATTTTACGGAAACCAAGGAAATGAAGTTCTTACTGAAGGAAGTAAACCAGGTTTCGGATTTCTTTCAGACGTATGCAGGAAATGGGAAGAATCAACAGAAACTGCAAGAGATGCTGGTATAAGAGTCGTAAACACAAGGTTTGGAGTAGTTTTGACTCCAAAAGGGGGCATGTTACAGAAACTACTTGCGCTATCAAGATTTGGCCTAGTTCTGAGGCTTGGAGATGAGAATCAGCATATCAGCTGGGTATCAATAGAGGATGTGATAGGCAGCATCTTTTATTCGATTATCAACTCTTCAATCAGAGGTCCTGTCAACGTAGTATCGCCAAACCCTGTCATAAACCTAGAGTTTTCAAAAACTCTTGCAAGAATTGTAAAGAGCAAGATTATGCTTCCAATAAGCCAGAAACTTGCTAGGATGATGCTTGGAGAACTTGCAGATGCCATGATAACATCGAGTGCTTTGGTCGTACCTAACAAATTGTCTTCGGCTGGTTACAGATTCGTAAATCCAGACTTGGAAGACACATTACGACTACTCCTGGGACGGCAGCAAATTATTTCGCAGGAATGAATTGCAGTGCCGCATATAGTTCTATCTGGCAGTATCTTGCTAAGCAATGCATTTGAGCATATGTATAAGATACTGTTCAAGGATCAGAAATCTAACATAATAGTACGTATAGAAAATTACTTCATCAACCAACCTGGCGACATTATCCTGGCTAAGGCCGTTGCAGTTGACCAAAAACCGCAATCATTCTATATCATGGTGATGAACAGGGAAGACAAGACTACCATCAGACTGGATCCTACAACGGATCCTGAAAAGACAGACGGGGTAAAGATTGCCCTAGCATTAATGGCAAAAAGAATCCAGGAGATAGAAAAAGCACACAATCTTTATGTTTCAAAGACAAACATCCAAGAATTCATTGATAAGCTGCAAGAGATTGCATAATGCAAGGAATCCAATTGAAGAAGGTTTTTGTAGTGGGAGTGAAATAAACGGCCTCAGTTGCTATTTTACTAGCTATCAAAGGTGACATTAGTATTAAATTAATTTTGTCATGCTAGATAAGTAAAATATATCTGAAGGCGAAGAGCTTAAGTAAGAGGGCGAATGAGTACTCTGCTAATATGGCAGCAGCAACACCAACTGCATTCTTGGTATTTTACAGATTTAAGGCAATGAGCGATCAAGAAGCACAAAAATCTAGTGCCGAATGGAATAATCTTAAGAAGAGCCTACCATCTAATGTACGGCTGGCAGGGGAATATATCCATGCTTGGGGTACCGAATACAATGGATTCTTGCTATTTGAAGCGGACAACAGCGATTCCTTTCTGAGCTGGTGGTCAGGCTTTAAAGACAAGATCAGATGGTATGTAGACCAAACTCATACAATAGTGGCAAGAAAACGATCGTAAACATTTTCAAAGGTTTTTTCATAATTTCTTCTTTTTTGTCATTATTTCGTTGCTAAAAGGAAAATATAGAGAAACGTGTCAGCTAGAAGAGAATCTGTGTCACGCATCTTAAATCGGCAGAATGTCATCCACAGAAGAGATAACTATTATTCCAGCACTTGAAGAGCTACTTTCTGCTGCAGCTGATCTTATAGCAGTTATAACATCTTCGACCCTATGTTCGTCTACTATTGTAACAATCGTCTTCCTATCAGAATATGCCATTTTTGAGCTGCCAACACCTCTTCCATAGGAAATTGTATACTTTTGGCCCTTTCCCTTACCTTTTGAATCATAGTATGTTGCTGCCAACTTTAATGATCCTATAGCAGTTAGCACTGCTTCAAGTTTTTCTGAGCTGATAAATGCTTCAATCCTTTTCTTGCCAGATACTAGGTGTCGTTCTTCTCTTTCTCCAGCGGCTGAAGAGGGGGATGATCTCGTTGCTCGCTCTCTAATTTCAAATGGTAATGTGGATGGCTCAGCTTTATTTTTATTTTTATTATTATCCTTGGCATCCTTAGCCGTCATATGTGGTTGTTTTCCATTGCCTAGCTTATTTCCTTAACCGAAAACAGATGTAGTGACACATGTACTAAAGATTTAGTAGATACAGTGGTACTAGAAAATCCATTATTGCTGCAATAGGCTTTAAGTTTCCGATCGTGGCTCGCTTTCACGATGCGATATTCTGCTCTACGTTCGGGCCATACTAGCCTAAGTGTTAATCCTTCTAAAGATCTTCATGAACTTTTGTAAAGACTAATATTCTCAGGTGGAGCAAATCGTTGAAGGGGGATCCTTATACCCATTGATTCTGCGTGTATTATTAATACTAGCAATGTCAATAGTTTTACTCTTGCTTGCATCTTCAACCACGACAACACTATTGTTGCGGCAATCAGCTCTTGCTTTGGATCTATATGATAACTTTGAAGGTCCTGCATACACAATAACAGATAATCAAACATCTCCAAATGGCAAGTGGTTTAACAAATACAATGGCTTTGGCGCATCTGGTACTGTTACTATAAGACCCTTAACGCCAACGGATAGTAATAATACAGTCTTTTATGAGGAGCCAAAAACTTCGACAAGTCCCAATGAAACTCATGCTGCACTAACTCTAACAACTCAGACTTATGAAGACGTGGAAATGCACCTAAAAGTCAAGACTAACAAGCAATTGAGGCAAAACTCTACACCAAATCCATGGGAAGTAGCTTGGATTATGTGGCGTTATCAAGATGATTGGCACCATTATTATTTTATCTTCAAACCTAATGGGATTGAACTTGGCAAGAAGCAAAACGAAAATCAGGCAGAAGAGCAAATATTCTTGTATACTGCAAATGAACCCAAGCTGAAAATAGATGAATGGAACACCTGGTATATCAAAATGTCCGGCAACCACATCGAAATATGGTTGGAAATGCCAGACGGATCAATGCAAAGAGTTGTTAATTACCATGACAATGCACCGATAGTGGGTCCAGGTAACATTGGATTGTATACAGAAGACGCACATGTGCAATTTGATGATGTCTATATAGCTTCACTAACTTCATGATCGGCTTACTGAACCAGCCTCCACTATTTTTAATGATGGCTATTGAACAAAAATTTGTGCTGACAGTTGTAAATACAAGGATTGGACCTATCAGGCAGATAGGACATGGAGATATGTACAGAAAAGGAGTAGGTGATGCTATAACTACTGAACTCTGCTACAGCTAAATTGTTTTCAGCCTATGTTGCTGCCTGCTGTTAATACTTTACAAACAAGTATATTCCCCTTATTGTTCCTGATTTCCTTCTTCTTTTTCCTTTTTTCTCAATATTATGTTAGTGGTCACCATTGACGAATTAGATGCCAACATTTCATCTCCATTATCAAGTAAAAGTCTAGTATAGAGAAGCCCAATATCACTCACTTTTCCATCCCCGTTGAATACTGCGATCCTATCACCAATTCTAAATGGTCGTGTTATTGCCAGATATATCCCTGCAATAACATTTCCAATCAAATTTGAAGCAGCAAAACCAATTACAAGCCCAGATATGGTACTAATTGATGCTGCTATGACAGGATCTTGGCTCAGATAGGAAATTACAACGGCAATTACAATTATTGCGCCGGCAATCCTGATGAGACTTCTAATAGATTTGGCTGTCTGTTCAGAGTATGCTATCGACAACCTGTATGAAATCTCGCTGATTGTATGTATTGCAAAGAATCCAACCAGAGCCACTTCGCCGACTTGGAGATATCTCAGGTATAATGCCGGAACAACAGGATTTAGTATGTAGGTGGTCAATGCCAAAATGACGGTAAGAGATGCAGCAAAAATGACTGACCATCCTATGGCTGACTTCTTGCCACTTTTTTCTATGTTAACTTCCTCTCCTCTTGCCACTGGCTTGGGCTTTTCTCATTATTATAATTGTCAGAGAGCCATCTTCTCTATAAGAAGACATTTTCTGTACTCCTATACTTTTTCGATCTATGAAAAATTGCCTTATATATTAGATTGATAATAGATAAAAAACGATACTGTATCGGTGCCTTGAAAAGACCATACTTGCTTGGGTACAATTAACTACTATGTAGTGTCATCAATTGAGCAGAGAGAATACATTTCAATGTCTTCAGAAGATGGGCTAATTGCGGACCAGGGAAGCATTGATGTTGGGTCTAATGCCGAAACAACGGCTTCAGACACCGGCTCTAATAATCTTCCGGAAGCAGTCGATGATAGACCTATTCCTATTCCTCCTTCTTTAACAGAAGCAGGTGCGTTCTGGGATCAAATACTTGTAGCTATCATCGTTGTGATAGGTGCAGTTGCAACCTATTTCATAATACGTTATTTTCTTAATAGAACGGCAGATTCACTTCAGCTTGACAGAGGTCAGCTAAAGGGGATCTTGACTATAACAAAACTTGTCCTCATTGTAATTGCAATTACT
>DASUUV010000006.1:0-53096 GCA_036373895.1 Nitrososphaera sp. | reverse complement strand
GGCGACGCCTCTTACTGCACCATCCGATCCTGGTTATGCATTGGACCTGCTTTATCATATGATGTTGCCTCTTATCACAATAGTGCTAGTTAGCTTTGGCTCATGGGCTTATATTGTACGCTATTTCGTAGTTGGGATCTTAGGAGAAGACTATATCATAGCCAAGAGGGCCGCAGGTATACCACAAAAGAAGATCCTATATTCCCATGCCCTAAAAAATGCTGCACCGCCGATCATTACTGTCGTAGCCTTGAGCCTTGCTAGCTCATTTGGCGGTGCGATTACTGTAGAAGCAGTTTTTGGCTGGCCAGGAATGGGGAGCTTATACTATGAGGCAATAGGCTTTATGGACATACCCGTGATAATTGGACTGACCTATGTATCCACACTCATTTTCATCTTCACAGTATTTCTCATTGACATACTCTACGCTTACTTTGATCCAAGGGTGAAGGTCGCTTGACAGGTCCTGTAGAAGTTGTTTCTACATCAGATATTTTCAAGGGATTTAAGCGCTCCAAGGGCGGCCTTGCAGGTGTTGCGATATTATTTGGACTTATCTTTATAACCATTTATGCATTCGTAGCGATTCCGCTAGAATCCTTCACACAATGGAATAACCCAAACTTTTGGATCAACCAACCCCAGTCGGCTATGCCTGTGTGGTTAAACGTGCTGGGGCTGAATCTGCCAGAGCATTTGATCATGACTGCCAAGGATGCTGACAAGACCAGTCTTCTAGAAGGTGGCGTACGAATCGAGAGCCATTCTTACAACTTCAATTTCAATTACGATTCATACCCAAGCGATTTTATGGTTATGTATTCTGCCAGATATGGCGCTGTTCAACCAGCAGTTCAGATCGATGTGCTTAGGCCAGATGGTAATGAATTCCAAATTTATTTTGCATCTCTTCCTCCATCTCAGAATGAGAGCAACGAATTCTCTGCCAGGATCTTCTCTACGGACAGACTTATTGCAGATAGCCTTGCAGGATATAGCAGTCTCTTCACATATAGAGTAGATCCTACTAGCCCACAAGCTATGATCTTTTCGCAGACAGATGAAAATAAGGTGCTTAAAGGCACATACGTCATCAGAAATACCTTCTATATGTTTGACCCAAGCGATAATGTCGTCGATTCTGGAATCATATTAGGTGGGAAAGTCTATGGGATCATGGGTACAGACGACTTACGTCGCGATTTAGCTGTTGGCCTCCTATGGGGAGCACCTGTTGCACTCTTTATTGGCCTTACTGTGTCAGGAGCAGCAGTATCTATCGGCCTGATATATGGTGTCGTCGCAGGCTATAAGGGGAATCGCACAGACGAGGGGCTAATGCGCATAAACGACGTGTTTTATTCTCTTCCCACTCTTCCCCTTCTCGTGATATTGTCGGTAACCATAGGGCGTAGCATATTTTTGATAACGGGATTTCTAGTAATATTTGGCTGGGTCGGAATGGCAAAGATAAGCAGAAGCCTTGCGCTGCAGATAAAGAGCCTGCAGTACATAGAAGCAGCAAGACTGATGGGTCAATCAGACACAAAGATAATTTTCAAGCACATAATCCCACAGCTATTGCCACTAACATTTGCCAGTATTGCCATTGCGGTTCCAAGCGCAATTCTAGGTGAGGCAGCTCTTTCTTTCTTAGGTCTTGGGGACCCATCAATCCCTACTTGGGGTCAAATCCTGCATGATGCACATTCTGCTGGGGCAATGTCAAGGGGCCTTTGGTGGTGGATAGTGCCACCCGGTATGATGATAGCACTAACAGGGCTTGCGTTTGTGCTCATCGGGAATGCCCTTGACAGCATAGTGAACGTTAGAGCGCGGAGAATGTAACAACAATACTGTGGGTTTTGTCGTCTTCAGGATAGTAGTATGGATGCCTCAGGATCTCATAATCTTCATCAGTTGATATATTTTCTGTGCGTATATATCCAATCAGCCGGCTCTTCCATACTCCTCATCAGCATCCATATATCAATAAGATGCTGTTATGTATGAACTTTAGCTTCTAGCCTTTAATCCTCACTATCTTGATTCTGTCAAGCACCTTCCAGTACTCGACATCCCTGCCCTGTACTTCTCCCTGTGCTATCCGGTCCTTTATCTCCTCCTCTACTGCGGTTGTTTCAAAGTTTCATTATATCCAGTATTCGACGGCATTCTGCGAGAACACATATGGGTTATATAACCCAAAAGATACATAATCCTAAGTTTATAATAATTGAAAACTCCGATCTGCTCCTTTGATGCTAAGTCTGGCGTGCTTTGCGGAAAGTGCGAAGCGAAACTGAAGTCAGGAAGTATAACGCAAGACGACGTTGAGGCTGCAACAAAGCTGATTGGTTTGGCAGATCACAATCAGGAAATCAACAAGTTTACGCTTGTCCGGGGTACAAGAGTCCAAGGCGACTTCGTACTTGTGTTCCGCGGTTCTGATGTAAGTGTGCTGCGGGGTAACGAAGAGCTCGCCAGCAAGATTGAAAAACAAATGGGACAGAAGGTTTGGTTCGTTGAAACCGAGGCGTCTGACAGGCGATTTATTGAAAGCCTATTTCATCCACTCAAGGTGTTGTCAGTCAACTTCTTCTGGCTTCCGGAAGCCAACAAGCTTACGAAGGTCATTATTGCCGACGATGCCAAGAATGCCCCAGTCAATATAGAAAAAGTTCAAAAGATTGCAAAGGCTATCAGGAATATCGAACTGCTAGTAGAGTTGAAGAATAATCAAAAGAGGATCTAAGAAAAAATGGCCCTGAAAAACATCAAAAGGACTCATTATGCGTGCCAAGTTAACGGTACTCTGGTTGGGCAGCAGGTAAGAGTGGGAGGATGGATAGAGGACATCCGCGACATTGGTAAACTTGCTTTCGTAACAATCAGGGATGTTACAGGTCTATGCCAAGTCATCGTGACAGGTGGCAACCTGCAATCTGCCCTGCAGGCCCCGAGGCAGAGCGCAGTAACAGTTACAGGGATTGTACAAGAGAGCAAGGCGCGAGACTTTCCTGTTGAACTGAAGGTAAGCGAATTTACAGTGCTTACGGAAGCACTCCATCCACTCCCAGTCGACCCTACTGGGCGAGTAGAATCTGCCATAGATAAGCGGCTCGATGCACGTGCACTTGATTTAAGGAACCCAAGGATAGCAGCCATTTTCCGGCTGCGCTCAGCAGGACTTAAGATCATAAGAGACGCACTTTCCTCGCAGGGCTTTATTGAAGTCAATACTCCTAAAATAATAGGCAGCGCAAGTGAGGGAGGAGCAAATCTCTTTGGATTTGAGTACTTTGGTAATAGAAAGGCATACCTTGCCCAAAGTCCACAATTGTACAAGGAGCAATTGATGGTCGGCCTTGACAAGGTTTTTGAGATTGGACCGTACTTCCGTGCTGAAAACTCGCACACGGTCCGGCACCTATCGGAATTTACAAGCGTCGACATTGAAGCTGCATTCCTTGACTACGAAGACGTTATGGATATTTTAGAAAAGGTAGTAAGAGAAGTCGCTATCGACTTTCATGAAAGGTACAAGCCTGACCTCCAGGCAGCTGACGCGAAGGAAATCTCAGTTGCAAAGATAGGCAGATTGACTTATGAGCAATGCCTAGAGGAACTTGCTAAGGAGGGCGAAAAGCTGGAGTTTGGCGACGATCTGTCAGATTCGGCGCTTAGAAAACTTGGAAGCTTGCATCCTGGATTTTACTTCATCATGGATTGGCCTCTCAAGCTTAAGCCCTTTTACATACACGGAAAGGAGGAAGACCTCAGACTTTCAAAGTCTTTTGACCTTCAGTACAATTACTTGGAGCTTGCATCAGGGGGACGACGTTTGCACAATCCTGCAAAATTGCTGACCAGGCTTGCAGAGCAGGGATTGAATCCTGCTACGTTTCAAGAACACCTCCAAGCTTTCGATTGGGGCATGCCTCCGCACTCTGGGTGGGGTCTTGGCTATGATCGGCTGATGATGGTCCTTACCGGAGAACAGAATGTACGCGAGGTTGTTCTGTACCCAAGGGACACTGAAAGGCTTACGCCCTAACGCTAATAATTCTTATATCAATTTCTTTTACGAAGTCATCGTCATCATACACAAAAGCCTTCAGCCGGCTCTCGGTCGTTGAATAAATAACCCATACGACAGGATTTATCTCCATAAATTTTATATCAGTACTGGACGGCCATGGCTTTGCTGGATGCGAATGGAAAATTGCAATTACTTGCATCCCTTTGCTTTCCGCAAGGTTGTATGCATGTAGAAGTTCTGTAGGCTCGATGCTAAATGTGACAGGTGATTCATCACTATTTCGCATTGGCAAAATCTTGACTACCTTATCATTATGACCTAGGAGGAAGGCACAAGACTCATTTGGGAGTGCTTCTTTAGCGATTTCTGTAAGCTGTCTAATTTGGGCCGCAGTAAATGAGATAGTTTTCATTCAATTTGAAGTAACCTTGCCGGTCATCCACGGGTGAATCGTGCAATAATAGGGATACTCGCCAGCTTTATCAAGAACAAATGGAAAGCTATCTCCAGGGTTCATTATTCCCGAGTCAAAGCTTTCATCAGGTGTCGGTCTATTGTTTTCTACGATCCCCGATGTCACTGTATGCGGCGCAGTATCGTCGTTAACCCACGTCACCATGCTGCCAACTGTAGTCTCCACATTGTTAGGCTCATAAAATTGGCCATTGGTTGGAACCGACGCTCCAACTATTATTGACACTGTAGTTACCGAGCCACTTGCTGGAGAAGGGCTTGAAATTGTTGCTGCTGCTGCTGCTGTGGTAGTATTGTTGCCTGCTGACGTATTGTTGGCTGACGTGCCGGACTGATTGTTGACCGCTGCGCCTTGTGTCGTCGTGGCATTTTCTGAGCTCTGAGAGGACGTGGCTGCGCCATCTGATACTACTAGTGTTGCGACCATAAATGGATGAAGTGTGCAATAATATTCATATTCTGCAGGCGCAATTTCAGCAGAATTTAGCAGCCACGTGTCGGCAGGGTTGATTAGGCTAGAGTCAAATACACCTTCCTGCCTGCTGGTTACGGTGTGTGGTGCATTGTCTTCGTTTGTCCATTGGACTCCGTCCCCTTGATTGATCGTAATGGGATCTGGCTCATAGTCAGGATTGCCCTGTGCAGAAGATCCAGGAAGTATTGTTGCGCTGATGGTGTTGGCAGGTCGAGTTGCTTGTTCCTCTGCAGGAGGCGATTCTCCTGCCTCTTCGTCCTGTTCTTCTTCCGGAACTGGCGGCTTAGGGGTCACCAGCCCAAATGCATAGAATGTTGAGCCACCTACAACGGCAGCACTGATAAATATAACAGCCATGGCCTTAAGGTACTGAGTCCCTCGGTATGAGGCAACTGCAAGCACTGTAGCTGGAATCGAGATTATAAGCATGAGACCGATGTATGCAAAAATGCTTGGAACCTGCGTGCTTACTGTCACGGCCGCGGCAAAACCAAAAGTGACCAGGAAGCCCAGCGTGACAAATGTAGCAGATTTGGCTCTACCTGAGGTCGGAAAGCCATCCTTGAACAGGCCAGAGGCAAGGAAGATCATACCGATGAACATTGTCAAAAGAGTAACGGCATGCATACCATCGATGAATGTCTTGGCAATGCCTGAAAGAGAAATTCCGACACCCACGATCCCTATGGAAGTAAGACCAATACCGGGTGTCATAAGGTCCCAGTCAGTCATGTTGTTGTACGCTTATTGGGATCTGTTTGGCATACTTAATCGTTTCCTCGGCTACTTAGACACCAGTTGAAATCTTTGCTGGAATGCGTCTTCTGCTAGTAAGGCGTACTGTAACTGAACCACCTTGAGCAATTAGTCAGGGATATGAAATTTCGTAGCAGACGGGTGGTTGATGAGTGAAGATTTGTATACGATTAGAGTAGGCCGGACGAAATGGAGTGATTCCTCTTATCCAGAAATAAAGCAGTACTGGTATCATAATCTCTCTCAACGGTCATAGGCGTTTTGTCTAGTGAGTTAAAACAAACTACAAATCTAGAGTTATTGATATCAGGTCTTAAGAGTGCATGTAGTGCACCAAAGAGCTGTGCCTTTGGCAGACCTTTTCGACATAAGCGAGAGCGATACAATCTGGGATGCTTGGCTTAACACCGTGACTCTGATAGATATACTTGAGAACATTCAGCAGATTAGTCAATATTATAACTTTCAGCAGGCACGCAACAAGATAGCGAAGATCTATGTACTTGCTGAATCTCACGCCATAGACAAGAAGAACATGAAATGCTTATGTGGCTTATCAGATGGGGAACATGCATTATTAAAGCGAAAGATGATGAGGTTCTTCAAGCTACAGGTGGCCAACTTGAAGCATTTCGTATATTGACCAGCGAGAGAACGAATAAATTAAATGCGAGCAAGGGGAGAACTCCGATCGAGTTAAGCCTGTGACGGTACGTGACTACGTAGAAGTTTCAAAACCAAGAATCGTGGTTGTCCTTGTAGTAACAGCTATTGCTTCACTTTTAGCGGCTACCAGGTTTGATTCTACTCCTGCTATTGCATGGGATGTCAGTGCTTGGCAGATAGGCTTTCTGACTCTTGCAGGGGCTCTAGCTTCAATGGGAGCCAGTGCTCTTAATCACTATTACGATAGAGATATTGACAGTATGATGCAGCGGACTGCAAAGCGACCGATACCTGGCGGGAGGCTTTCCGCAAAGAGTGTGTTTGCATATGGGTTTACCCTATGCACGCTTTCGATTGTCATTGCATTTTTTACCCTTAATTCAGTTGCCACCGGAATGATTGCTATTGGGATCTTCTTTTACGTCATAATATACACAGTTTGGCTCAAGCGTAGTAACGCCTTAAATATCGTCATTGGGGGTTTTGCTGGAAGCGCCGCTTCTATGGCGGGCTGGGCCACTGCAACCGGATCGATTGATCTATTAGGCTTTTTGGTAGGATGGCTCGTTTTTATGTGGACGCCTCCCCACTTTTGGTGCCTTGCAATAAGGGCGAGAGAAGAGTATGCAAGCGTACGTATTCCGATGCTACCCGTGCTGATTGGAAATCAGAGGACAGCAAGCTATATCATGATCAATACCGCAATCCTGTTGCCATATTCGATAGCCCTGGCATTTTTTGGACTAGGCTTGCTATACACCGCAGTTGCAGCAGTTTCAGGCTCGTTAATGCTCGCCTATCACTACAAGCTGACAAAGAACCCGACACCAGAATTTGCATGGAAAGCATACAAGGTCACTGCTCCGTATCTTGTCGTGATATTTATCGCGCTAGCACTTGATGCCTTATTTTACTATCCACTAATGCCAGCGTTTTCTATTCTTCTCCTTTCTGTTATGAGTTAAGAATGAGTCTCGGAATCTGCTACCAGCTCTATTCTGCGCTTGTCCTTAGTTACCCAGGAAACCCTTACTAGGCCGTATATTTCGAGGTCCATCAGGGTCTTATTAAAGTCAGAATCTGAAAGTGTGAGACCCTCCTTTTGGAGCGCGTTCATAAGGTCAGTATCTGTCATCGTGCCTGCCTGGCGGATCTTCTCATATACAAGGTTTCGAACTGGATATTTCATTATTATTATCATTCATCCCTGAAGGTCCTAACAACGTGGGAAATCAAAATAGATGCATTAAGATAGATAAGGATTTCGGCTGTCACAACCCATATCAACAAAACTAAATACTTAAAAGGCTATCAAGGGAGTCGTTATGGTGCTAAGCGTAGTATTATAACAACGGCCGCCGTCGCTCCTAAAAATCCATCCATCTTATCAAATAGTCCTTTCATCAAAGACGAACAAATAACCAATCGAGCAGGCCGAGCAGACCTAGAGTCTTTTGTTTTTATCTTCAAGAAAAATATATGATATCAAATCTTTCTCTTAATCTTATTTTTGATACAGTGAATTTTCTAAACAGAATTGTTGCTAGATATCGTGGCTGACTAGCTCGATTCTTTCATGGAGAAAGAATCCCTTTTGAGGTAGAAAAAAGCCGCAGCAACTAATCGTTTCTTATTTTACTCATCTCTAACAATATTTTTTGCAGGCATATCAAAGCTAACAAAACCGCTGCTACTATTGTTATGGTTTGATCGCAAACCTCAAAGACAGATACCTTGACAGATAGAAGCAACTAAAGAACCTCAGAGGAGCCTATTCATAACATGCATGTGTATTATGATTAACCGTAAAAGGTCCTATCAATAGGCTTAGGCATGGCATATGTAATGTTTTTCTTCATCGATTCGTACCAGTCCTCGACATCCTTTGTTATTGATGGACGTACGAGGCTTAACGCGTTGGCAAAGTTTGCACTTGAGATGACATCAGACCTGTTCTGAAGAGCTAGGACACCAGCTTCTCTACAAAGGGCAACCAAGTCTGCTCCGCTAAAGTTCTTTGTGGACTGAGCTATCCCTTCCAAGTCTATGTCGGCTGCAAGTGGCATAGGCCCTGAGGTTATCCTCAGTATCTCAAGCCTTGCCTTCTCATCAGGGGGTCCGACATAGAGTATCTGATCGAGTCTGCCTGGCCGCAACAATGAAGTGTCGATTAGATCCGGCCTGTTTGTAATGCCAACTACTATCACTCCAGCACTTCCTGCATCATCCATTTCTGTCAGTATCTGACTGAGAACCCGCTCGTTGCCTAATACGTCATCTTCATGAGCCCTTGGCCTTGCAAGGGAATCGAGCTCATCAAACACAACTATGCAAGGTGATGAAGCCTTGGCCTTTCTAAAGATTTCCCGTATCGCCTTCTCGGATTCACCGACCCACTTGCTGAGCACTTCAGGTCCACGCACGACGATAATGTTGGCATTGCTCTCCGTGGCTAATGCCTTAGCAAGGAGACTCTTGCCTGTGCCGGGGGGACCATAGAGCAATGCTCCTCTTGATGGTCTAATGCCCATCTTGGCAAATTTGTCTGGCTCTTTGATTCCTGTTATGAGGTTGTCGTGCAGGGTTCTCTTTGCTTCATACAAGCCGCCAACATCCTCCCATTTGACGCCTGCTGCTTCTACGTAAAATTCCCTCATTGCCGTAGGGATGATTTCTTTCATCCCTTCCTTAAAGTCGCGATCAGTGATCATCATGCTCTCAAGGATCTCTGATGAAATCCTCTCACCCTCTAGTTCGATCTCAGGCAGGCAACGCCTTAGGGCTTTCATGGCGGCTTCTCTGCACAGTGCCTTAATGTCTGCGCCTGTGTATCCGTGAAGTCTAGCTGCAAGTTCTTGTAGATCAATATCCTCTGATAGTGGCATGCCACGCGTGTGAATCTGCAGTATCTCAAGCCTACCCTCTACGTTTGGCACACCTATTTCGATTTCCCTGTCAAACCTGCCTGGCCGCCTTAATGCTGGATCCAAGCTTTCCGACCTATTGGTGGCTCCAAGTACAATAACTTGGCCACGATCGGACATGCCGTCCATTAATGCTAGCAGCTGTGCCACCACGCGTTTTTCAACATCACCAAATGCCTCTTCTCTTTTTGGAGCAATAGCGTCAATTTCGTCGATGAATATTATGCTGGGGGCAGATTCGCGAGCCTCCTTGAAAATGTCTCGTAATCTTGCCTCAGTTTCGCCATAATACTTGTTCATGATTTCCGGGCCATTGATTATGAAAAAGTTCGCCTCAGACTCTGAGGCCAATGCCTTTGCTATAAGTGTCTTGCCGCAACCTGGAGATCCGTACATCAAGATGCCACTATGAGGCTCTATCCCGAGCCTTGCAAAGACCTCAGGATGGCGCATAGGAAGCTCGACTATTTCTCGCAGTCTTTTTATTTGTTCTTTCATTCCACCTATCTCTTCGTATGTGACGCGCGGCTTTCTGTCACTTGTGATCTCCGCCAATATAGTGAGTCTTGTTGACTGCTCAATTCTAGAAATGACCTTAGGTATTACTCTTTGAACGTTAAAGTCCATTTGGTTGCCCAAAATGACTACTGAAATTTCGTCACCCTCATTGAGGGGATAGCCTTTGAGCCTATGCTTGACAAAATCACAAAATTCCTTGTCGACTGTGATATTGCTATTGCCTAGCGGCATCAAGGTGACACTCTTTGCTTGCCTGCAATCTATCTTTTTGACATTCAAAAGGTCGTTGAGTCCTGCACCTGCATTCTTCCTTGTCTGGCCATCTATTCTGATAATGTCTGCTTCCTTTTCTTCCTCATCCGCCGGCCATGCAGTCACTGCTGTGGTGCGCTTCCCCAAGATCTCGACGACTTCTCCAGCCTGTATTCCGAGATGCTCCATATGGCGTGGATCCATTCTAGCTCGCCTCTTGCCTACATCGCGATGCTTGGCTTCCGCTACTCTAAGCTGGACGGGGGACGATTCGTCACTTCCAGCGCGCATCTTTTTCAATCCTCAGGAGCCTCCGCTATTATTAGTAGTATTAAATTACTTCATTCTTACTGACTGCCTGCTGATATTCGTTACTTCTATCTCGCCTACACCTTCGACACTTTTGATAGATTCTTCAAGCTTGTCCATTTGTCCCTCAGCGTCATCCAACAAAAAGTCGCCGACAATTGCTTTCAACCCAAAGGCAATTGGTTCCATTGAGCTGCTTTTCATCTCCATTCCTCGTGGCACAGATTTCTTTAGCGACTCGACAACATTTTCAAGGTTGGACTCAGCCTCAGCTGGAAGTATTCTTATCCTAACTACCAATCGTGCCATGGCTATGGACCCTCAAAACCGCAGCCTATGCATTTATAGGGTCTTGCGAACTCACGGCAGCTCTCGCATCGCCACATTAGAACATATCCACAATTTGCACAGTAATACTTAACGCACTCGTCATTAGGCATAATTGGCCTGCCACATGAACTGCAGACTGGCAATTGCAATGGCTTGGACATCAGTGCTGCTTCTTACGAGTAAGGGAATTTATATCTTCCTTAGCTCTCCGGGATCAAGCGCCTTATTTCGTTGCCAAGCAGAGCTTTGGCCATTCTGGCAGCGCCTTTTGCTCCCAGGATCTTAGCAAGCGCAGTCGAGTGAAAGTCAAAGTCGCCATCGATAGACGCCTCTTTAACAATCTCTGTTGGTATCGCCGTAATCAAGTCGGCTATAGCCTTATTGTCCATCCGCTCTAAGAGCCGGCGCGCAAGTAACATCTTGTCAAATTCGGGCTTGAACATAGACAACCAGTTAGTTTCGTACTGCTTTAGCAACAGCCGTTGCTTCTGCCTATCATCCTTCTTTCTGTCTGCTGCTTTTACCAGAGCCCGCCCTGCCAGCACGCCCCCCATGCCGCAGGTGTAAATGCCTCCAGCAGTTGTAGGCTTGCTCTGGCCTGCTGCGTCGCCTACTATTATCGTCCTGTCAAATACAAAACTTCGCAATGGCCCATTAATCCATATCGGTGCGTAAACTTTGCGTACTACAGAGTACTTTCCCTTGCTATCAATGTAACTCTGGAGCGCGCTCGCAGCATTAATCCGCCTACCTGCAACGCCTACTTTGCCTCTTCCTCGACCAGTAGGGATTATCCATGCAAAAAAACCTGGATATCGCTGGCTATTAAATACGACCTCAATGGTGTGGGGCTCTATCCATGAAGCATAAACCTCATACTGAGCCGAGTGGAGAACGCCATCCCTGTTTCTGTTAATTATTGATGCTATACCTCTTGCGTCTACAAAAAAGTTGCATGAAAGGTCCCCTTCAGAGGTCTTGACTACATATTCAGATCCTTCTTTTCCAAACGATCGCATTGAGCATTTTACTCTTATCTGGGCGCCTTTCTTTTGCGCCTGAAAGGCAATCTGCTTGTCAAATCCGCGCCTGTCTAGGACGATGACCTTTTGCTTTTCTGCGCTGATTTCAAAACAGCTTGAAGGAGAAAAGATCTTGGCGTACGCTATTCTATTGTTCTCTATTGTGTCGATATCCGGCACGATACCGAGGTTCTGTATGCCAGAAATGCTTACAAGCCCGCCGCAGTGCTCCGGAGTGCCAATTTCCGCGTCTTCCTCAAGTACTGCAACAGAAAGACCTCCAGCAGCAATTTCACGGGCAGCAAGGAGCCCGGAGATGCTTCCTCCTGCGATCACCACGTCATAATCAGGCATCTGGCAAACTACTAGCAATGTATTTTTCAGTCTGTTAATTAAACTATGAGCAAGCAAGTATCAGACATGGACTTTAAGCAGGTAATTATTGTCAGGCGTGATCTCAATATGGGTACCGGCAAGATAGCCGCACAGGTAGCCCATGCTGCGGTCATGGGCGCAGAAAAGGTAAAGGCATCGAGAAGAGGATGGTTCAACTCTTGGTTTGCCGCCGGCCAGGCTAAGGTAGTAGTGAAGGTAAAGAATATCGAAGAATTGATGGATGTAAGAATGCGAGCCGAAGAGATGTACCTGCCTGTCGTGCAGGTAAAGGATAGTGGCTTGACACAGATACCATCAGGCACAATTACTTGCATCGGAATAGGGCCTGCACCTTCAGAGCTTATTGACAAAGTAACATTTGAACTCAAGCTCCTCTAGCGTCGGCCGATCAGAATTATGCCTAAAATTATCAGGCCTGTCGCAATACCTTGAAATACAGTTATGGATTCTCCAAGCGCCAGCGCTGCGATTACTATGCCAAAAACAGGAGTCAATGAAAACATTGACATCGTCCTTACGGTTCCAATTCTCTTGATGCCTTCGAGGAATAACAGGAGCGCGCCACCAAACCCTGCAATTGACATTCCAACTATTAGGACCCACATGTCAAATTTGATCCCCATGATGATACTTCCTTTGCCAAGTGCCAAAGCTATTGCAATCAGAACAAGACCGCCGGCAAGTGACTTAACCATCGCTATCTTGGCAGGGCTTGCCCTTGATGTGAGACGCCTGCTGACGTTATTGTCTATTGCCCACATGAACATCGATGCCAGTATCATGATGTTACCCGCGTTCAATTGAACGATGCTCTCTAAAGCTTTCAGATCTTCTGTGGTAGCTATGATTAGTCCTATCACTACTAAAATTACTGCAAACAGCCCCACTCTTCCATGGGGTTTTTCCCCAAAAAATATTGATGAAAGTGCTATCGTAAATACAATCTCGCCATTTGTCAATATGGCTGCAGTGGAGGCAGCTGTCTGCTGAAGGCCATACATCAAAAGCACAGGCGCCAATACTCCTCCAAAAATTGTTACGATTACTACATAGAAATAGTCGTCTCTTCTTTCAAACCTGAATGATGCCTTTGCAAATGGAATCAGGGCTAGCCCGGAGATAGTATAGACTACCGCTGTTAGAGCAAGCGGGTCTATCGTAGCAAGAGGAACTTTTGCTATGCTGAATACAGACCCAAAAAGAACCGCGGCAAACAATACATACAGGTAGCCTATTAGAAGGGGCTGCCTGTGGCTCTCTTCTCCTCTTTCTGTAACCAAGCAAGTCTGCTAATAGTCCTGATCCGTATTTCTGCCTATAGCTCCGACAAGAGATATAAAGTGGAAAAGCCGGTGCTTTTCTAGTCGTTGCCAGATTCGTCCAGAAAAAAAATTACAAGCCCATCGTCCAAAAAGATTATTACTTACGCTATAATCGGCATTGTGGCCGTTGCCGCAGTCTATATTTTTATGTCTTCACGCAGTGTCCCTGAAATCGGTGGTCCTGCAACAAATACGCAACAAAAGGATCAAGCTATGGCGCAACGGTTCGAGCAACAATTCTGCGGCACTAACACATCGCCAAATTCTAATGCGTATATTACTGAGGTTTCTTTGCCTACAGAATGTGAAATGCCAGTCGGCATTGCCATCGATGGCGCAAAGGTATGGTATGTATCAACAAAACATGGCCTTCTAGGCAGCTATGATAGTGCTACAGGTACATTCGCTGAATACGAAATCCCATCATGGCCAACTCGTTTGCTGCCCTTTACATCCGTACCTTCATGGTTGATGTCATGGACGGTAAAGCTCGATAGCAGCGGCGGAAATGTATGGTTTACCGACCAAAACAATACAATATGGCGCTTTAACCAGTTGACACAGGATTTTGATATGTTCAAAGTTCCAGCCAAATATCCTTCTATGATGGACTTTGACTCAAATGGTAACTTGTATTTTATAGGAATAAATTCTCAATCTCTTTTTTTTGGCAATGTATCTAGCATCCAAAATGCTACCTCGGAAGGATTTAGAGAAATTTCGTTACCACTTGAGGGGTTTGCTGGCATCAGTTCGGATCTAGTTACCTCCGGCGGATTGGTAGTTGATAAGGAGCAAAATGACGTGTGGGTTTCGCTGCTTGCCTTCCAACAAAAGAAAGGGCAGCTCTTCCAGTATGATATTGAAAATGACAGAGTTGTCCGCATAGTAGATCTCCCACCCGATCTTGGCTCACCTGTAGGAATGGAGCTTGACAATTATGGAAATGTCTGGGTGGCAGATCACGGCACTAGCACATTCTTCAAATACGATCCTGCCATGGACAATATAACAACATTTGTAACCTCAATAGCATCTCCCAAGATCTACGGCGGTAGTACCCCTCCAAGCGCGTATACACTTCCATATTGGATAGATAAAGGCGGTGACGGCTCTTTGTGGTTCAATGAGCATACCGGTAACAAGATGGCCCACTTTGATCCTGAAGAGCTTGCACTAGTCGAATATTGGGTACCTTCGCAAAACAGAGCCTGGACGCTTTGTCCCCCTGAAGCAACAGCATGCGGCATTGCAAATGTTATGCAGTTTGCTGTAGATCCAGAGAATCAGCTATGGTTCACTGAATGGACAGAAAATAAGATCGCCAAACTAGATACATCAAAGCAGGTGCCAGTTACAGTATTGACACCGGCCGAAGTTGCAGTTGCAAGGGGTGAAAGCACAGAGATCAAAGTGACAGTAGCTGCATCAAGCGATTTCAGCGGTGAAATGATGGCCGCCGGAACATTCATGCCAAATGGGGCTCTTGGTAATTCGACTGGCATTTTCAGCGAAGGATCTGTGTCTCTCACATCTGGAGGTTCAAAAGAGGTTTCATATACGTTTACCGCAGCGGACAATCTAGAGCAAGGGCAATATATGATAATGCTTGGAGCTGGCAATGATGACATTTCCTACATGAAAGCAGTCAGAGTCAATATAATTTAAAACTGCTATATCTTATGATAAGACAAAGCAGGAAAAGTGTATCTGTGCACACACGTATTCATTGTCGTCTTGTTCATTAAATCTATAAAACAATTATGAAGGTATTGCAGTTCGTGAAGTGAAGCCTAATGGTCATTTAGAATGACTAGGCCAGGCATATCGTCGCCTGCTAGGTAACGGAGCGTTGCGCCACCGCCAGTTGACACATGGCTTACTTCGTTCTCAGCAACGCCGGCTCTCTTCATGGCTTCGAGCGTGTCGCCTCCACCTATGAGGGTCTTGCTTCCTCGCCAGTATGCAAGGGCCATGCTCTTAGCGATGTTTATTGTACCGTTTGAAAATGCCTTTATCTCAAACATACCCATTGGACCGTTCCAAAAGATAGCACCTCCTCCATTTGAACCTACTTCTGCCGAATAGCGTTCAACTGTTTCGTTGCCTATGTCAAAGCCAGACATACCAGATGGGATGTCGCCGCTAACCATGGTGACCGAGGCATCGTCTGGTGAAATGGCGCAAACGTGATCAGTAGGGAGCAATATCTTCTCGCCATAAGTGGAAAGCGCCTTTTCGACCCACTGTATGTGCTCGTGATCTATAATCGAGTTCCCAGTATTGAGACCCTTTGCCTTGAGAAAAGTATACGCTGCTGCGCCACCTATTATCACCTTGTCTGCCTTTGGCAACAAATGCTCAAGCGCTCCTATCTTATCCTTTATCTTTACTCCCCCCAGCACAAGAGTAAATGGCCTAATCGGGTTTTCCCGTATCATTGAAAGGTACTTTACTTCCTTTATCAGATTAAAGCCTGCCAGCCGGGTATCAAACATCCACGCGGCTCCATAAGTCGAAGAATGCTTTCTATGGGATGTGCTAAAGGCGTCATTGACGTAAATATCTGCAAGAGAAGCAAGCTTTTTGCTAAACTCTGGGTCGTTTGACTCTTCTTCCTTGTGGAAACGCAGGTTCTCAAGCAGCAGAATGTCTCCTTTATTCATTTTGTCTATGTGCTCCTCAATTTCTATGCCCACACAGTCGCTTACAAACCTTATTTGTGGCCTTGATCTGCCAATGATCTCCGTCAGCCGTTTGGCTACTGGCGCAATAGAGTATTTCTGGTCATGTCCTTCAGGCCTTCCAAGGTGCGAAGCCAATATGACCTTGGCTCTCCGTTTTGTCAAATATTCAATTGTCGGAAGAGACATTCGGATTCTATAATCCTCACCTATCGTCCCGTTGTTTATGCTGACATTAAAATCAACTCGAACAAAAACCCTCTTGCCATCAAAATGAGAGTCTTCCAAGTCTGAAAGTGTTCTCAGGTACAAGTGAACAATTGGTAAAATGGTTAAGGTTTATTTATCTGTATAACAGAGAACCATACCCTCGCCACATAAAACTCTTAGCCAAGAATATCCGTTTCTGTTACTCTTCGTATCTTCTTTGAAACGTTAAATACGATGGGCCATAAATATAATTAGTATTATCGTGAGCAGCAGCAAGCCCTCAGCCGGTAAGCCGGCCGACCTTGTCAATGAAGGACTTATTGCAGGACAGAAGATTGCCAAGATTTCTGTTATAACCTTGCTCAGCATAGGAGTTGCCGAAATTATAATGGGTCAAATAAGCGGCAGCGTTGTTGCAACAGCAGACGGCATAGATTCACTTTCAGATGCCATGATATCTTTCATAGTGCTTATCGGGTTACGCATAGCACACAGGCCGGCAGACAGGAAATTCCATTTCGGTTACCACAAAGTGGAAAGTTTTGCTGCACTGATTGCCGCTATTGGTATGATTGGAATAGGAGTATTCATCTTTTATCACTCATTTGAAGCGCTAGTCGACCCAAGAGAGATTAAGCAACCAATATTGACAATGATCGTGCTAGCTGCCGCAGGTGGTATTTCCCTTCATAGAGCATTTCAGATGAATTCAATAGCGAACAAATACAACCTCTTGTCATTAAAGACAGATGCCAAAAATTCCATAAAAGATGGCTCTGCATCTGTTATTGGTTTTTTCAGCGTCCTAATTGCATCGCAGTTTGGCTTTCTCCAGATGGATGCGATAGGGGGTATGATAATTGCAGGTTACATATTTTCAGTGTCATATATTTCCCTCAAGCAATCCTCGCTGATTTTGGTGGACTCGTGGCAGAATCCAAAATTGACTGATATGGTGAAGCGGATAGTGGAGGAGAAGTTTAAGGAAGAAAATATCAGGGTCAAGTCAGTCCTGCTACGTCCAGCAGGAGCACTGGCGCAAGCTGAAGTACATCTTGAGATCGATGGTAACAAGAGGCTTGCAGATGTAGAATTACTGCTTGTTATGATAGAAATGTCCATCCGCTCACAGATCCCTGCAATAGCAAGAATATCATCAATACCGCATTCGCGTCCGCAGCAAAAACAAGAAACGACGACAAGAAAGTTTGGTGGGATTTTCGGTGACAGGAAAAACCAGCCCGGATCCGTTGCCCACAAGTAATTTTGTTAGAGGTCGATTCCATTTAGTTCGGTCAGTTTCTTGAGGGATAGCTAAAATGAAAAAAATATAATAATAATATTATGTGCAGTGCCATCTAAAGTGGCATATTTTCAAGTTTTTCCATCAGCGTCTTATGAGCATAAAGATTAATAGACTCTGTGTGTCTCTCTCTCAGCATAAGCTGTGCCTAGCTATTTTCTCCTTTCTCTGGCTCAAGCATAGTACTGGGAAGCTATGATGTTCAATATATGGCGGCAAGAGATATTATATTCTGCACTTTTTATTCATTAGGCACTAGCTTTTTTATCTGTTGAACAAGAAATTGGTGCCTAGTGAGTTGACTCTACGTGGCTGCTCAATTCATCGTCAGTCTTGAAGGCTGCATTGCAAAGGTTACAGACCAAGACGCATGCATTCCGTCATCATGCCATGCTAATACAAGGTACGAGCTCCGACATCTTGGATATATTGTTGATTCCGAACGTTAATAAATAAATACCAGAACATGCTTTTGTTGTGGACATTAATAGCAGCAGTACTGCCTTCATTCCAAAGAAGCTTCTTGGTAAGTTTATGCATGTGTCTAATCAACCGCTTAAAGGACCAAGTGGTAAAACACTGATATTCTTTATGGGTGCAGGCTTCTGTCCTTTCTGCGCAAGTGAGCGATGGGCTATTGTGAGTGCGCTTAGCAATTTTGGCAGCTGGCAAGGACTTGCAGGAACTGCAAGTGCTGACCACGATGAGAAATACCTCAAGATTCCAACTGTCAATTTTGCGATAGCAAAGTACACAAGCGATTATGTAGAGTTTGTTGGACGTGAAACTGCGGACAAGAACTTAGCCACTGCAAGAACTTGATGAAAGAGACTATGAAATTCTAGACACCTTCAACCCAGACCAGATAATTCCTTTCCTTCTGATCGACGGCCAGTTTATGCAAGTGGGCTCCGGCTACAGTCCACAACTTCTGGAAGGCATGAATCATACAAAGGTCAAAGAAGAGGTTCAAAATCGTGCATCAACAGTAGGTAAGGCCATAAAAACAGAAGCAGACAACATTACTGCGCTTATCTGCAAGAGCATAGGTGGTAAGGCAAATATATGCAATATAGAAGACGTAAAGTCGTTGGCTGACAAGATTTGATTTGATCTAATCTTCAGCTGTTTCCATTGCCTGCTCTTTTAACGGCGTTATCCTAGTAATTGTTGGCCGGCCGATCTTGCTTGCTGCCATCTTAAACCCGTCCTGTGCAAGTTCAAGATTGGGAGCGGTGACGTATGCTTCAAAGATCACTTGACCTGGTCTGATCCTTGCGGCAAGACCAGTTGACTTACCAAAAGCCCTCCTCATTCCTTCCTGGAGTCGGTCTGCGCCTGCAGTTGCAATCATCTTGTTCTCTCTGAGGAGCACATGGGGGTATGCGCGCAACATAGAAAAGAAGCTCGTCTCCCCTGCTTGCGCCATCCTTTTGTTTGCTGCAAGCCTGGCGGCTTCTAGGGCGTTGTGCCGTATCTGGAGCTTCTCAGTAGCTATAAGTTCGATCTTGTAATCGTAATTGTTTCCTGCTAGCCCAGATGAAAACCTAGCGATTTTCATCTGCGGCTTGCCAGCTATGTATTCTCGCCTTACATATGGCATACCACGAGTTTCTCGATAATTAACACCCTTCATATCTCAATGCACCTAATATTAGCTAATGATCAATTTTGGTGATTTGCTCTGATTTAATCGTTATGTCATCGTCCTAAGAACTATCATTTTGCCACCAGTTTAGTTAATTAATCAGCTTTACAAGATAGCTCTGATGACATCCTCCCCGCCTGCAACGAGCCCTCGACCGTTGTCTGAGAAGATAAGTGAACCCGTGGCCGCCGCAGCAGAACTACAACCCTCGATAATAGAGGGGTACTTGACAGGCAATCGCAAGATAGTGGTTGATGAAACTCGCTTCCAGGATGAACTGCGTACCAAAGGTTTTGGAGAGAAAGAAAACGCTGAATTCATCCTTAAGCCGTACGAGGCCTTATATTTATTTCACACAAAACGCCTAAAGCTCAAGAACTATCCATCCATAGGCTTCAACTCGCTCTTTGAACTACTACTAAAACACAACAGGAACATTATGAGCGAGTTTCTTGTTTATCGAGACCTGCGAAGCAGGGGCTATGTGGCGAAGGAGGGCTTTGGCTTTGGCAACGACTTTCGGGTATATGAACGAGGTGATTACGAGAAAAAGCCTGCAAAGTACGTCGTCTTTGGTGTAAATGAGGGCACGAACACTACAGCCAAAGAATTTGCTTCAGCTGTCAGCCAAATACAAAAGATGGGCAAGGAAGCAGTCGTCGCAGTAATAGAGAGGAGAGGCGAAGTGATATACTACAAGGCATCAACAATACACTTTACGGACAATAACATTTACAACAACAATCCGGTAGCAAAAACAATCGATAAAAAACTCGACTGACTATATATAGATTAGATGTGACAACATCACCATGATATTCAAAGAAGTTTTCTGCTCTGACTGCAAGATGGTACTTGCCAGATACTCGACAAAATACTTTACAGACCTTAACATAAACGTGCTTGTACGATCACATTTTTCTACGCACATTAAGATGGGTCATTCCATGGAAACGAAGCTTGTAGAAATAGAGGACTTTGATACCAAATAGATTAATCATGACAATAACTTGTAAGCGATTTATATTCTGAAGAACAATAACCATGCATGCAAGAGCCCAGTCTCTGCGACAGAATTATCAAGCTTGACCGCAGCATACGCTTCGTAGGCATCGTCAATAATAGAGGCGAAGTCATTGAGGGTGGATTCAAGCAGGGGATCGAGCCTCTGCTAAGTGGGACTGATGAGCAGCAGATGTACATCCACTCGCTGTCGAACCTCACAATGCTGCAATCCTACAGCGATAGGCTTGGAATGGTGCGCTACACCCTAACTGAGCATGAAAAAGTTACACTCATGACTTTTCCCCTTAGAGACGGTATACTCTGCCTTTCTGCGATGCCCAAGGCCAATATGAATAAAATCCGCGACAAAGTAATGAAAGTACTCAAGAGTAGGAGCAGTAGCAGTAGCACTGGCAGCAACAAGCCAACAACAAAAGAAAAAAAATAATATAATAGAAGAAAACCCAAAAATTGACTAAGTCAAAGATATATGGTAGTAAGAAAATTACCCTGCTTGCGCCACACTAGGACTTGTTCTCTCTAATATAGCTGGTTCAATAAGTAATCCAATTTTGAGGATACTCAAGTTCGATTCAACTGCATTATATGTGTCACTTAAATGCCTCTGATCTAGGACCGGCTTTGGACAGTGTACAAATCACAGGTAGGATTTTTTATCCGCTTGCTGTTTCATATGGTAGGCTGTAGGAGGGTGATGACGACGTAACAGTCCCCCTATTATCTGCCAGCAAAGGTAGACGAGATGAAGAGAATTTAACCGGACTGCCGAATCCCCATAGCCTAAGCATAGGAAGGACTATGTCCTCCTATGCTTATCAGAACTTGAACCACTTCATGTCTTTTGCATGGATTGGGAGACAGACAGATTCTCCAGAGATGTCTTGAGTGAACCAACATTATGAGTTGTTGAAGAAAAATGATGTAGATATGCCACTCATACATATCTCTTCTCATCCTCCTATATCAAAAAGAAGATAGAAAGCCTGTCACAGAGGTGATTCGTCCCAGTATATTCAGAGGAAATTAATATTTGATGCTTCCTCACCGTTCGTCTGTATTAATTATATAGATCCTATTTGTTGTTCCGGGCAAAGCTCTTTTCCGCCTACTCACTACCTTTTACTAATATTAATAATATACCTTACTGCCCATTCCCTTTTAGCTTCTATTATCTGAGCTCACAGAAATTGAATTATTGCTTATAGCTACTCTGATATACAATAAGGACATGCCAACAGATCAAGTTATGAAACGGGAAACCTACTGCACTTCCTGCAAAGAAAATGTTCCTATTGCAGATGCGGCCTATGTTAGACTCGTCAATGGAAGAGCCATAATCAGAGGAAAATGTTCAAGGTGCGGTTTAGATTTGATCAAAGTAAGCATAATGCCGAAATCATCTGCCTTGTCATTGATTAGAAAAAAGAGAAGAAGAAGAGGCAAGAGAGCTTTGCCCATTCCTTAATTTCAGTTACTTGTTTTCCATTTTTCTTTTGCAGTTTATTTCCTTCTTATGCTGCTCCAGTCTCTCTTACATCCCTTATTTCGAGCCTTGCCAAAATGTCCTCGATGGTTTGCTCGTCTTCAAGTTCGTCCGTAAGTAATTTCAATGCAAGCTGATACGTTCCATGATCCTTGTCTTTTGTTGCATTTGCAAGATCATTGTAAAGCCCTATTCCAAACCTTTCCAACTCTAAAGCTCTCTCAAGCGCGCTCCTAAGTGAAAGATATTTCTTAGATTCGGTCTTTCCTAACCCGCTTTCCTTCTCCCAAGAGCCGGGGTCGTCTGTTGGGTTTGCTCCAAGTTCCATCAACCTGTCATTAATCTCAGCTGCATGTCCTTGCTCCTCTTTTGCATGCTCTCCAAAAAAGTCTTCAAATAAGACTCCTAGTCCCTCTATGTTGTTAGCTACATACTGAAAGTAGTGAGACGTTTGCATTTCAAATGCATAGGCTCTATGTAGCATTCCGATGTTTTTGTCAACGTTAGGTCCAGCTATTTCTAAGGATTTCTTTCCCATTGTGGTATATCTCGGATCTAAAACTATTTTTATGTTAGTACAAGAGAGGCTTGTAGAAGATCAAACCTCTGCTTATTGCCAAAGCATCAAAAAAAGGTGCTCCGGACGGGATGTATCCCCACTGGAAAATATATGATCTCGCAGTAGTTTGAACCCGTGATCTTCGCCTTGAGAGGGCGAGATGCTTAACCGGACTACACCACCGGAGCCCTGACAGTCTCAATAACCTGCAGAATATAAATTAAACTTTGGGACCAGCCTGGCATTCTGTTCTAAAAGACGTATAGCTGAACAGATACGAAGATCTTCCATATGAGGTTAATTATAATTCGCTTGCACGGCTGTTTACGAAAAGGCTTGGCAATGCTAGCAGGACAACAAAATCTTGAAAAAGGCAATAATATTAGAGTACCACAAATCCCTGCCCTACCATTACTCCCGAGAAGAACGCTTTTTGTGTCCACATGTTGATTTTACCCGACCTAAGCGGGCAAATTATTGGTCTAACTGACAAAATTTTTATCGCCATGCAGCCAATGATAATGACCTATAGCAATGGGCATCCCGGAGAAGATCAAGGAAATACAGGACCAGATACATAGAACTCAGATCAATAAAGCTACAGAATTTCATATAGGTCTGCTCAAGGCCAAGATAGCCCGGCTCAAACGAGAGATGCAGGAAAATGTACATAGCAGGACGATGCATAGTGGCGGTGAAAATATTGGCTTTGATGTCAGAAAGGCAGGTGACGCAACGGTGGTGCTTATTGGCTTGCCAAGTGTAGGCAAATCGACGCTTCTCAATAGTCTTACAAACGCCAAGTCGCGTGTGGCGTCTTATCAGTTCACAACGCTCACGGCTGTCCCTGGCATGCTGCACTACAGAGGAGCAAAGATACAGGTGCTTGACTTGCCAGGGGTCATTGAGGGAGCTTCTGGCGGCAAGGGCTTTGGTAAGCGTGTGCTATCTGTTGCTCGCAGCGCAGACCTTGTCTTGATAGTGCTCGATGTCTTTCAGCCGCATCACCTGAGTGTGCTAAAAAAAGAGCTAGCAGAAGGGGGTATAAGATTGGACGAGCAGCCGCCGAACATATTGATCGAAAAGACATCAACTGGCGGTATATCGGTCAATGCACAAGTGCCCATCAAGGCTTCTGAAAGACTGATAAAGGAAATAATGAGGCTTTACGGTTTGCACAACGGTCGACTGATAATAAGGGAACCAAACCTTACTGACGATCAGCTAATAGACGTGCTAAATGGCAATCGGATATACGTCCCTTCAGTTATTGTGCTCAACAAGATAGATCTCGTCAACGCAAGCTTTGTCCAGGAGATCAAGTCAAAGATAGTAGGTAACAATAATAATAATAACAACTACTTTATCGCTGTCTCGGCAGATTCCCGTATTAACATCGATGTCCTAAAAGAGGCGATATATCAAAGGCTTGGATTCATCAGAGTTTACATGCGGCCCAAAGGAGGTGAAACTGATTTCAAAGAGCCCATGATAATAAAGAATGGTGCAACTGTACAGGATGTATGCAATAAGATTCACCGAAGCATGGCCAAGAACTTCCGTTACGGACTTGTATGGGGCAAGAGCGCGAAATTTGCTGGACAAAAGGTAGGTCTTGACCACAAGCTAGCCGATGAAGATGTACTCACAATAGTGAAGGTTTCTGGGACATCAACCTAAAGGTACAAGAAACTCTTAGATTGTCCAAGTATACAGGACTCAACTTGTATTGCGATTATTTTAGGCTCATCAATCCTTAACCTGAACAGGAACTCAGCCTGACAAGGCATGGAAAAAATACAGTTCAACCAGTTTTCTCTGCCTATTATTAGTAAAAATGAAACATAGTGGCGCAGTAGCGCTATATTGTAACTGCAAATAGTAATATACACCTGAACCAACAATTTTCAAAGATGTCTCTTTCTCTCTCTGACATTATTGACCGATAATGTGTCCCCGCATCTGCGGATGATAGGAGCAGTAATATTCGTATGTACCAGGTTTTGATACTACGATAGCTGTGAGAAAGTCCTGGCCGCCACGCAGCGGGGCAGTATTTATCGCTGTTATTCCGCCATTTGAGGATGCATCAACTTTCAGATCATGGGTTACGGCGTCATTGTTTTGCACAACCAGCTTCGTTGGGACGTTTACGGCGACGTACACGTCCGGGTTGGTATCGTTAAATGTGCTTCTCTGAGCTATGAGGAGAACATCCTCGACAGGTAGATCGATGTCTGGCTCAGGATTCATGAGATTGCCTATACCCCACAATGCCCCTACTGTCACAAAGGAAATTGCTACAATGGCGATTATATTGTTGTGCATCGATGTCTGCAGTTAACCTTTCAACAAATGAACCTAAATTTCTTTGGGCGGGTTAACCGTTATATCAGGGAGACAGACTAGCTGATATAGCATGTCAGAATATTCTGCCGTTGCAGCGAAGAGGTACCGTCAGCACTTGTGGCAGAAACGAAAGGAATCTTTGATCCACGGGCTGGTGACTCTTGTATTGCGCATTTTGCATGCACTAATTAGAACATTACAACAGGCAAGCATAAAGAAGGCTCGAAGAGTAGAAAAGGTAAATGTTGAATGAGAAGAATCATAATGATAAGAAAAAAAGTGTCACTGCGTACGTTTGTCAGAGCGCAGTAACTTAACTTGATGGTTCGTTTGGTGAAGCAGTCGAGCCGTCGATGAGTTCTGCCGTGGCGAACCTTGGTCCGATCTGGCTAATCCGGATCTTCGCGTTCTGACCTACCTTTCCTCCCTTTACAAAGATAACAAATCCTTGTATTCTCGCAATCCCGTCGCCTTTGCGGCTTATTTCAGTGATCTGTACGTCGTATTCTTTACCTGTTTCCACAGGCTTTGGACCGAAGCTATCGTTTCCTCCTCCGTAGCTCATGTTTGGGATTGCTCAAGTCTAAACCCAATATAAACTAAGAAGAGGATAACTACTATGAGCCGATTCTTAGGGCATCGTCACATATCGAACGAAGGCATTCTATTGCTGAAAGGACAGCAAGAAAACTCGTCTTGGGGTTTCCAGGAGTTGTTACATTATTGACACTTATTTTGATATCACCAAATCTACCGGTTGCCACAATTTCGTGCTGGTTAGTAGTGGCGTGGGGATCTATTAACACTCTAACCTTGGTTTTGTCAGCGCCTAGGCCTGCAAGACTTAGTACTGCAGCAACATTGACATTTGCAGGGAACAACTTGACGGCCTCTGCAGCTGTGCCCTCATAGATTTCTGTGACCTTCGTTATAATGTCAAGGTTCACCTCTCTTGTTGCAAAAAATGGGGCACCAGCAAGCGCCTTTGGACTTTTCGTGGTTGTAAGTGTAATGGAATCTAGAAGGTGTTTGACGCTACGTATTGCGTCTATGCCCGCTATTGCTCCACTTGGCACATAGATCTTGCTGCGGCCTTTCCTTACAGCAGCTAGGTCAAGCAATTCCGCTAAAAAGGTTGTATCTGCGAGGGCACCCACACTCATTACCATTAGGTCTTTGCTAGCCTCAATTATCGACTTGCCAAACTTTCTGACAGCTTCTTGCGAGGCAGCCTCTATTATGATGTCTGCTGGGGAATCAATGAAGCTGTTAAAATCAGGATGAACTTCTGGGCTACTCTTCAGCTTTGACTTTAGACTCTTTGCATTGCTATCGACAACATCAAACAGTCCTATAAGCGAGGCATTAGCTATGGTGCGGGATTCTATAGCCAGAGCTAGATGTGTTCCAATAGTACCACAACCTATTAGCCCAACATTTTTCTTTGGCATCTACGATGACTAAAGATATATCATATTGAGGAGGGAATTTTTACCTTCTGCCTCCGCGCCGTTCTGGTTTCTTTTGGCCTGGAAGCCTCTTCTTTTCAAACCGCTTGATAAAATTGTCTTTGTTGCGAAGTCTAGCAATAGGCCTTAATCGCGGCTTGCCTTGAATCTTTGGCGTCTGACCTCTTACCTTCCCGGCTTTTGTAAGGGATCCGTGTGTTGGCATTTATCTCGATTGTGTAATTATATATTAATATTTATATTTGTATACATGACAATCCTCCACTAAGGTCCCAAATGGCGTAAACAATCTATTTTCGCGGGAGATGGTGGCAAGTATTGCCTTTAAATTCAATTTTGAAGGCAGCGTTATCCTCCACTATACTACTTTAAATGTAGACGCTCTCTAACATCTCATGTTTATCAGCTCACATGACAATGTTAGACCTAGACTACAAACATCGTTTCTTTGAATTAAAGAAACAAAGAAATGCCCTGGTTCTGGCACACAATTACCAGCTTCCAGAAGTGCAAGACATAGCTGACTTTATAGGTGACTCACTTGCATTATCAAAGAAGGCAGCCGCTACAGAATCAGACATAATTTTATTTTGTGGAGTCCACTTCATGGCTGAGACAGCCTCGATTCTGTGTCCAGATAAAAAAGTCCTCATACCTGACCTTGAGGCTGGATGTTCACTTGCTTCCACAATTAACGCTTGGGAGTTGCAAGCTTGGAAGGCAGAGCACCCCAATGCATTAGTCGTAAGCTATGTGAACACAACTGCAGAAGTAAAGGCCTTGTCTGACTATTGCTGCACGTCCTCAAATGCAGTGAAGGTGGTAAACAGCATCCCTAAAGACAAAGAGGTATTGTTTCTGCCTGACCTGTTTTTAGGTTCTTACGTCGCAGAGACAACCAAGAGAAAGAACATGTACATTTGGCCTGGTGAATGCCATGTTCACGCTGGCATCAAGGCAGAGGATATTAACAAGATGTTTGCAAGCTTCAAAAACGCTGACTTTCTAGTTCATCCAGAATGTAGTTGTACTTCTTCAGTGTTATATCACATATCAAGGGACGACTTGGCAAAGAACGCTCACATACTTTCAACCGAAGGCATGATGAAACACGCAAGAGCATCTGCTACAAAGCAATTCCTAATAGCTACTGAAACCGGGATTTTGTATCGCATGCAGAAGGAGAACCCTGAGAAGCAGTTCATACCTATCAAGTCCGATGCGACGTGCAAGTATATGAAAAAGATCACTTTAGAAAAGATTTACAATTCGTTGAGGGAAGATATCTATGAAGTAAAGGTGCCAGAGCATACTGCAGAGAAGGCGCGACTTGCAATTGATCGAATGCTAGCTATTTCATAATTTCAAGACTGAAATCAATTGCCTTGGATGAGTGCGTAATGTAGCCGAGCGAAATAAAGTCAGGTTTGGTCCTCGAGTAATGTCTGATATTGTTTTGATTGATGCCGCCTGAAAGTTCTATTTTTACCTTGTTTCGGAGCCCCATTCTTCTTATCTGCCTTATAGTCTGTTGAGCTTGTTTTGGAGTAAAATTGTCCAGCATGACAACATCTGCTTCTGCTGCAACCGCTGCTAATGCTTCTTCCTTGGTCCTTGCTTCGCATTCAACCTTTATAGACGAGCCGACTTTTTTCTTGGCAAGCCTAATACATTTTCCAAGATCAGAGACAAGAACAAGATGGTTATCCTTTATTAACACCATGTCATCTAGCCGCATTCTATGGGTGGTTCCGCCACCTAAAACGACTGCCTTTTTATCAAAATAACGTAGCCCTGGTGCTGTCTTTCGGGTCGCCAGTATTGTAACGTCTTTTGCAAGGTCTACCATGCGCCTAGTCTCAGTTGCTATACCGCTCATCCTCATTATGATATTAATCACTGTCCTTTCTGCCTTGAGGATAGCTCTGGCATAGCCTGACACATTCATAACGACCGTTCCCCTTACTACTTTTGAGCCATCCTTAGCAAGAATCTCGCTCTTGCAGCCACAAATATCAAAAAGCGTGGAGGCTTCTTCAAGGCCACATACAAGTGCAAAGCGCGACTTGCATACGATTTCTGCCTTGGCTTCAAGGTCTGCAGGAATTATGTTATCGCTTGTAATATCGCCTGCACCGACATCTTCTTGCAAAAAATTGGCAAGTATTTCTCTAACATTGAGAAATGTTTGCAGATCGTCCATCTAAGTGACCTTAAGTGCATATTTGTTAGGAGTGGTAATTTCAAGAGTTTTGGCAATCTGCGAATGTCCAGCGTCAAAAACCAGTATAATACCTGACCAGTCTGCGCTTAGGTCCGTTGACTTGCAGTTGGGACACACTTTTCCCGTAGTTATCACTTTGCACTTTCTGCATGCTTTCTCCTTGACCATTACTTCCTATCCCCCCCTTTTTTCTCCTTTGCAGTAGCTGAGTGTTGTTCTCCGCCAGCTTTTGCCTTCTTAATCTCATCAGCAACCCATTCCACAGCACCAAGAAAAGGCTGCCTGCAAGTTATGCCTATCTTGCCCATCCCTGCTCCTTTGCCAAGGCTTACTGCAGTTATCCTTGCCCTAATCTTAGATCCGATCTTGAGCGACCGGGCAGTTTGATTTGCTACAATGACTCCCTGCTTGACATCGCTTTTAAGATAGTCGTCAGTAATCTGAGAGAGGTGAAGAAGAGCGTCAGTAGGTCCTATCCTTACAAACGCCCCAAAGTCAGTAATTTCGACTACTTCGCCTTCAATTATTTCTTGGAGCTTGGGATAGAACGCAAGGGCCTTAAAAGTGACTTTGTGATATGTCGCGCCGTCGCCAGCGACCAGCTTGCCAACGGAACTTGGATCGGCATCTGTTATCATAATTACATATCCAACTTCGGGACTGATCATGCTTTCGTATTTTTCTTTGAGAATCTGGACAGCAGCATCATTCAGAGAGTGGGTAAGCCTATTTGGGGGAATTCTAACAACATCGCTCATATGCACTATGGCAAACATAATCTAGGCAATCTAGATGGAGAGGTCATTATGAACTTTTTGTCCTATAGGCAAGGCTTGCTACCTTCTAGCGGGAATTTCACATTTGACTGACGAGTCAGTGATTTCGAAGATGGCATCGATGCCTAGTGTGTGCTTTAGTCCCTCATGCAGATAACCCTCAAGAAAGCGTGAGCCATTCTTACCGAGCCTGTGGCGCACCACTATAGCCATCTGGCCTCCGGGCATCCTCCTTTCATCATAAGTGCCAAGGCGGCCGTATCTGCAGACCATTTTCTCGATGTACTCCATCACTGCCTTTTCGGTGGTTTCTTTTTTCCAAAACATGATTGTGTCTGCTAGCACTGTTTGCCCCAGCTTTACTCCCATCTTATAAAGTTCTTCTTCACTTAGCAGGTCAATGAGAGACGTAAGAACCTCACGATTTATCACAACCATGTCTATCTTTGATTGGTAGCGCGTAAATTCGACATATCTACGCAATATAATGCCTACAAGTGCGTTTACCGAAATTCCCATCCGCTTTGCCTCTTCGTCAAGCACATTCAGCACGTCAGATTCGAACCTAAATGATCGCGTAATCGAAGTTGAGCGGACATCCCCTGTAAGTACTATCATGTATGTCAATTACGAAGAAAATTAGGCGTTTAAATGGAGCGCTTATGTGTTATAGTATTCTTTTATGTAGCGATCTGCAATACAGTGTAACGCTTCCTCTAGTTATGTATACATGGCACTTAAATCAATTCCGCACCTATCGTTTGCAACATGAGTTACAAACTTGCATCGGAACCGGCAGAGGCTTGCTCTTTATGCAATAGCAATTCGATTGTTTTTGATTCTGAAACAAGCGAAGCCATCTGTTCTTCGTGTGGCATGGTCGTTAAGGACAATATTGAATCTATGGGACCTGAATGGAGGTCTTACTCGAGCGAGGATATGGAAAGCAAGAGTAGGACAGGAATGCCCTCTTCACTTGCTTTTCATGACATGGGATTGTCTACTTTCATCTCATACTCGAACGTAGACGCAAATGGAGTCGCCATAAGTGCTGAGCAGAGAAGCAAAGTTCAGAGGATGCGCAGATGGAACAAGATCTCAAGTAATAACCGGAGTTACCACCGTAACTTGAAAAATGCATTTGCCATACTGAGTACCATAAAGGACAAGCTCTCCCTCAGCGATACTTTGATCGAGAAAGCTGCCTATAATTATAGGAAGGCTCTTGACAAGAGGATAATCAAGGGACGATCAATTAGGGCCCTCATAGTCGCAGCAATATATGCTGCCTGCAGAGACCTTTCGGTACCAAGGACGCTTGAAGAAATCTCTTCAGTAGCCAACACTGATCCGATATTTGCTGGCAAGTGCTACAGACTGCTTGTGCAGAACCTTGAGCTTCAGTTGCCAGTGATCGACTCAAATAAATACCTAGCAAAGATAGCGAATAAAGCGAAGGTAAGTGAGAAGACCTACAGGAGTGCACTCGACATGCTATCAACCATCAAGAATGATCCTATTTCACATGGTAAAGATCCTAACGCGCTTGCGGTAGCCGTGCTCTACGCTGCATGTCTAAGAGAAGGAGAGAATGTAAGCCAAGCTCAAATAGCGGTTTCCGGTGATATTAGTATCGTGACTCTGAGAAAAAGGTTTCAAGACGTGAGAAAAATCTTCTCTTCCTAATTTTTTACGAATGACCTATCTTTTTCTTGGGTCCTAGTGATAATACTTGAAGATCATGCGCCGCAGGTTAATCACATACAATAGCCTTGTTCAAATCTCTTTTTAGACACTTATTAAATATTTTCTTTGTTCTTTAACTAAACTAGCTATGATACCTCCGGTAATAGCGCAATGTATTTTTCGCAGTCAGAAAATATGAAGTGGTCACTTCTTTGCGTTTTATAAGAAAATTGGCTAATATAATTTTGACCAGTGTTTCTAAGATTAGTTATTTTCCCTCCAATACGATGATTTAAATACAGTAAAGACAAAATTTTTCCAATGGTAACTGTAGATCAGGTTCTCAGCTCACTCAAGAAAGTTGTAGATCCTGAGCTTCACAAAGACATTGTGTCAATGGGTATGATCAAGGACCTATCGATAAACGATGGGAAGGTCGCGTTTACGCTAGAGTTAACAACACCTGCTTGCCCGTTCAATAGCGAAATTGAGGGCGATGTGCGAGCTGCAATGGCATCCCTTGGAGTCAAAGATCTGAACATGAGGGTCACCGCTAGGGTCATGGAGGGCAGGTCGCTTTCAATGGATGAGCTATTGCCAGGCGTCAAGAATATTATCGCAGTTGCAAGCGGCAAGGGAGGCGTGGGCAAGACCACTGTTTCCGTAAACCTTGCGCTTGCGCTAGCCAATACTGGTGCGAAGGTTGGATTGCTTGATGCTGATATTTATGGCCCAAGCGTCCCTTTAATGCTTGGGCTCAGGGCATCGCCAGAAGTAGTCAATAATAAGATCCAACCTCCGGAGGTCGAAGGCGTCAAGGTCATTTCAATGGGTTTTTTCTACGAGCAATCGCAACAGGCGGGCATTTACAGGGGCCCAATTGTTTCTGGCATCGTCAAACAATTCCTGACAGATGTGAGCTGGGGTGAGCTAGATTATTTGATAATCGACCTTCCGCCCGGCACAGGCGACGCGCCTCTGACAATAGCGCAAACGATACCTATAACGGGTATTCTCATAGTAACCACGCCCCAGGACGTCGCAATGAACGTTGCAGTCAAGGCGATCGGAATGTTCAACAAGCTCAATGTGCCAATTGTAGGTGTCATTGAAAATATGAGCTACCTTCAATGCCCACATTGCAATGAGCAGATCTCTCTGTTTGGAAAAGGCGGCGGCAAGAAGATAAGCGAAGACTTCGGGTTACCATTCATAGGCGAGGTCCCGCTCCATCCGGGTATAAGGGAAAGCAGTGACCTTGGGAAGCCGACCGTAATCTCAGAGCCAGAGTCAGTGCAGTCACATGCCTTTACAAAGGCTGCCAAGCTGATTGCGGGAAGGATTAGCATCCTGGCTGCAGAAATCAAAGCACAGGAGCAGTCCGAAAGTCAAGCAACTGAGCAGGCCAAAAAAGAGTAATGCCGACTGATATAAGCGACAAATATATTCTAAAAAGACCCTTTGGAACGCTTGTACTTGAAAAAGACATAACCAAGCAAAAAATCTTGTCAATGCTAGAAGGCGCCAAGAAGATAATCACAGTTGGCGATGCAACCACCGAACGCCTGATATCTTTTGGTATAACGCCTGACATTGCGGTCATTGACGGCCTGGAACGGAGGTCGCGGCGTGACCACTCCATCAATTATCATGCTAAAGAAATGGTATGCAATAACCCTGCAGGCACGATTTCAAAGGAAGCAGTTCATGTTTTGCAAATCGCATTAGAAACACCTCCCCCCATTAGTGTGAAAGTACAAGGTGAAGAGGACATGCTTGCTTTGCCGTTATTTACGATAGCCCCTAAGGGCTCAATCGTTCTCTATGGGCAGCCGTTAGAAGGAATTGTTCTCGTCTATATAACTGAAGAAAAACAAAATCAAGCCAAAGATCTAATGGATAAAATTTCTGGTGATGCTAAATGAATATCAAATTAAGAGAGAGTATCTTCTATTGTCCTGCATCTGGCTATAGATTGAAAAATATGTAGCCAAAGTCACAGGACTGACTGACAGATTCTCTTGAACAATTAAAACCTGATTAACTGTAGCATAAAAGACAACAACCATAACGTCACGAAAACAAGATGAGTGTGCTATGTTTTGTCTATCGTCCTATAGGAGTAGAGATTTTTTATTATTGTAATGGTAGTAGTAGCGGCACCAATTCCTTTATTTCATTTTCTCATTTAAGGCGGTTCGATCTAAGGACGACAAACGAGAGACGAAATAAAAGCAACTTCAGTCTAGTCATTTTAGCTTCTTCTTCATAGTGTCACAAATGCCTACAACACACAATAGTTTCAGAGTGATCGCATCTCGTCTCACGACTATTTGCCTTATTTACAATCAAAGGTGGTGGAATTGTTTCTAAGTCAAAGGCAGTCATTAACGTTCCATGAACGTCGGCTCAAAATTCTAGTATCTTATGGACTGCCCGTATGGCTGTCATTCCAAGCATCCACATGTCTGCCAGCAATATAGAGTGAGATTCAGGTTCTTTCCTAAAATTTCTAAATACCATTATAGTGTATGACAATATCAGCGGTTGGTATTCTCATCATTATTGAACCTTAATTTGAGTGAAGGTTTACGCAATAATAACATAGGATTTGCTAGAATCTCATCCTATTTGCTGAACCTATGTAGTGGACAGTAAATATGAATCGATATGGTGTCAAAATATATACGTATATATCATATCAGATGCAGTTCTGAGACGTGGCTGTAAAGATACTGGCTGTGATACGATAAGATGACTCTTGACATGAGTAGCGAACACCAATTACAAAATTCTTGCTACAACGAGCATAATATGATAATTTACTACGACCTTTATACATTGAGAGAAATTTATGCTAAGTTTTCAAAAAAGGCTTTAGAAAAGAACAATGAAATAATGCTTATTGTTACCACCTATGAAACCCCTGATACAGTCAGAGACATGCTCAGTGAATATGAGATTAACGTGCAAAAGCACGAATCTACCGGTTCCCTTGTCATAATAGATTCAGTCCAAGGATATCAGAGGGCCAATTTTTATGGTGTGTTGAGGTTGATACAGTTGTTAGCAATCAGGGCGCAAAAGGATTCGAAAAGCGGCATTTTTTGTATAGCAGACGTGGGCTCTTTTTTTCTATTCGGTAGAGAAAAAGAGCTGGTTAATTATGAGCTGTCAATACCAAAAACGATAGACATAAGACTAAAAGCATTCTGCTGCTATCATAAAAATGATTTTTCATTAAGGCTTACCAGGAATCAACAAAGACAGTTGACTTATCATCATTATAAGACAATAAATTCCTCAATATTCTAATGAGATAATCGTCATCATAGCAAACTTTTATCCTGTCCAGAAGCTTTATGGATTTCACTACCTGCTTTTCTCAGATGCAACATCTCAACTGCCTGAAACCAAAATGCAAGGTGCAGCCGCGCGAAAGTCGATGCCTTTCCTACATCCATCAGAATCATCAACAGAAAATCTCGATGAATTAATATAAAAATATCACATCACATTGTCATCTAATATATCTCTGACCTGTTGTCCGATGAATATGGGTAGATGGGTCCTAATGGTAACGAGGTTGCCATTCTTCTGTAAGTATGACAGTTCCTACCATATTTGGATTTAGTATGCAGAAGTATGTATATGTACATGCCAGATTTGTCAAATTAGACGCTATGGGTTTCTGTCTCTAAAACACATTAGCGGCTTGCAACTCTCTGCCGCTCCGGTTTGAGCAGTAGTCTGCTCATGAAGAGCGAGAGAAGGAGACAATAGATGCTCAAGATATCGAGTTGGTCTTCCAGTTGAAGTAAAAGCGTCATTGCCATAATCATTATTTTCTACATTTAGCGCTGCTAATCCTCCTTCTCTTGCTTCTTTGACAAACTCAAAGCTTTGGAATATGCGCAGAATTGGTTCTGGAGGAAAGCTAGATGGCGATGTTGCTGCATTAGCCTCATAAGACAGGCTATATCCTGATATTATTCCTAAGTTTGATGTAGCATTTGTAGCAGCTAACATGAAGTAGCCTCTTGTGTCAGTTGAATTCGGACTGATATATCTCATTTCTACAAGATTGGCTGGCACTACTGCTATTGTTGTCTTATTTGTATCGCTATTGATAACATTAATCGTCATGTTTGTGTTGCGAAGGATGCTAATTTCATTGTAACCAAGCTTCTGAAGCTTCATTATGTGATAGTCTAGAAGATTCTCATTTCTGATGTTGCTGTTGGCAATAGAAGCAAATTCAGGTTGGCCGGCTAGATTTGGATATTGTTGGATGTATATGTTCTCATTAGACTCTTCACAGTCGTAAGTTCCTTCAATATTCGCAATTGCCTGATCTTTGGGGCAGATTTGTGCTAGTAGTCTTGACCCTTGCATCATCTCCTCCAATAATGTATCGGTGTCAGTATCGTGAACTTCTTGAATTACCCAACCATCCGGCACTGTTATATTAAATTTATCGCTTATGCTCTTAAATGTACTATCGCGCTCCTGTAGAGTTTGCGGTTGGTTCGATAGGAGTTGGGCATTCCCTAGGGGTATATTCCCAGAAAGAAAGAGAGCGATTATTAATAACAAAGGAGCCCTCACAGGTACTGACCTCGAGGTCGAAAACAAAGTCATGATTGCCAAGTGCTGCTGAATAGTAAGAAAAGGATGTAGGTCGATATCGGTTGATTATTGCATAAATCGACTTTACATGAACGAAGAAAAAAATGCATGCATGCATGCTTTCACGCATAGGAAACGGGGTTGTAACTGCGCATGTCCATCGGTCCGAACATATATCTCCATCTATCTGGCAACTACCAGATTTTGTACTGGTTCGGTTACTGATTTTTACGTGTATTTTTTCATTATATTCTGACAACGAACTACATATCTCTCAGAAGACAAGAATGTCAAAAGAGTAAATTGGGACCTTCCATTTAAGCAGCACAATAATCCAAAAGAAAGAAAAAAGCATTGTTATCAAAAACGTAAGATATAATGGATAGAGTTAGCATTGATTAGTGCAGGGGATGAAGATGTGGTGGCTGTATGATTTAGATGATTATGAATACCAACTTTCTGACCCCTTCTCTTGTATACTTATGTATCACAACCGCAACCATCGCTGCCGAGATCATAGGACTTGATATTGTATTTTTTCATGCAGTCGGGACAAACGCTCTCCCCAAATGGAATTCTTGCATCGCAAAAGGCACATGCCGCTGTTACTGTATTGTTATTGGTCTTGGATGCTACTACCAACGATACAGGATAGGCAGGAAAGAGCTATTAAATCTTGTTGGATATTCCCATAGAGATTTTCGACAAGTTGGCTCTATCATTTATTGCGGCTTTTCATTTGGCACAACCGAGCATCTCTTCTATAAACTAAGATTCCGAGCTATAGCGGAAATCATCTAGATGTCTACTACTGTTGAAAACTCTACAGTGCCATACTGAAAAAAATGAGGATAGGCAACTTTTATCGGATCTTCGCGCGATAAGATGGATGATCTTCAGATTTAGCCTGTAGCCGCCCCTTCATTATATTAATTGTGTTATGATGTATCATGATGAGTTATTGAAGATGAAAAAACGTTATTATGAAAATTGTAGTTATGTCTCATAGCTCTATTCTGGAAAATTTGTTATATCTGTGTGGCTATGTTAAGTCATGAATATATCCCGTGATTTGCTTTGCATAGCAAAGGGCGAAGTTCTTGAAGACAGCTGGAGCAAGCACATATACTCTGTAGATGCAAGCCATTACGAAATCGAGCCTGCTGCAGTAGTATGCCCTGCAGATGAGCATGATGTTCAGCGATTGTGTGAATATGGTTCGTCCAACAAAATACCAATAACCGCAAGAGGCGCTGGCACAGGACTTCTTGGCCAGTCTTTGTCTTATGGCATAGTTCTTGATTTTTCAAAGCACATGGATAGGATAATAGATATTGACAAGGACTATGTAACAGTCCAACCAGGCATCGTAAAAGGCATACTGGACAAAGAGCTAAAAAAGAGGAACAAGTTCCTGCCACCTGATCCTGCTAGCAGCAACTACTGCACCATAGGCGGTATGATAGCAGACAATTCCAGCGGTATTCACTCTTTGGGCTATGGCAGCACTATTTCCTTTCTCGAGGAAATTAATGTGGTATATGCCGACGGCCAGTTAGGTTTTGCAAGCCCATCGAAATACGACAACAAGATGAAAAAACTTGGCGAATTACTTTTGCCATATGTTCATAAAATTAGAAATTCTTATCCAAATGTGAGTAAGAATTCTTGTGGCTACAGGCTGGACGCGGTTGTTGCAGGTGACTTCAATCCACAAAAGGTCTTTGCTGCTTCTGAAGGCACACTTGGAGTAATGACTTCTGCAAAGCTTCACATCCTTGACATCCCTGCATATAGGTCCCTGATGGTGCTAGGCTTCGAAGATCTGCTAAGTGCTATTTCAGCAGTCCCTGCGATCTTAGAGTTTTCTCCCATTGCCCTTGAAATGTTGGATCATACCGTTGTGAGGTCTGATGATGGCAATATGCACGGTGCCGGATGCCTGCTAATTATTGAATTTGCAGGCAATCGCAGCATTAACAAAGTAGAAGAACGTATGAGAGCATGCAAGCAAGAGCTTGCAGATAGATGTTCCGTAGTAGAATACGCTTCAGATGAGCAGAGTATAACAAAGATATGGAGGGCAAGAAAAAGTGCACTCAACAGCATCATGAAGCTTACTTTGGGCAGTCGAAAACCTATAGGCCTAATAGAGGACACGGTGGTTCGCCCGGATATTCTTGCAGAGCATGCTGCCAACCTTCTGCAGACATACCAAGAAAACAAAGTCGATTATGTAATCTATGGGCATGTGGGTGACGGCAATATGCATACAAGGCCACTCATAGATACTGCCTCAACAAAAGAACTCGAAATGATATGCAATATTGCCAATGAAGTATTTACTCAAGTGATAAAGAGAGGAGGTACGATCAGTGGCGAGCACGGCGACGGGCTTGCTCGAACAGGCTACATAGAAATGATGTATGGCAAGCGGATCACCTCACTCTTCTCAAGGGTTAAGAAGCTATTTGATCCTTCATTTACAATGAATCCGTGCAAGAAAATTCCGTGCAATGATTTATGAACAGCATAGGTTGAGCTGTCGTACTTGAAGAAGCAACACTCAACTGACTTTGCAAGGCTGTGGAGATACTCGGTCGGCTTTTACGGGGTATGGATAGCGCACATAGGGAGGCAGATGAGGCTATTTGATCACCTTGACGCTAGCCCTATGTCCATAGAAGAACTGATAACCCGCACTAAATTATATCCGGTTGCAGTCAGGGCTTGGTGTTCTGCAGCACAAGCATATCGACTTATCATCGCAAAGAACGGCAAGTTGCAAATGAAGGAGCAAATGAGGCGCATCCTTGTCAGTAAGACGAGTCCAGATTATCTAGGTGGACAATTCTCATACCTTGCACTGAGGAGCCTAGAGTATGGCGCGTTTGAGGAGCTGTTCAGATCCGGCAAGACTAAAAAAACAATGTCCACCTTAATTGCAGTACAACAGGCGACTGACTGGGACCACTATGCATTTCTTGCTGCGGCTCGACGTCATAAAAAATTACACCAACTGCTGTCCACAGGATGTAGGCTGCTTGATGTCGGCTGCGGGACAGGAAGCATGCTTGCCAAGATCCATAAAGAATATCCCAAGTCGAGTTTGGTCGGAATAGACCCTTCCGCCAAAGCAGTTGCAATGGCTCGCCAAATAGCTCGTGATAAGCCTATTACCTTAATAAAGGCGTCAAGTGAATCCATGAAATTTGCAAACGAATTTGAGATCGTGTTTCTGGGCGAATCTCTCTACACGATAAAGGACAAGGAAAGGGTTATATCAAATTGCTGGCGCGCACTAAAGAACTATGGCACAATTGCGATAATGGAGGGACTACTGCCAAAATCAAAGCTCAATAATACACCAAGTCAGCTGATAATGGGCATGCAGCTTGACTTTGCCCTGCAAGGTCAAATGTTTATGAATAAAAAAGAGATCGTCCTATTGCTCAACAATAGGTTCTCAAAGACGCGTTTTGAAGACCTTGGCGGTAACGTCTATCTTGTAACTGCAACGAAGAAGTGATAATATTCATAGCAATAACCTATATAATATTATTCTGCGCCTATAAGCCCTAGTAAGTCAAAGCCTTCTGACGATTTTTCCTTCAACTCTGCTATCGATATGAGATGCCCGTCAGGGTCCTGAACTATTGCATGCTTGCCAAAAGGCTCCTCTTTTGGCCTTTTAAAGAACTTCACTCTCTTTTCCTTCAGCTTCTTTACAGTCGAGTTAAGGTCTGTGACTTCAAAACCAACGAGTGTGCCTGAACCTGTCTTTAGCGTCTTCTTTTTCTTAGGAGCTGGGTGGAGGGCTAGCACAGTATCATTATTGAAGAATTCTGTCCAATCTTTAGATCTAGTCTTGACCGGCAGCTCCAGTATGTCACTATAGAACCTGATTGATTTTTCCATGTGTGAAACCAGCAGGATTACTGCTCCAACTTTTCTAAATGTCAAACATGTATACACCTATGATACCACAGTTCTGCATAGTAAATTATGAACCTATCGCCACAACTGCCCATCATTTTAAAGTAGAGAGTTATGTAGCATGTTAGAATTCTTAAAAAGCGGGCTCATGAGCAACCCTGCCTAGATTAGACAAGCATTGTGCATCTATCAAGAATCCTGAATATTGAATGTATATTTTTGACAGTATTTCTTTTAAGGGAGGTAGATGATAAGTCTGTATGGTTAGTCCTACTATCCCTTCGGATGAGAGTAACACTGCTAATGCTAGCAGAGTCAGAGGGAACACTTCAACAACCCATAGTACTGCCGACATGACAGCAACAGTTGACGCACAACATACAGCAGAAACAATTAAAGGTATTGCAAGGAGAATAAGAGAAGAATCAATCAGGATGAGAGAGCTGGTAGTTGCTATACGCCAGAGCGGAGCAGTCGAGGAACTCGTTGATTCGTTTAGGGAGGCATCGCTTGCAACACGTGATACTGCAAAAGAAATTAATGATGCCGCTCATGCTCTAAGGGACCGCGGTGCAATCAGAGAGACTGCTGTCGCAATAGATGAGACAACCAAAGCAGCACAGGAAACGGCCGAAACCGTTAGAGGTGCTGCAAGAGAAGTCGGAGAGGCTGCACCTATTACCTCAGAGTCAGTGAAAAAGACCAGCAGGAGACTTCGAAGGTCGGCAAAGTCAAATACTGCTACTGAAACCGCTACAGGCCTAGAAGAAGGAACATCAGCAAGCTAATAGGATAAGCAACGCAATTGATGTTTCTGATACCCCTCAATACGTAAGGTTGCAATGCAAATGGCAAAGACAAAATTGACAGCTACATGGATAATCCCCCTTGCTTTTCTGCTACCATCCATCCTTCTTACATTGTCCCTGTGGCGGCAGATAAGCAAGTACAGGCGGTACAAGAAGCCACAGTATTACGATCACGATACTATACGAAAGCTGGTATGAAAGCACGAATACCGCAAAGGTCAGTTCCCTTTATCTAATTTTTTGAGATTTATTTTTTCACGATAAAGAGAAGAGTCTCACCTAATATACCATGGTCAGCTAGTAAATACTGCTTGATATCACAACCTACTCATTTAGCAGGTCCAGACTCTTATCGTAGACATGGCTCGGTCAGCAAAACGATTACTATGCTAGATGCTTGAGCAGCGAAAAAATCCCTCTTTGTCAGCTATTGCATATTGGACAATACATACAGCTATCGGAAATCTATCTTGCAGCCGAGACCAAATTTAATTGAAAATTTTAGGTTAACTCGATAAATATGATGTAGCACGAATACCGCATATATGGCAGCAAACCAAGATAAGGTTGAAGAAAAAGCGGTAAAGGAACTTCGAGACAAGATTAAGGCCGGCAAAAGTTCTTCAGAAATAGAAAAAGAGCTGAATACCCAGGATGTGACCTACAAGATAAAAAACGACACAGCTAAGCAGTAAGGATTCTATACAGGCTATAAGCCATCGTGTGCAACTAGAACGGTTGCACTTTGTCTTCAAGATGAGGGCTATTGCTGCTCTTGTAGTCTCTCTCTTGTGGTGGATGCCCTTGACTATCTGGCACCAATGCTATTTGCAATGCCGATTGTAGGCGATATTTCTGAAAGACTTCAAACAAATCGTAGACTACATGCAGTTTATCTCCGCAAGTCTCAACATTATAGATACGATGCGCGAAGCTTCAGAAGAGGAAGGAGAAGGTCGCCATCTCACAGAGGAAGACTTGAAGGAAATGGATGCAATGATCACGATGTTTGATGGTATGTTTAGCAGTAGTAGTAGTAATCATGGGGATGCCGGCGCCGGCTCTACTACTGCAATAGACTATGCTACAATAGAAGAAGAAGAAGAAGAAGAAGAAGACGATTCTGAAGTTGCTAATTCTGAATAAACGCTAGTATTAAAAAATAAAAAGGGAGAAGCTTAGTCTTCAACTTCTATTCCGCCTCTCTCTAGTCTTAATCTTCATTGTTCAAGTTCAACCTCAGCCTCATTTTCTGCCTCTAGCGCAGCAGCAGCTCCTGAGGACTCATCTGCTGATTCTACAATTCTGAACAAAGTCCTGTCATTAGGTAGTTTAAGAGTCATTTCACGGTAGTTTGCTGGTGTATCGTCTTCTCCTTCTTGGACTGATAGAGACGAAGTACTTGTACGTCTAGCTGCTGCATTCTCCGAATTTTCAGCTGATTGTATATCAATTCCTTCTTCACCACTTGGGTTTGTAATTTCCTTCTCCATGGTGAGTGCTGTTGCTTCTTGTGCATATGCTGGTTGCATACTCACGCTTGAAATTGCACCACTTACAGCGACAGCCAAAAAGGCTACTACCATCACCAATATGTTTTTTATATCTGAGTTCATTTCTCTCTCTATTTCACCTACTACCTACCTCTCTCTATTATATTATATCTCTAACAACAAACACAACAACATTAAAGCAGCTCTAGACGTTTTAGTTCTTTAACCAATTCGTCAAGTTTTTCTGGATCATTTGGATGGTGCTTAAGCTTAAACATTCGAAGATCAGTATCTCCCTTTGCTATTGCTTCCTTGAGAATATTAGCCATTATCATATTCACATCAAGAAGAGCTGATCTGACTAGTGAAAGCGGAGGAAGCGTTTTACCATCCTTATACTGAGTCCATGGCTCAGGGAGTATCTCTGCAATTTCATTCATAGCTTCTATGTACTCTTTACGCATACCACTTACTACTTCTTCGAGAGCTTGCTCTGTAGTCTTCTTCATGCCGTCGCCAGCTTCTCTCATATTCACGCGAGCTCTAGCATACACATGATCCAATACTGTAGCTCTTTCTTCGGCAGTAAATTCTTCTTCTCTTTGTTCTTCTTCGGCCAATATTACTATACTGCTTTTATAACGTTCAAAAAATTAATATACTTTCTCTCAGCAAATACAATACAATAATAGAGTATGCCGGAGATCGGAACCATAGCAAACGAGTAAGCAGCGTGTACTGTGCTTCCCAATCCACCTTTCTGAGAGTTCGGAAAACTATATGGTATATCTACTATCTGAAGTTATGTCATTCCGAAATAGCACTTATTAAATTCCTCAAAATTTCGAGAATTAGCCAGTCATTAATCCATAGAAATAAGTGATATAATGTGATTTCTGTCTAATGCTTGCGGATATCTCCTCTAGATTATGTTCTTGACATCCCTAATCACGAAGAGAGGACGGTCTTCGATGCCAGAGCCATCCTTCAATTGTAAAGGTTTTATTGGACGTAATCCCCTGTGACCCTTCTTCCGCTACCAGTAGAGGGACGTGATAATGCCTTGCAAGCTTTACATAATGCACCACCCTTATAAGACATAAGCAGTCGGCATCATTTGGGCTATCGTCTCTGATGCTATTTGATCAGTACAATAACATATACGTTAGAACCATTGATATCACGCCGATCAATACAAAGCCGATACCTGCATAGAGAAGTGCCTTCCTTTTCTGTCGGGGTTGCATGCCTATATCACCAAATGGATAGAGGAGTAAATCAGTGTTGCTCATATCCTATCTTAGGATGAGCACCTGACAGATAAAGTAGGACTATGATGTGGCAATATAGCGCTCCGGCCTGATGCGGACCCTATGAAGAAGGAAGTATATATTCAAATGGCTAAAGACAACCATTGTTGGAGGAGCGGCAAATATAAGCCTGCATCACAAAAAATTGGCTGCTGTGTCATCATTGAAAGCAGACAGGCTCTTCTTCATATACGTTGCTAAAGAAAAACAATGGCAGCAACTGGAAAAAGAGGACTGGGTGTATGTTTCGGCTATGACACGTTTTTTCAAGTGGTGGACACGACGTTTTTTTGATGTTTCCCTTCCCGTACAGGCAGACATTTTGCCAATTGTTCCTGGAAAGCTCTTTGACAGGATGTCTGTAGCGTACTTGATAAGGGACCACTCTGAAAGGGGACAGGACACCTTTCATTTTTACCTTGCATATTTTAGGCCTCTATTTACTGACTGCAATACCGAAGGTTACACTGCGCCAGGTATTGGGATTGCATGGTGGCAGAGGCCGGCAGCAAGCATGTCGGAAATTCAGCGTTATCGCTTCTATGCAGACAATAACTGCCCACGAGTATCGCATATACTCACGCATGAACTACTTAGGATGAAAGGTAAGACTAAAAAGGACTTTTTTGGCAATGTGCACGAGCTTTGGGACAAACATGTTTACAAGGAGCAGCCTTTCCTATACTTTGACCGCCAATTTAAGCGTGTAAGCAGTGAAGACTCGTACAGGTTTGTGACAATAAATCCCGATGAACTATAAAGAAAAAAAGGACATAGAGAAACAAAAAGAAATATCAAGTGCTTTGAGCGAATGTAAGCGGCCACATGATGTCACTAGAAACTCTGGCAAGGTCGGGAGCGATAGTGTCTTCTGCAGGTGTGGCGCTCATGGTCGTATTTGTGGTCGTCTTACTCTCATTTCCTGTGATAAAAAATTGCGATGAAAGTGAAAAATGCTCTTACCGCTCAACAGCGCCAAGAGAGCTCCAGTCAGTAGTGCAGCCTAGCTTTCTCGCAATTTCTCTCATTACAATTTCTGCTGGAGTAGTGATTCTAAGATTTAGCAGGTGGTTAGAGAGCAAAAAAACAGAAGATGATACCAAGCACTAAGACAAGCCAAATTTTGTCGTTCCACAAAGTCGTAATCACTATATACGTATATACGTATATGCTGCACTGCTTCTCCGAGAGCCAGAAATTTTTTAGCAGGAAACCAAACTTCGATGGTGATGATCCTTTGCTCTCCACATCATTATTTCAGCTTCAACGTTTGTTACTTGAGGGAAGTGAAGAAGTCTCTGGCACCGAAGTGGCAGGCCTATAAATATTAGGTATCCGCAGTTCTGTAGATGGCCAAAGTAACGTTTAGCCAATCAGAAAGAGATTTTTTAAACAGGAATGAAGCTTGCAGGATAGCTACATGTCATGACGGAATTCCTCACGTCGTTCCTGTATCGTATATTTTTGAGCAGGGGTCGTTCTTTATCGCAACTGATTATCAAACCAGGAAATACGAAAACATCAAGCATAATAAGACGGTGGCTCTAGTAGTGGATATTTACAGCTCTGTTGGCAATACCGCGGTGTGCGTGCAAGGCAGAGCTGAAATCATAGAAAGGGGTCAAGAGTTTGCAAGGCTCTATAAGATGTTTCACGATCGCTTTGAGTGGGTCAGAAGTGATGCCTGGAAGGAAGGCGAAGCGCCCTTTGTCAAGGTCACACCGACAAATAAGGTAAGCTGGGGCCTAGAATGATGCTAATAATGAAAAGACTAGAGGATGCGGCGGGTAACTTATGCAAAGCCCTGCTGCCAATCAAGCACGAATATTATCTTGGTGCAGGAAAAGCAGCAGCAATATGTACGCTATCAAGCATTGACCTACTAGAGACAATATCTAGATCGTCTCTCATGAATAAAGTGCTCATAGCAGGCCGGCTTCTCTCTGAGAACAAAGGCATAGATGCAATGATAGCCTTCGCTATGAAGCACCCAGAACTTAAGCTCATCCTAGTCTGCGGTAAAGAGGTTAAGGGTCACAGAGCAGGACAGGCACTGCTGGCACTCGCCAGCAACGGTGTGGATTCTTCCGGTAGAATAATTGGTGCAGTTGGCCGTGATCCAATAGTCACATCATGTGCGCTGGATACCGAGATATTTAGGCATCAAGTACAAATGATAGACCTGATAGGGACAGTTGACGTTGTCAAGATTGCCCAGGTGCTAGTACCCTGATACCTGCCTGTCACGGTTGACCTTGTTCTTCTTCTTGTATTCATTGAGTACATCAGAGGGGCTCATCCCAAGCTCTATCGATGTTTGGACAACGAAATGCCAGATATCAATAAGTTCTTCTTTTGCTGCCTCACTATCAAAGGGTGTAGGCTTTTTCCACCATTTCCAGCTTGTCAGCCTTTGGAGTTCTATAGCCTCATGGACTATTGCTGTAGAAAGGGCAGATATCCTTCCATCTATGGAAGCAGGGTATCGGGAAAGATCCATCATTGATGCAAGCTCCTTTTGAATTGAAAAAATAGTCTCAAGTGAGTCCATTGAATTTGTACTCATATTAGTTGCGTAAAAAGGCTTGGTCGCATAAATATTTGTGAGCTGGCTAGGTCACTGTAATTGTAGGCAACAAATCTGAAGTTCACTCATATATGCTGACAGGATCTATCTCCAAATACTGAAAAGAATCAAAGATCGTGCTCAAGACCGGCTAGTATGATGTAATGACAGCAGAATAATCCAACCCAAGCACTTAGCACTTTAGCTAATTTTACAGTCTGTTTTGCATGTACTTGATGGAGCAATCTAGTACTACGTGTTGTCGTAGTATCTGCCCTCGAATCCAAAATGAACCCAGCAAATTAGGTTGAATAATATACAGATTTCTATTATGTATTATAAAACACACATCTAGTACACCCTTGGAGATGCCTTTCCTAGCGCGGCATATTTACAAAAAATTTTTTCTTGTTGGCTTTATAACTGTCATATAAGTAATTTGCTAAGATGCATGGACTAAATCTTATGTGCAAAAGAGCGATTTAGCTCCATATTTTTTCCTTGAACGTCCACTTCTTATTGAGCAAGAAGTTTCCCACAGATGCCGCAGCAACTGCCAGGATCAGCGACGGCGGGTATTCCATACCATAGTTTTCGACTAGCGCATACACTAAAAGAAGCTGGATGATGGCGCCAAGCGAGCTAAAGCCAATAAACATGCCAAATTGTATTCCAGTCTCTTTCACGTTGAATGCCCTTTCTTCAAAAGTCCACAGCTTGTTGAGGAAAAAGTTGGACGTCATCGAAATGAATATGCCAATGATTGTCGAGTTTAGATACCATATGTTCGGAACCAGCGCGTTAAAAAGTAGAGAAGCGATGTAGTTGACAAGCAGCCCAGAAGCACCCACAGTGTAAAACCTTCCTGCCTTTGAGAGAAAGCGAACAGACGTGCGCCTTTCCTTTTGCCTCATCGATTTGCCGTAGCGATATAGGCGCATAACAGCCATAAGGTAGTCAAACATCACCCCGGTGTCAAGCTTGCTCTTTCCTATGCTTCTGTTGGTGAATGTGTAAGGTACTTCTTTAACTCTGGCACCCTTTGTCTTGACCAAAATTTCAAGTAGCATTTTGTAGCCTATTGCGTCGAACTTGACGCCGTCGATGATGTCTCGCCTGAATGCAAAGAAGCCTGATACTGGATCCTTTACTTCTATACCAAGTCCATATTGCGCTATCTTAGTCGCGCCCTTGCTCATAAGTCTGCGCTTAAATGGCCAGCCGATTATGGATCCCCCCTTTATGTATCGCGACGCAACTACTATGTCGCAGTTTGAGTCTTGCAACGCTTCAATTATAGATGGAATTACCTGAGGAGGATGAGAAAAGTCGCCGTCCATGATGACCAACAAATCGCCTGTGGCAGACTGCACCCCTGCAACTATCGCAGAACTGAGACCAAACTTGCCCTCTCGCCGAATAATCTCAATATGTAATTTCTTGTTAGTGTTATTGGAAATGTTCCTTGCATGTAGGCTCGCAATCTCTGCAGTGCCGTCAGGGGAGTTGTCGTCGACCACTATTATTTCTGCTGCAGCATATGGAGAAAGCGTTTCGGCTATCGACTCAAGCATTTTGACTATGTTTTGCGATTCGTTATAAGTTGGAAGAACTATTGACAGTTTCGCCTTGTTGGGCTTGACCATCTCCTCCTGCCTTGGCAGATCCACGAGCCTCTCTTTGTGGGCAGGCATATAAAATATTTGGTTAACCCTGCTATCATAGCAAACCAAAGATTCAGTATAACGCCCAAGATAAAAGAGATACAAAAAAAGGCCAATTATTCTAAATGGATCTCTATGTACTATTCCAGTTTGCAAGCAAATGTGTTCTATGTTCTATGCTCGCACTCGAGTGGCCGCCGTTAATGCGATCATGACTGCCATTCCTCAATGCATCCCTCTATTCTATCGCACTTAGATTGAAGCATTGTCCTATTTTTGGTCTGAAATTCCTAGTACAGTAATTGCAAAAGGCACCATTCCTCTGCCTGCTGGTTGCATGAGTACTGCTTGAAATGAGGAGTTTGCACTGTCAACTATCTCAAGCTTCATCCTCATATGAGAATAGATTGATACGCTGCTGCCCAAGTATTCGCGTTGCTGCCAGGGAACGACTGCCTGTGCAACATTCCGGCCGGCCTGGTCTATCAGAGTTATTGGAGGCGCAGTTCTGACCATGTTGGTGACCACAATAGCACAGCCTGAACTTATCGTCAAGAGTGCAAGCTCATGCAAGTACTTCATCAATGCTCGGTGGCGTTCCGGTCCAGAATATTCTGTGGAGAAGAGAGATGTCAGACTATCGACAACAACAAGCGTGGGTCTTACCTCTAAGATTTTCTTTGTTGCATTCATCTGGTCGATTGTTGTAAGCGCTCTTACGTAAGTAATTTTTTCAAGTGCTAATTGAGAACCAGAGATCTCCATTATCCGCTCAGGTCGGAATGTTCCCGCGGTATCAATAAACAAAGTGCTGGCGGCATCTTTCGCACAGTTTGCACAGAGGGTAAAGCACAGCTGCGACTTGCCAGAACCGCTTTCACCGTATATATCGGTAATCATGCCAGTACGTATTCCTCCTCCAAGTAGAGCATCTATCGCCTTTGAGCCTGTCGAGATACTCGCCATCATTTGTATACAGCTGGTTGTTTTCTTGTATTACCTGCTTATGAATTTGTGTGCAAAGGAACCTTTTTATTCGAGCCATGATTTTTTCAATCGTAAAGTGATTAGCTAGATTGTCCTCTTCGCCATCATCGCAACAGCAACCAAAACGACCTCTCTCGACACTGCAGCGAGCAATTAACCGGAAAGTTGCGGTTAGACTAAAAAGCGAGATAGAGTACAAGGGCAGGATGAATAATGTTGATTCTTATATGAACCTCATACTTACTGATGCCGAGGAGTTTAATGGCTCCGTTGCGCTTGCAAACTATGGCAAAGTTGTGATAAGGGGCAACAATGTCCTTTTCATCAAACTGGAAAAAGAATTCTAGTCAAAGTACTGCAGGTGGTGGCAGTTGACACATGGCAAAAAGATGGCTGTTCTCGTCTGAGAGCGTAACTGAGGGTCACCCCGACAAAGTGTGTGACCAGATATCAGACGCAGTTCTTGACGAATTTTTGCGGCAAGACCCTGATTCACGGGTTGCTGTAGAGTCAATGATAACATCTGGAATCGTATTTGTCGCAGGTGAAGTGACCTCAAAAGGCAAAGCGGATGTGCAGAAAATTGTCCGTGACACTATCCGAACAATAGGGTATGACAGGCCAGAATACGGTTTTGATTGTGATTCATGTTCAGTTCTTGCATCGCTTCATGAGCAGAGTCCCGACATTTCGATGGGTGTAAGTGCAAGCGCAGACAAGGACCAGGGCGCAGGCGACCAGGGACTGATGTTTGGATTTGCAACGAACGAAACACCAGAACTGATGCCTCTCCCGATCACGGTCGCGCATCAGCTGTCAATGACCCTTGCACGGGTAAGAAAGAAAAAAGAGCTCAGTTGGGTCCGCCCAGACGGAAAGTCCCAAGTATCGGTTGTCTATGAAGATGGAGTGCCAAAACGCATCGACTCTGTAGTCATTTCTACACAGCATTCCCCGGACATCAGCATGAGTCAGCTTCGTGAAGAAGTCATTAACGAGGTTATAAAACCAGTCTGTGACAGCTGGATCGACAACCAGACAAAGTTTCTTGTCAATCCAACCGGTAGGTTCGTGATAGGCGGCCCGCCAAGCGACACAGGTCTTACCGGAAGGAAAATAATTGCTGATACATATGGCGGCATGGGGAGGCATGGAGGGGGCGCATTCTCTGGCAAGGATCCTTCAAAGGTGGACAGATCAGCCTGTTATATGGCAAGATATGTAGCTAAGAACATAGTAGCGGCAGGGCTGGCAGAAAGGTGCGAAGTGCAAGTTGCATACGCAATAGGAGTGGCAGAACCGATCTCTATCATGGTAGAAACTTTTGGAACAGGCAAGATGCCTGAGGAACAGATAGAGGGCTCGGTCAGAAAGAACTTTGACATGAGGCCTGCAGGAATAATAAGGACACTCGATCTTAAGCGTCCCATATACCAACAAACTGCGGCCTATGGCCACTTTGGAAGAAACAATCCAGCCTTTACTTGGGAAAAGGCAGACAGACATCTGTTCTGAGCTTATGCTAAATTTACATTGAGCCCAAAGACTAATGATATTTCTATCCGCTTATTTCTTCTGCCATCACCACCTCATCGTCAAGAGACCTCTATGCTAGTAATAACGGGTTTTGCCTCTTTTCTTGTATTTATGGGATAATACAGTACTAATCAATAGTACATATGGAAGCGAAGGTGTACTTTTGTACAGAGTCTGATAGCATTGATACTATTCTAAGATCTCAAAAAATTAGTAGGCAGGCATTAGATACCATCTATGAGTTAGTTTGGCAATGTGAGTTTAAAAATATTCTGAATGTAGGCAGGATTTGGCTAAAATTTATAGAGGAGGAAAGACCCTTTGGGATTCCCCTAAGACAAAAAAGAAGCCACAGAAAAATATTCCCCGGCGACATCATCCAGATTGATAATGTTTTTTATATGGTCAGCCAAGTTGGTGCAAGACAAATAGAACTTACTGATTAGAAAGCGTTCAAAGATCCGGCGATATCAAATAAAATAGGATTGAATAGCAATGCTAGTTCCAGCTGGCGTAATTGCAATACATATTGATTAACGTACCTCAATTCTAAATGCTATAAAGGATATAGTTTCATATAAAAGGGGCAAAAACTCATATAGGATTCTACGCTGTTATATGCTTATTTAAATTGCAGTGAGTAAGATTGAAAAGACTAATTAGTAGTTGCGTGCCAGTACAAGGCAGGCAGATAAAGATTTTATGAGTCAGAATAATAACAGTGTATCACTAAAGGTTCTAGAAGCCTATACCCGCGATGTAGGCAGGGGTACTGCAAGAATTGACTATGATACCATGGGTTCTTTGGGAGTAAGTACAGGTGATATTATAGAAATAAAGGGCAAACGAAGGACAGTTGTCAAATGCTTACCACTTTACCCTTCTGATGAGGGAAAGGGAATCGTCAGACTAGATGGATTGGTAAGAAATAATGCCGGCATAGGCATAGGAGATGCCATAAATGCAAGGAAAGTCAAGGCTGTCCCGGCGGAGAAAGTGGTTATATCTCCACTTGAGGCAATACCTCCAATTGATGAACGCTATCTGGCAGATGCTCTTGAAAGTGTGCCCCTGATCAAGGGTGATAATGTGATGGTTCCGTACTTTGGTGGAAGGCTAACCTTCCAGATAATAGGGATAACACCGCCCCCTGCTGTTGATACTGCTGCAATTGTTACCAACAAGACCACATTCAGCATAACTGAAAAGGATGAGGCATTACGAGGAATGCCTCAGGTATCTTATGAGGATATAGGTGGCCTTAGGGACGAAATGCAAAAGGTTAGAGAAATGATAGAGTTACCCCTAAGACACCCAGAAATATTTGAGAAACTTGGGATAGAGGCGCCCAAGGGTGTACTCCTTTTCGGTCCTCCAGGCACTGGCAAGACATTGTTAGCCAAGGCGGTTGCAAGCGAGAGCAACTCTCACTTTATCAGCATCTCAGGACCTGAAATCATGAGCAAATTCTATGGAGAATCAGAAGCTAGACTTAGAGAAATATTCAAAGAAGCAAGAGAGAAAGCTCCAACCATCATTTTCATCGACGAGATCGACTCTATTGCCCCAAAAAGAGAAGAGGTAATGGGAGAAGTTGAGAGAAGAGTTGTTTCGCAAATGCTATCACTTATGGATGGGCTTGAAGGCAGAGGCAAAGTCATTGTTATTGCTGCAACTAATAGGCAAAATGCGCTTGACCCTGCTTTGAGAAGACCTGGGAGATTCGACAGAGAAATTGAGATTAAAGTACCAGACAAGAATGGACGTTTAGAGATTCTTCAGATTCATAGCCGCAACATGCCCCTTGACACAGATGTAGACCAGAAGAAAATAGCAGCAGTTACACATGGTTTTGTTGGCGCAGATTTGGAATACCTCTGTAAAGAAGCAGCCATGAAGTGTCTTCGAAGATTGTTGCCAGACCTCAATCTAGAAGATGAGAAATTGCCGCCAGAAACACTCGACAAGCTGATTATAACTCAAAATGATTTTAATCAGGCAATAAAGGATGTCATGCCCTCAGCGATGAGAGAGGTCTTTTTGGAATCTCCTGACGTAAAATGGGAAGATATTGGAGGGCTTGAAGGAGTAAAAAGAGAATTACAGGAAGCAGTGGAATGGCCTCTCAGATACCCAGACCTATATGCAAAGATAGGTCACACAGTTCCAAAAGGTATCTTGCTGCATGGACCATCAGGAACTGGCAAGACTATGCTAGCGAAGGCTGTGGCAACAGAATCTGAAGCTAATTTCATATCAGTAAAGGGACCTGAACTTTTGAGCAAGTGGGTTGGCGAGTCTGAGCGCGGAATTCGTGAGATCTTTCGGAGGGCAAGGCAGGCAGCTCCATGTGTTGTCTTCTTTGACGAGATCGATTCGATTGCGATGGCAAGAGGAGGAGGAATGGGAGGCGAAATGGGAGGTGGCAGTATAGGAACAAACGATAGGGTAATATCGCAGATCCTCACTGAGCTAGATGGAATCAGCGAATTACACGGAGTCGTCGTGCTTGCAGCTACCAACAGGCCAGATATGATTGATACAGCCTTATTGAGGCCTGGAAGATTTGATAGAATAGTATTCGTGCCACACCCTGACAGAAGAACAAGAAAGAGAATACTTGAAATTTATGCTGTTGATAAGCCAATAGGAGCAGATGTAGATCTGGAGAAAATAGCAGATATAACAGATGGTTTTAGTGGAGCTGACGTCACCGCCATAGTAAATACTGCTGTGTCCCTTGTGCTACATGAATATCTGGCAAAGTACCCGACACCAGAAGAAGCTGCAAAGCATGCGTCAGAAGCACATGTAATGATGCGTCACTTTGAAGAGGGGGTAAAGAAGATAAGAACTCAAAGAGAGAGGAAGCCTGAAGAAACGAGAGCGCTGTCATATTATCGATAGTACTGGAAAAAAGAGAGGTCTTGCTGCTCTCGCTCCCTGACTCTTCCTGGTATGCATGTCCACCTCTTCATATTCTCTAGAGATGTGAGTAATCCATATGAAGTCCACCCCATCGAGAATAAAATTCCTAGCTTTCCAGCTACTCCCCGGATCTAATATTCTCTCAACACCTCTATGCATAACGCGTATTGACGTCATGAGATGGTTGCAAATGCAAGTCCAAGCGTGCATCACAGCCATTAGACATTCTAAGCGGATTGGGGGCTTTTGAGTCGTTGGCCGATTATCTGTGTTTGTTATCAAATATCTGTCGGTTTTACACAATTTTCACGGAATAGAAAAAATTAAAGGC
>DASUUV010000005.1:0-30741 GCA_036373895.1 Nitrososphaera sp. | reverse complement strand
GTGAAAGAAAAAGAGAAGGTCTTCATGGAGGCGTTTCAGAAAGTTGACAGCGATATACGCGCAACATTTGAGAAAATGACAGGAGGCTTGGCATGGCTCGAGATCGAGAACTCTGAAGATATTTTTTCAAGCGGTGTGATGTTGCTAGTGCGGTTCCCCGGTAAGACCGTCCCCCGTGAATCAACCACGCTGTCAGGTGGCGAGAAGACAATCGCTGCCACTGTGTTCCTGCTTGCTCTCCAGTCGCTCAAACCGTCGCCATTTTACTTGATGGATGAAGTAGACGCACATCTTGATGCCGACAACACTGACAGGCTGTCAAAGGTACTGCTCGAGCGCTCAAAGGATAGCCAGATAATCATGGTCACCTTGAAGGACTCTACTGTGGCCAAAGCTGCCCTTATCTATGGCATCTACCCAAAAGAAGGAGCTTCGCAGGTTGTAAAGTACAAGAATCCTGCGCAGTTGGAGCTTGCTCATTAAGCAGAAACAATCTGTAAATACGGAAAAACAGCATAGACTATCTACATTGGGAACTAGCTTGCTGCGGCCCAAAAGGATGCTAATGTTGTCATTTGCAGTCATCACCGCAATAGCGGTTGTTGAAGCTGTAGGTGGAATTTTAAGCAACAGCATTTCGCTTGTGAGTGATGCAGTGCATATGTTCACTGATGTGATGGCGATTGGACTAAGTCTTTTTGCAATAACAATGGCGGCAAGAAGCCATTCTGGAGCAATGACGTTTGGTTACCATAGAGCTGAAGTAATGGTTGCACTTGCAAACGGTGTAGCGCTTGCAGTAATTTCATTATGGGTGTTGTACGAAGCATTTCTCCGCGTCATGTCTCCGCGCATAATAGATGCGCCGCTGCTGCTAGTGATAGCAGGTATTGGTCTTGCAGGCAACCTAGTAGTGATGTTCCTACTAAAGCACCACGCCGGCAAGAGTATCAATATTCAGAGTTCATTCATCCATGTTGTCTACAACACAATATCATCCGTCGCAGTTATCATTACTGGCTTTATTGCTATTAACACGGGCATCACCATTGTGGATCCGCTTGTCGCCTTTCTGATAGCAGGCCTGGTGGCAAGAAGTGCTTACTCTATAGTGAGAAATAGCACCCATATACTGCTAGAGGGTGCTCCGTCGGAGCTTGATATGCGAGAAATATTGATAACCCTCAAGCAGCTGGACGGCGTGGTAGATGTCCATGATCTGCACGTCTGGACAATATCAAGCGGCATGGACGCACTGAGTGGCCACGTGGTCATACGCGATCAGATGCTGAGCGAGTCAAGCAAGCTCTTGTCTAAAATAAATACGGTGTTGGCCGAGCGCTACAATATATCCCATACTACTATACAGATGGAACCTGAGCACGAAATATCCTTCAGGCGTACAATAAAATGAGTAGCAATATTTTTTGCTTTGGCTGGTTGGGCTTTTCCCAAGCAGTTTAGCGCTATTAGTTTTTTACAATTCGCTTATGTGGAACTTGGACATACAGCCAGTGCATTCATAAATCTCATCGCCAATTGGGCCGGACACATTGAACTTCACAATGGTGGTGCATTTAGGGCATCTTCCATCCACTCTGCGAGACTTTCTTGCAGGCCTTACAAGTGTTTTTCTTCTTCTGCTACCCATATCCAGGCAAAAAACTCACTGCCGTTTTATAAATTAAGATGTACTAATTGCATAACTTTCTTCCTTCTCATGTCTCTATACTTGTATCGTCCCGCAAATGTTCCAGCCTGTTCTGTCCATATCATGTCATAATAGAAAATATGGGGTCCAGTTTTAGGTAAGTTGTTAGTATTACTCCAATTTCTTGTTCAGCTCAACTAACCTCCTTCCTTTTGGTGTCAAGTGATTGTAGACCAGATAGTTCCCCTTTCCTTGTGGCTTGACTCTTTTGCGTTTGATATAACCTTCCTTTTCTGCCTGCAAAATTACATGGTGAAGGTTGTTAGCACCTAACTTCTGGAGCAGTATACGAGTAGGCAGTGCGTTCCCCTTTTGCTTGACTAGGATAGACAGCACTCGGAGCATCGCTCTGTGCTTGACCAACAGCCGTAATGTTTTCTTATCGACTTGCAATAGCGTCAATATATTCCTATTAAATAGGAATATATAATAGTTACCTCAATAATATTTTTGAGGCACATGAGCCAGCTGATGTTAGAAGCTTCCTGCCGCACTCATTACAAGTATTATTGTTGCTAACTTAGTTTTGCTGCTGCTCTAGGCGCCATTGATGTTATCACTCTCTCGTAGTCTTCAGGCAGGATTTTCATTTACTAGAAAAGATTGATGCGGGATTCGCATAATTTCTTGAATTTTATATCTGTGGATAATTCACATATCAGTTATTGTTATATTGCCATGCGATGAAGAAAGATGACGTGCTTTTGCCCGAGCATTGCTCAGCCAAGGTTGAAGGAGAGGAATGCCAGCTGGCTCCCTCATATATCATCTCAGTAAAGTCGCATGAGGGTGAATACATGCTTGCAGTGGTATGTAACGACCACAAATGTGCACTTGAAACGCGGCTGGTTGCAATGCAGGAGGCGAACAAGATACCGCAGGGCAGTATACACTTTCAGCCCGTCAAGGCAGTGGTCACTGACTGCGTAACTGGAATCGATGAAGATTATATCGAGCTCAATGACAAGATACAAGAGTAATGTCAAAGCCTTAGCTAAAACTCTTTTTTTGTGTGGTGATCATTGCCTTCATTGTTGTCCTCATGATCTTCTTCTTCTTCATTACCATTTTTCAGCGCCCAAGGAAACCATCTTCCAATTACCCTTGCCCAATCTATCCTGAGCGAAAAGTATACAACGACTGCAAGCACTATGGTGCTCACTACTGCCGCTATAATTATTGATGTCGTATCTGTCGTATCTGATGATAATATGTCCTCGACGAAAGGTCTCCCCAGAAAAATCGACCCCCAGACAATTGATTCATTCATCAAGAATTTGCCAGCAAATGTGGCTGTTGCAAATTTCCATGGGTTGTACTTGGCAAGCCCTAGCGGGATATATACAATATCGTCAGGTATTGGAGTAAGAGCCGCTATAAATGCACCAAACCAACCATATCTGCTTACTAGGTTTTGTAGTGGACGCATTCTCTTCTTTGTCTTATCGCTCAGAATTTTGCGACCATAATAGCTAATAAAAAAGATTATCGTCTTTGCTCCCACTATGCCAAGCGCACTAATAATTGAGATTAGGTGCGGGTTGAAATTGATATTAAATGAAGCAGTTATTAAGACCGGAAAATAAGGAATGGGAATAAATGGAATTAAGCTAGCCACAAAACTGATGAGGAGGATGCCTATGTATCCTAGTTCAGTTCCAAATGGAAACAGATCTTCCAGCGTTACCAATTAGTATGCCCTTGCATATATCGCTGCCTTTTTGCTTTCCCGACCGCAGTAAATGCAGGTGGCCGGCTTGTCATTCTGGTTAAATGGTATCACTCGGATGTCTGCACCTGTCTCTTCCTTTATCTTGGATTCGCATTGTTCTTGGCCACACCAGCCTGCGAGAAAAAACCCTCCTTTGACTTTGATTATCGATTTGAAGCTCTCAAAATCGGCAGGTGTGAAGGTGTTTTCGCTGAGAAATTCGGTTGCCTTTGCAAGCAGATTTTCCTGTACCTGCGCCAAAAACAAGGTTGTGATACTTACAAGCTTCTCCTGCTCAGCAGGTCTTTTTTCCTTTGTATCGCGCCTGACAAATTCAATCTGCCCCTTTTCGATATCCTTTGGTCCAATGTTGATGCGCAGCGGGACTCCTTTCATCTCCCATTCGTTAAACTTCCAACCAGAAGTGTATTCATCTCGGTCATCCATGTATGCTCTTATACCAGCGCGCTTTAATTCAAATTCTATTTGCCTTGCCTTTTCCTTGACCATCTTGGCGTTCTTGTCCTTGTGTATAGGTACAATTACTACTTGTATTGGTGCAACCTGTGGTGGCAGAATTAGACCCCTGTCATCACCGTGAACCATTATCAGCCCGCCTATCACACGCCAGGAAATTCCCCATGAGGTCTGCCATGCAAAATGCTCCTTGGTATCCTTGCCAAGGTACTTTATCCCAAACGGCTTTGAAAAGTTCTGACTAAGATGATGTGAAGTCCCCATCTGAAGTGCCTTACCTTCGACAGGCATCAACCCTTCAAGGGTCGTCGTGTACTTTGCGCCGACGAACTTCTCGCTGTCAGTCTTGTATCCTGCTATAACCGGTATTGCAAGGTAGTTCTCTATCAAATCCTTGTAAATATTGAGTATGATCATGACTTCCTGCTCTGCTTCTTCATCGGTGGCATGTACGGTGTGACCTTCCTGCCACAAAAATTCTGAAGTCCTAATCAAGGGTTTCGTCGACTTGATCTCGGCTCGAAGGGCAGAATTCCAAAAGTTGACCTTGAGTGGCAAATCGCGGTAGCTTGTTATCCACTTTGCAAATATTGAATACGCAAGCGTTTCAGATGTCGGCCGGAGCGCTAGCTTTTCATCAAGCTCTTTATCGCCTGCTTTGGTAACCCAGAACACTTCCGGCGTAAAACCTGCAAAGTGGTCCTCTTCTTTTGCCAGCAGGCTTTCAGGTATTAGCACAGGCAAGAAGCCGTTCTGGTGACCAGTCTCTTTGAATCGCTTGTCGAGAATATCTCTTATCGATTCCCAAATTGCATAACCGTAGGGGCGAAGTACAATAAATCCTTTCACAGGAGCATAGTCAGCAAGCGCGGTCTTGAGAACGACTTGGCTGTACCACTCGCTAAAGTCTACATTTTTCTTGACTGTTATCCCAACTGATTCTTTCTGAGAATCCACGTTGACATTGGCAAAACGACTAGGATTTATGAAGTTATTGTAAGTGATGTCTCTGCATGATTGCTTCCAAAAATTGCGCTCTCTTGGCGTTATGACAGCTTGCCATTACAGTGCTCATGTTGTAGACATAGAACTGGCTAACTTCTAATTTGGCTCTGCCGATCCTGGCGATTCATTCATAGAAAGAAAATACTCTTCTTTTTTTCACGATTAAGCGGCTGTCTTTCTTTAAAAGAGCTCTGCGGTACATCTTCCAACTCGGCTGAAGAACAGCAGGCAGCTTCTTATTGTGCTGAAATCCAATGTAAGCCACGGCTAATCTGTTATCAACAAAATCCTATAGCTTCCTGTGCTTTGAAATAAATTCCAGCTTAGCTCTAGATAGACCCGAATTTATTCCAAGTTAGTAGTAAATCCATATATCAACTAAGGATCCTTTTCAATATTTTTCTCTTTTTTTCTGTATTCTTAATAGATTTGTGAAGCTAATATAAGCTAATGAAACTATGTCTGTCATCTCGTAAAGAGGTGTCTGTGGTTACAGAGGGTCGCCTTTGCAGTAAACCTTGCCCATAGGCCTACTGAAAAAGTTTTTACAGACATAGCATTGCAGAAAGCCGATCTCACTGTTCAGTACAGGGCAGTCAACTGCCTCTAGCTTCATGCGCTTAAGCATCTTTGGACTTACACCCTTCATCTTCAGCTTACCCTTCTCATCCATCATGCCTGAGCTCTGGAGTTCGGCCCTGGCTTGATCTGTAATCTTTACTGGTTTTTCCACCTGCTTGATTGGAACAACATGCTTGATGCCTTCTGGGGGAGCCTCACTCATCAACGCTATCAAGAGCATTAAGCGCAGGGCTAATATATGACCCTTTGCCAGGATTTAGTTAAGCAAAATCACTGATCTTTGTCTGGCCCTTGAAACTCTTCCAAAGCCTACCTTTTTGTACCACTTCGTTCTTTGACAGTGACATGTAAGAACAGGCAAACGACATTGCATGATCAAATCGTTCAAACTTTTGTGGAGGCTTTTTCAGAGCTTCACGTACGCCTTCTCTTATCTGCCATACGCCAAGTGGCATTACATAATTAGGGTGTATTTCGCGGAGAACAATGGCCCCAGCCTTTTTGTGTCGACGTGCAAGATGCTCTGCTACCGCAAGGCGTGCTGCAAAATACGCTCCAGCTATTGTCGGGTTGTGGTTAAGTCCTCTTTCATCTTCATTATCAGCCCCTGTGGCCACCTGGCCTCGACTTGTGAACCAGGACTCGATCATTTCAAAAATCCACCTATCATCCGGTATCAATATGATCGAGTAGTAGTTAGCAAGATGCGAATATTGAGTTACTTCAAATAGATCAATTGTAGGATTCATTCCAATCTCCTTTACAAGCATGCTTGAAATAATATCATCAGTCGCAGAAATGCTCCACCGAGTAGGCACAAGTTTGCGTTTCTTCTTTACTCCAAGCATCCCAATGCTGAGGACTCGTTGGATTATACTCATTTCTACGCTGCGCCTATACAACTCCATCATAGCCTCTGCTGCTCTCAAATCTGTATCATAATATACTGTTTCAATACGCTGGTCGGCGGAAAGTGATGACACCTTAAAACCTCTCAGAGGTGCAGCTGGCCCAAAAGGTGTGGCTTCGTGATCAAGTCTAAGTTCTTTTTGCATGTGGACATCTACTACGGGCCTTTTTTCAAATATGGCCTCGGTTTCGGCAGGCCTCTCGGACATAGCGAGCTCTTGCATGTTCTCAAGATATCTGCTAGAAATGTCATGTATATTCACGTTCATAGTACCGAGCACAAGTGACAGACGGTAGTTCGCTATTTCTTCAAGGCTTTTACCTGTCCACAGCTCAGTTCTGTCCAAGATAGTGGTATCACCGTGCAATGGAGGTATCATTGGTCCTATCCTGACCTTTGGATAGCCATAACGACCCACAAAGATCGAAGGTGGGCTAGAGCCATCTATTGTGCCAAGGGAAAGCTTCGCGGAATTTGCCTTTATAAATCGTATCCAGTTCTCCTCAAGCTTTTTCTTTATCTCGGCTGGAGACGACATACTACTATCCCAATCGCATTTGGCACGGTATTTATAGCATATATACATCTTCTTCAAACTTAAATTCAGTGTTTTCCATATTCTTTCACTAGTTATTCCGTAAGCAGAGGGACAAAATCGCTATGCCAAACAGCGTGATAACAAGTAGCTGGTGTTTCCAACCGAATACGTTGAATTGTTGTTGTTGTTGGATATGAGATCTCGTGTCTTTCAAGTTCCCAATTACGGTCATATTTTAATTATCGCTCGAGGATCGCAAAAGCTGTTTGTCAAGAGATTTTCGGTTACATGGTTGGATCAGATTCATAATAATATGATCTAAATGCATTTGTCGACCTATTGAATTAGCATTTTGCGATAAGTTTCCTTTAGAACTATTATTATACATCACCTCAACATTACAGAGGAATAATTCTGTCCAAATAGAATTTTGCCTAGATCTCCAAGAATTGCTTTGATTCAATCAAGGGAATTTTATGAACATTCTACATGCGGGCAATAGTTTATAACATTAATGATTTCGCTATTGCCACATAGTAGAGATTCCCGATGGACCCGCTAGACAAGACCATTCTTGCTAACCTGTATTCTAGCATGTTAGATCCTTCAATTCCACCATATGTCAGGCTAAAGGCGCGGCTGCCCATAAGCGAAGAATTCTACAATTCCATGGTAAGCCGTCTTGTCAAAATTGGCCTAGTAGAAAAATCTGATCCGACCAAGCTTACATTCATCGGCCGTGATGCACTAAAGGTCGTTCTCGTAGGAGGAGTTTTTGATCTCATCCACCCTGGTCACATTCATACGCTCAAGGCTGCAAAAGCAGAGGGTGATGTGCTTGTCGTAGTGGTGGCAAGGCAGTCGACCGCTCAGAAGATAAAGAAATATCGAAAGATCTACCATGATGAAAAGCTTCGCAGAGACCTCGTGACTTCGCTTAATTTTGTCGATTTAGCACTAATAGGCAAAGAGGGCACACTTTACGACACAGTCGAATATGTCAAGCCAAACGTGATCGCACTTGGCTATGACCAGGCCCACAGCGAAAAAGACATTGCCGAGAACTGCAAGAATCGCAACCTAAATGTTCAGGTTATAAGGCTGTCAACTCCAATACCCGGATCAAAGAGTTCAAAAATAAAGGAAGAGCTGGGCGATTCAATCTACGGCATCTAAGCAAGCCGCACCTGCACCTTTATTCTGTCACCGTTTTTGATGCCTGCTGCTTGCTTGATTGATATCGGCCCTATCACTTCAAGCATGCTATCATCATAGTGTGTGCGTTCAAGCACAAGGACAGCAGCATTATCTATTGCGCCGTCATTTATGGTTGCGCGATAGCACTTGACCCAGCCGTAAGTACGTGTGCCATCACTAAAGCCATTGATGAATATGGACGGATGCTTACCAAGTTCGAGGCGGCCATTCCTGTATATCTGATCAGTTAGCCGGACATTTAACGTTCCAGGGTACGGCTCGTATCCTAATTTTTCTCTGAATTGTCTCCTGTAGCCCTCCAGTGACATGTAGTATGCCCCCTCCCCCATACCTGAAATGACATTGCCCTCTAAATCCATTGTCGCAGGTGCAGATTCAAGGGCAGCTCTCAACGACAAATAGAGACTCTGTATTTCAGAATAACCTTTGTCTGTGACCTTGACTGCATATTTTTGCCCTTTTTTCAGACGCTCGATGTAGCCAGAGGTTTCCAAGTCTAGCAGGTGCTTCGAGGCAGCCTGTTGCGACCTGCCGATACCCTTGCCAAGTAGTGTGGTCGTTACCTCGACAAAATTGTGGCGGGCCCCTTTTGAAAGGAGCTCGATCAATGTCAATATGTGCTGTAGCTTGATTTCAGGCATTTATTCTTACTAGTTACTTATGCCAATGTCACCAAATGTCCTGATTCGGATATCTGCTGGCTTTTTCAAGTCTGTCATCCGATGTCCTACAATGTACTCGATACCGGCCTTATCGGCTGCATCGACCAGCCTCTGGGTGACAATACCGTCTATTGCCAGCAGCTTGCCCCCCTCTGCGCTATTAAGCCTCTTGATGACTTCTGACACTGGGACCTTAAGCAGAGTATTCATAGAGGCATCTAGCACGACAGCCTCAAGCGTTTCATTTATTTGAGGATAAACATCGCGGACTGCAGAGAGTATCTCTGCACTATCCTCAACCAGTGCCTCTTTGGATGGTTGCGCAGACTGTAGTGCTTCTTGCTGTCGCGTATGTGGAGCGCGGTAATCCTCTTCTGACTCCCTTTCTCTTCTATAATTCCTCCTCTCGTAATGGTGCTTCTGTTGTTGATGATGAGGGGGTTGGTGGGGAGGATATACCGGTTGTTGAATAGATGGTACTTCAGGCGAGAACGCGTCCTTCAAGATTTCAGATATCTCAAGCGGACTGCATTCCTCCACCTCCTTACCCGGCGGAGCCCTAAGCACCTTGTCTATCTTGACGACTCCGCGCAGCTCCTTCAGTATGAGGTCCCCTGCCCGATCGCCGTCAAGAAATGCCACTACATGCTTGCCTTCTGTAAGTATTGTCACAGATTCGTCGATCCTTGCACCTTCTATTGCAATGGCATTGTCATAACCTGCGCGCAGAAGATTGACTACGTCTGCTCTTCCTTCCACTAGTATTATCCAAGCAGAGTCAAAGACTCCCGTGCCGCAAGCCAGCTGTGCTTTTCCAAAGTTTGTGAGCTTACCGGGCTTGCTTGCATCATAAACATCCTTGAGCATTTCGTCCCCCTCGCTTATAGTTCTGGTAGCCCAGTCTTGCACTATCTTCTTAGCGCGGTCTACTATGACCTTCTTCTTTATTGCTCGAATGTCATCGATTCCAACTAGACCGAACTTAGCCGGAAACGGCCCCACCTTGTCAATGCTCTCTATGGCTGCAGCAATTAGCGCGGCAGTAGAGATGTCTGTACTCATAGGTATCAGGGCATCACCCTTAGTCATGTTACCCTTAGTTTCCACGTTTACTTCAATTCTTCCAACCTTGGATACTTTTTGTAATTCATTGAGGTTCATTTCTGGTCCGAGGAGGCCCTCTGTCTGTCCAAAAATAGCACCAATAATATCAGCTTTCTCAACCAAACCATCAACTTCAAATTTTAACTTAACATGATATTTTACTATACCTGTGGTGGGCAATTTCTTTCATAACCTCGCAGTTTGATGGTATATAGCTCTCACTTTTCTTTGCTCGAATATAAGTGCTTTGTAAACCTTCAGAGAATCATGTATAAAAGTAAAGGTCCTTGCGGCTTCCAGTGATGCCTGACATGCGAGGTGCATAGATGACAAGATCCTCCACATGCCTCACTTTGCCATTTGTTATCCTTGCAAGTGCCCTCTTATATGACAGGTTCACGCTATGCCTGCTCGACTGGAGCTGGGACACTAGCCGGCTTGTGAGATACTTACCGGTTCTGTCCATATCCAAGAGCAGGATTATCTTTTTGCCTATGCTATCATGACTGTCTACAAAGTCTGCAATCCCCTTAAAATGATGGAAGACTGCAAGGTTGCCAGTGAAACCTACCCTAGAGAGTGCCTCGGCATCACGTCTACCCTCGACAACTATGACAGAACCTTTCTCCGATTCTTCATTGAGCATGCAAATAAAACTGCGCAGCCGTTCAACCGTCTCATAGTCATCGATTCTATATTGGTAGCCCACGGCCGATCTAATCTGTAGCGCCTGTCAGATTTAATATTTTTCCTTATGGCATAAATACGAATAAGCACGCATACTAGGTATTGCCCAAGGTACTTTCAGTACAGAATATTCAGTGCGAGACGCTTGGCTTACTTGAGCAGATGTTCGTGCATGATGGCTATCACGTCGAAAAGGTGAATACACAGAATGACCCCGTGCCTACCAGCCCATTGGGATATGATAGCATAGTAATCCTCGGAGGCCCGATGTCAGTCTATGACGATTTACCCTACTTGCAAAAAGAGCAAGAGCTCATCAGGAATGCAATGAAGAATGACACGCCAGTATTGGGCATCTGCCTAGGTTCGCAGCTCATTGCGCAGGCTGCAGGAGGGCGCGTCTACAAGGGCAAGAAGAAAGAGATAGGATGGTACAATGTGTACCTTACACCGGCTAGCAGTAATGACATCTTTAGAGGCTTCACGGATAAGACTATCAGGATATTCCAGTGGCACGGCGATACATATGGCCTACCAGCAGACGCGAAGATCCTTGCATATTCCGATCTATACCCGCAGGCCTTTAGGATCGGGTCTGCAGTTGGCATCCAGTTTCACTTTGAAGTGGATGAATCCCTCATACAAACATGGATGAAGGAGTACAGTGCTGAGTTGATCGCTGAAAAGATCAAGCCGGAGAGTATACTGCCGGCACCTTGCGAGTTGGAAGAGCTAGCGGCTCGGTGCAGACACATATACAATAATTTTTCAAGGGTTTTGCAGAAATGAATAAAAATAATACATTTCACACATTAGGTAACTATATAAAAGCTAAACAGGTTTTTTCCCTCAATAAAAATGACCAATGAGAAGGTTCAGAAGCTCTTTGATGACATTTATTCAAACAAGGAAAAAGTAATCACTGAAGAGCTCGCCAAACAAGTCTTGAGCGAGTACGGCGTCATGGTACCGAAATACGCGCTGGTCAAGAGCGCTGAGGAGGCAGAAACAGAGGCAGGGAAAGTAGGCTTTCCCCTCGTCGCGAAGATTGTTTCGCCGGAGATCTTGCACAAGACAGACGTTCGAGGTGTTAAGGTCGGCCTTCAGAACCCGGCGGATGTAAAGGATACATTTAATGACATGTACGGCAGGCTGAGCAAGCAGTACACCGTAAAAGGCGTGCTGCTCGAGAAAATGGCCGCAGCTGGTGGGGTGGAGCTCATTGTTGGTCTGCAGAACGACCCTCAGTTTGGCCCTGTCATCATGGCCGGCATCGGTGGCATCTACACTGAAGTCTTCAAAGACGTTTCATTCAGAGTTTTGCCAATAACAAAGGAAGATGCGATCAGCATGATAGATGACCTAAAGGGCAATAAGATACTCAAGGGCTTCCGCGGGATGCCGCCTGTCAACTTGAATATGCTTGCTGAGGCGCTGGTCAATATAGGCAAATTTGGGACAGAGATGGCGCCATACTATGAAAGCATAGACTTTAACCCCATCATATTTTATGAAAATGAATATGTCGTAGTTGATGCCAAGATCCTACTACGGGAAAAGCCAGACCTAGAAGTCATCTCAAACGCCCAGCCTGAATCCGAATATCTGGATTTATTCTTCAACGCCAAGTCGGTAGCGCTGATCGGTGCTTCACCTGAGCCTGGCAAGGTAGGCAACTCTGTTTTGGAAAGCTTGGCAAAGCATGAGTACATGGGCAAGGTCTATCCGGTGAACGCAAAAGGCTATTCTGAGATTATGGGCCTCAAGGCGTATAAGAGCCTTGACGAGATCCCTGACAGGGTAGATGTCGTAGTCGTTACGGTCGATTTGAAGTTTGTGCCGGATCTACTAAGGTCGGCGGCCAAGAAAGGCATCCATAACTTTGTGATTATTTCCGGCGGGGGTAAAGAACTTGGAGGGGAGCGCGCAACTATTGAGGGCCAGATCCGAGAGCTGTCAAAGCAGCTTCAGATCAGAATCATCGGTCCCAATTGCATAGGCATGTTCAATGGTGAGAACCGCCTTGATTGTGCATTCCAAGGCCATGCAAGAATGATACGCCCCAGAAAGGGCAATGTCGCTTTCCTGTCGCAAAGTGGAACAGTGGGCATCGCCTTCATGGAGAGCTCCGACACATTTGGCATGAGCAAGATGATATCGTACGGCAATAGATCGGATGTGGACGAGGCCGACATGATCTGGTACCTCTCTGAAGACCTACAGACCAGAGTCATTGGGCTCTACGTTGAAGGTTTGGGCGACGGCAGGAAGTTCATGAATACTGCAAAGAGAGTAATCAAGGAGCGGGGTAAACCCGTGGTTGTATTCAAAAACGGCAGATCTGCAAGAGGGGCCAAGCAGGCCGCTTCTCACACCGGATCACTTGGCGGCTCTTATGCAGTGGTGAAGGGAGCACTTGATCAGGCTGGTATCATATCAGTCGATAGCTATGAAGAGCTGACGGCGGCACTCAAGGCACTCACGTGGCAACCGGTGTCAAACGGAGGTAGAGTAGCAATGGTGACCAATGGGGCAGGCCCAATAATTGCTGCAATTGACCACTTTGAAAGGCTTGGTCTGCAAGTAGCCGAATTGAGTGAAGAGACTAAAAAATCACTCAAGGATCACTATCCATCAACATACGTCATAGGTAATCCTTGCGACATCACGGGATCCGCAAATGCTGACGACTATCAGTTTGCAATACAGTCATTCATGGACGATCCCAATATTGACATCATCATGCCTTGGTTTGTCTTCCAAGATGATCCGCTTGAAGAATCGATTGTAAATGTTCTAGCTTCCTTCCAGAAACAAGAGAAAAAACCGATACTCGTAGGCGCCATGGGAGGACCGTTTACGGAAAAGATCTCAGAGCAGATTGAGGATACAAATGTTCCAGTCTACCACTCGGTCATTGAATGGGTGACTGCCGCTAGCGCTCTTGCCAAGTGGACAAGGGTAAGAGGCCAGGCAAAGTAACCTGCCATTTTTTTGATTTGTAAGATATTGCTACCTAATGGTTGAGTGGAAACCTTTAAAGCTAATTCTCTGGCTAACGTTCATTCTTTTTTCCTTGAATATACACATATACATGCATACTCGGAGCTTCTGATTTGTCTTGCAACACGTGCAGGAGTTGGCACGGAAAATTACGCTCAATATTGCGTTGAAGAATTTTAGTCGCCAGTTCTTTAAAGAAAAATTTCATACCGCATGTTGTGTGATAGATGCGGACATTCACGATGTTGAAAATGATTGGTAGTCATCCTAGACCCAAATCAATATAATCCCATAATGCAGATGGATTCATTTATTCACATTCGAATCAATCTCCGATAAAGGACACAGCATAAAAATATCTTCCTTGCTATGTGTGACGATGGAATTCAAGCTGATGATTGAATAATATTGAAAGGCATAGAGCATGTGAATCCTTGAAATAATTTATGTCAAAGATCAAATACGGCAAGATTATGGTTGTCAGAAGCATCTGCAGCATTTACATCATTAGCTGAGGGCAGTAATGATGATTTAAATTAGATGCAACTGAGTCATCACTGTTGCAGAAGTCGACAGTTGAGACACGGAAGGCCTTTGGTATTCTGTTCATAGGAGTGTCGATAGCGGTCGTGGTTGCTTCTTTTCTTAGCGAAATTGCTTATATCATAACAAGCTTTCCGCTTTATTACTATGCAATAATTTGGCTTGTCAGCTTTGGCGCAGTTTTTGGTGCAAGCTTCGCGAGCTTACGCAAAGCGGTACCTGCAATCCTCGGCAGGATGAAGACAAGCACTAAGTGGTCTACAGGCGCAAAGGCACTCAATGGAATTTGCTGGGTAGGACCTTTTGCTGCAATAGCTGCTTTTCCCTCATTATACCAGTACCTTATTCTAGCTGGCATCGGTCTTGGCAACTTGTCGACATATTTAATGATCAAGAAGTATAGCGGCTCTGATAACCGCGAGCAACTAATAGTCGCTATGATTTCTCTTGCTGCAGTGCCAGCGGCTGTCATAATCGACAGCATGCTTTTTGCAACACGACAAGACATTGCAGTAATGCTGTCAAGAATCTTCATTGGAATAGCCTATGCGGCTGGAGGTATGTTTGCATTACTAAGAAAAGCGGGCCCGGTGGGCTTCGATCCCACGACTTCCGGCTCTCTCCAATAAATTTAGAAGGCAGGCGCTCTATCCATGCTGAGCTACGGGCCCCTCCTCCGCTCTAGTCTCTCTTGTTAATTTAATGATTGCGGGTTACAAAGATGTTTATGTTTTGTGTCAAGCCAGTTTGAGAAACCCTTTTTGTCGGTAGCATCATTGCAGCAAGATTGACCTGTTCTTTTCTTATAAGATATCTCAAGACAGACACACAGTGTAAGCGGTTGTACTCGTATGCAGCTTGGCTTTATCAGGAAGCGTAGTAATAGTAGCACAAGTAACTTGAAATCTGATATAAGATTAACACTAAAACTACACTTTTGGTATAAATTCTACACCAAGAAACTATAATAGCCAGTCGACGAATTCTAGATATTGTGTGAAAGATAATGGTTGAAAAAGATAATGCTGATAACGCACAAGAATTTATGCAAGAGCAAGTCAACAAAGTGTTTGAATTTTGGAGCAGTAATTTGAAACTGCCGACAATTGGTCCTACGTACGCCTTTTCAAAGGATTTTAGTTCATTTGCTAACGATTTTATCACCCTCGGCAAGGTCATGATTGAACTCAAAAGCAACATGGACAGCTATTGGTCGCTTGTGAGTACAGCCTACACAAGGGCAATGAGAAACACAGTAGAGCAAGCTCCAATGCAGCTGGTAACAAAAGAAGATTTTGAGAATCACCGACGCGCCGCCATTGAAGCTTTTGAAGACACTTTCACTGATCTCTTTACATCCTCGGAATTTTCTGAGGTCTATGGCAAGCTATTTGCGAGTCAGTTGAATGTATCAAGGGCTATTCAGAGCATAGTAGAGAAGAACTTCAAGATGCTCAACCTTCCAACAAGAAGCGAGGTTGACGATATACTGAAAGAAATTGTGGAACTGAAGAGAACTGTGCGGGATATGAAGAGGAGCGTTGAGGCGAGGAATGACCAAGCAAGAATTGCAACCTGACCAAGAGAAGGAGCAAAAAAACATCCAACCACCGCAAAGCGAGTCGGAGGAGCAGATAAAAAAAGAGCCTACACTTGCTGAGGAAATCCTGAAAGCGTACCGCAAGCTCGAAAAGGCAAGGGATATACTCTACACTGCTGGCAACATTGGAGTTGGCGCGACTCCCAACGAAGTCCTCGTTGAAAAAAGAGCCTACAGACTGTTGCACTATCAGCAGATGGTCAGCAAGACCGCGAGGACTCCGATACTTGTTGTTTATGCGCTCATCAACAGGTCGTATGTGCTTGATCTCCAGCCTGACAAGAGCTGGATTCGCAGCCTGCTAAGTCAGGGTTTTGACGTCTATCTTATTGACTGGAAAGCACCCACTGCTGCAGACAAGTACGTTTCGTTTGACGACTATGTCAATTGCTATATCGATGACTGTGTTGAGGCTGTACTCAAAAAGAATAAGGTAGAAAAGCTGACGCTCCACGGATACTGCATGGGCGGGACCATGTCGACGATGTATACTGCATTACACCAAGATAAGGTAAGTAATCTTGCAGTAATCGCACCTGTGATAGACGGTCAGAAGGATTTCACAGTTATTGGAAACCTTGCAAAGAATATGGATGTCGACAAGATGCTGCAGGTCATCGGAAATCTGCAATCTGAGCAATTGTATGCATTATATTTGACACTGAAGCCGTTCAAGCAGGGGATCAACAAGTACTTGAATCTTCTTCAGAATGTCGATAACGAGCAGTTTGTCGACAACTTTTTGCGCCTTGAAAAATGGTTGTATGATACTCCTCCAATAGCAGGGGAGACGTTCAGGCAGTGGATATCAGATATTTATCAGAAGAACCTGTTGGTGAAGAATGAAATGAAGCTAAGCGACAAGATAGTGGACTTGTCAATGATCAAGGTTCCACTGCTTAACATTATTGCTGACGAAGATCATCTTGTGTCGCCGCAATGCAGCGCTCCTTTAAATGATGTAGTATCCAGCACCGATAAGCGTCTCATGAAGTTCCACACTGGCCATGTGGGACTCATTGCTAGCCTTTACTCACAGAATAACGTACTGCCGAAAGTGGGCCAATGGCTTATGGCTAGGTCGCAGTAGAAGCTATGATGTTCGTATAAATGCATTCAATGGAAGTTATATTCTAATTGAGAGGCATTTATGCAAGCTAGTACGAGTGATAACTCCGCTTTGGCTGTCCAAACGAGTGTGTGACCGTATACAACAAGGACCAATATTAACGCCAGTAGGAAGGCGAGTATAATCAGATGTGGAGACAGAAAGACATCGAAATGATGGAAGCAAGAGGGGTAATAATAATAATAACATAATTTATGATGGATGCTAAGTAGCATTAGAGAATTTAAAATCCTCAGCCCAGTAATATCCTATGAATAACCTGCACAACATTGACAGGATAATATAATATCTAGATGCTTGACAAGATCAATACCCGAACTTCAAGGTCAAAAAGATGCACGTGTTGTACATCTCACAGTTATAAAACAAAAAGTTAGTCATAGTCATAATAGCAGAGGTATATAGAGCCAACATAAGATTGAACCTATATATGCATCTAAGATTGGGATTCTTCATTATAATATTGGATTAACCTTATGATTCTAATAGAGCCCAGGAATACGAGTAGAGCATGGTTCTTGAAGGCATACCAACTGGCTATGAAATCCGCTTTTTGATCGATATTGGGATTGTACTGGGGGCCGGATTTGCAATAGGTGCAGAAAGAGAATCAAGAAACAAGCCTGCCGGGATTAGTACCCATTGTCTGGTAATTGGAGGCGCTATGATTTTTACGTTCCTGTCCTCCTTAGTGGATCCAAATTCTAGTTCAAGAATTGCTGCACAGGTGGTATCAGGCATTGGATTCTTGGGAGCAGGCATTATCTTGAAGAGTGAGATTGATAGGAAAATCACTAACCTAACTACTGCTGCGGCTATATGGTATGCTGCCGCAATAGGCATGGCAATAGGCTATGAATACTACTTTTTGGCAGCTGTGGCTACAGCGTTTGCCGTTGGAGTGCCGCGAATACCTCACATTTCAAAATTGGTGAAAAAAGGTGAAGAGACCTAGATTGCAGGTTACAACAATTCAATATTATATAATGCCACCACCACCACCACACCGTATGATGCTCTTACAATTTATAGGTTGGATCTGCTTAAAACTTGAACTATTGGTCTTTCGTAGGGGACAACAGAACTTCCTTGGGTTACCCCGATAGATCTGTTACTTTGATAATGATGTCAGTACTATTATATTATTATTATTTTCTCTCTATATTTCTCTCTAACTCACATATACATACACATAGGTAGCTTAGGACGGCTATCCTTCTTCTCCAGCGTCGCCAGCTGGTGGCTCTTCTTCTGTTGTAGTTGCTGGTGGTATTTCTCCTCCTTCTTCTCCTTCTCCCTCTTCGTTTCCAGTGTCGCCACTTGGTGGTGATGGTGACGGCGCTTCTTCTTCTCCTGCTTCTGGTGGCGATTCTCCTCATTCTCCTCCTTCTGGTTCTGTTGGCGGTGATGGTGGTACCCCTTCCAATTGTTCTCTTGGTCCTATTGGTGGTATTTCTCTTGGTGGGATAGGCTCAATTGCAAGTTGATGTGTGACGGTCCACGAATATGTTCCTACGTTACCAGCTTGATCTACAGCGGCGCACTGTACTGTTGTAGTACCCATTGGAAACGGAAATGTAGAATGTGGATTGCACGCTATTGTAATGTCCCCTCCAATCTTGTCTTGGTAGAACTTTTCAGGCGTACCACCATACAAAGCCGTACCATCTACGTTATCATGCGCCTGTACGACGTAGCCTTCTATAAGACCAAAAGTCGCTGGATCTTGGCTAATTTCAGCTAAACGTTCTTCAGTCCAGACATATTCAAGGTCCTGCATTTCGTCAAAGACAGGCGGTGTGGTATCTGGCACTACTACTAAGTCTCTGAACTCGCATTGTCCTGATGTTGAATTGTAAAATGAACCTAGAGGACACTCGATTGGTGGTGTTCCTCCTGTATCGTTAGTTGGTGGTGGGGGTGTTACTGGCTCTGTGGTGGTCCTATTCGTTGTGACATTGTTTATAACATTAATTACATTATCAATGTCAGTAATCTGTGTGTTCTGTATATTGATAAACTGCTGGTTAATGTTGTTAATCTCCTGTTGTTTCTCTGGACTTAAAACTCGTGTCTCAGGTCTATTTAGGTCTGATGCGCAAATAACACCTAGTGCTGCTGGCAGCCTAACGTTTTCCTCATCGATTTCCTACTACTGCCATCCATGCCATAAAGCCTTGAGGTAGGGCTATCGCATATGACTCTAAAACTTCTAGTTCAAATCCACCCAAAATCTCTTGTCCAGAATCTGCAAACTCTTCAGGGAGACAATATGCAATAAGTACAGATACAGAATTAGCATTTATCCAAACAGGTTCTGACCATCTTGGAGTAAATACAATTCCACCTACCTGTTTTTCTGTTTCATTTAGGTTTGCAGTTGTAGAAGCTATTACATTTTGGAGACGGTTTTGCTGCTGTTGTTCTTGTGGTGATAATGGTGGCGTTGTTTTTATTGACAAGATGATGAAGGTGCTGGGGGTGATGTAGGAGAAGTAGTCGTCGTCTGTTGCTGCTGTAGTTGAGCCATTGCTAATGATGAGAGGATCCCTACAAAAAACAAAATTACCGCAAGAAAGAGTGCGACAATTGAACCTATCAACACAAGGCAATTCATTATTGCTTGCAGATAAGGCTTGTCTTTAAACAGCCATATGTACAGCTCAAAGTACACCCTCTCCCTTATCCGTGCTAGTCTGTTTGTAACTATCATTAGACATCATCATTACGGTCCTCACATAGGGTTGGTCTATTCAATCCATGATTCAGCTGCAGAAGTAGCCATCCAAAAAATGATTGAAGGAGCTCAAAGGATGATTAGGGTAAATAACAGCAACAACAGTCAGAAAGAAGAACCATAATAAAAATTAGTCCAGCTATGAAAAGACACTTTGAATTAGAAATAGAGAGACGTTGCAAAATGCTCCAAGAGATGTGAAGGTAAGTTAAGAGAGCTTTTGAAATTAAAGGAAAAGGAGAATGAGCAAGAAGCAACTCACATTGAAGATACTCAAAGGTTGGTCACAGAAATTGAAATGCTAAAGGTTGTACTGTTTTTGGTAAGTAGAATTGAAAGAAGAAAAGAACAAAAAGAAAAAGAGGCAATTAGCAGGATAGAGAGAGAAAGAGTTTAAGCTAGGTCAGCCAGTTGCCGCTGACTACACAGTCATTCCCTTTCTCTTATTCTTCTTCTCCTTCTGTTTCGCCATCATCATCTTCGTCTTCATCGTCATCGTCGTCGTCCTCATCATCACTTTCTTCTTCCCATTCGAAGTACCTTATGATGACGGAACCATCTGGTTGTTCTTGATCTAAAGTGATTGCTATCATGTTGTTAAGAGGCGCCAGGATACCAGTTGAGTTTGTAATAAACTGCGCAAGGCTAATGGCCGTAGGTGATGATTCTTCATTAAAGTGTTCAGTGAATAACGCTGTTGCACTTTCATTTCCATCTTCAGTAGTCAGTTGAAGTTGTCCATGTAAAACGCCGCCTCCTGGAATAAAGGTAAGAATCCCTTCTCCTCTGTCTCTAGTAGTTATGGTTTCAGTAGTGTTTGGTAGTGTTGTTATTGTTGTGTTTCCTTCAAAGACTAATTCTACTTGTTGGGTTTCACTTATCAGGTTTTCAGACACTGCTCTGAGTTGTGATTCTGCAAATGGTTCGTCTTCAAACTCAAGATTAGTAGGAGCAGCAGTAGTGGTAGTAGCGTTAGTTGTTGTTGTCGCTGTCATGTTCTCTGGCAGGGTCTGTGCATAAACTACTGTCATCATTGTTGTCGTCATCATCAACATTGCTAATGCTAATATTATAGCGGCAGTAGCAATGGTTGTCGTCGTTCCTAATCCTTTTCTGATTATCATGTTAGCTAACACCGTCCCGTTATTGAAAAGGATTTTGCCGTCATACTATTACCAAGAAAAAGGGTGCCCAGAAATAATAAGAATTAATCCAGCTATGAAAAGACACTATGAATTAGAAATAGAGAGACGTTGCAAAATGCTCCAAGAGATGTGAAGGTAAGTTAAGAGAGCTTTTGAAGATAAAGCAAAGACAATATGAAAAAGCAACGCTTGCTGAAGAGATACAACCACTTGTCACGGAGATTGAAATGCTCAAGTTTGTATTGTTTTTTGTTTGTCAGTAATAATATATTCATCAACTGCACATACTGTTCACAAGAAGTAGTTTTATGTTCAAAAGAACTACTGCATAAGTCAGACATCAAATAATGAAGGGTTCTTGCGCACCAAAGAGAGAATCAAGGGCTTCTCTTCTACTATATAAGAACTATCATGGCAAAAATGAGACAAAATGTGATTAATTTTGTTTTAGAGCCCTAAGGTGCACCTAGTACATCAAATTCCTTTTATATAAGAAGCGAGTAGCCATTACCTTGAGAAATAAGAATTGACAACGGTTGTAACAACTACGGCTGCAGAAAGAAGAAAGAGGTCAAGATTAAAGCGCATAGTTGTTTCTGAACGTAACTATCTTGCGCTCAAAGAGTTAGGACGTGCAGGAGATTCCTTTAATGATGTGATTTCAAAGTTGCTGAGAATAGAGAAGAACTGGCTGCAATGAGAAAAGAAAAGATTTTCCAATGCTCAGAGGACGCGGTAGCGAGTTGTGCACTAGTCGTAAACAATGGAGGGGTCGTAGTCTATCCAACCGATACGATATACGGAATAGGCTGCGATCCATACAATGACTTGGCAGTCAAACGCATCTTTACAATAAAAGGTAGGAGTGAAAAAAAGCCATTGCCTATTCTGACGTACAGCATGCAAGACGCAGAAAGAATAGTGTCCCTTGGCCGGACTGGCAGGATGCTTGGTGAAAGATACTGGCCTGGTGCACTGACAATAGTGGCTCCAATAATCGATCGCAGCATATCACCTCGGGTCATGGCTGGCAGTTCTAGCTTAGCAGTGCGCATTCCAGCCAACAATTGTGTCTTGTTGCTTCTTAGTCACTGCAGATATCTTGTAGGGACAAGCGCGAACTTGTCCGGAGACAGGGCGCTGAAAAGCGCACAAGAAGTGCTTGATTCAGGGCTTGAAGGGTATGATGCGCTCTTAGACGGCGGAAAAGTGGAAAAGGGTATAGAATCCACCATAGTGTCTGTCGAAGACAAGCCTAAAATATTGCGAGAAGGCGCGATAAAAGCAAGGGAGATATCGCATCTCATTGGACCGATTTAACCTTATTGTGTCCACTTATAGATTTAGAGAAGAACATGCACAAGACGAAATTCTCGAGCTTCTTGATAAATTTGGCGACCAGGCCGCAGAGTCTGAAATAATTGAGATAAAGGGGATGATACTTGTACAGACCTCGCTTGACCCCATTGCTATCATTGATAAACTGAAGGAGCTTGTAGCCTCAGAACCTTGGCAGGTTCGTTATGTCCTGCGTGTATTGCCAGTACAAGTTGTTGTCCCCACACGGCTTGACACAATAATACAGGCGGCAAGAGATCTCATTAAAAAAATGGGCAATGACACTTTCAGGGTAACGGTTGAAAAAAGGCACAACAACTCTCTTGGCTCTATGCAAATTGTAAAGGCGATAGCAGATCAGATCAGTAACAAAGTCGATCTGGAGAACCCTAGCTGGGTTATCCTAGTACAGGTACTTGGAGGGCTGACGGGAGTGTCGGTCCTTCGGCCCCATCAGATTTTTAGCTCTGTAGTTGAAAAGCGTAAGTGACATTTTATCTTATAAGTATTGCTGCCTTTTCCAAAAGGTATTGTAGAAATTCGCTGTCGTCCAATTTTTTGGTAAAACCTAGCATGCTTGCAAGCCGGATCCTCTTGTCTTCACTTGGCTTCAGCACAGAATCATTTAACTCAAATTCGCTTTTGATCTGCCTTTCAAGTTGGCGCAATGATTCGCTATCTTGTGAAAAGGCAATAAAGCAGCCGGCGGTGTCCTTCTTCAAACCAGCCCTTCTGATCGCTTCTGCAATTTGGTTGGTACCTGTGAGCCGGATTAATAGTTCAGTTTCACACCTGTTTGTAAGCATGATTTTTCTTTTTTCTGCTTCAAGTGCTATTCTGAGTACCCCTCTCACATGTTCTTCTCCATAGACTGAGTTAGCATTTACCGCCTGTATCGATACATTGCTGTGTTGTGCACGTAGCATATCGACCAGTTTGCCTGGATCGTGCATGATCCTTTGGACACCTGTAATCAATATATGATGGCCATTAAGCATGCAATCCATTCCACCGTGAACCACTGTGACGATCGTAACTTTATCGCCGCTTTTTACCATGGTGTTGTTATGCCCATGAAGTGAAGCAGAATCGACGTCATTTAACGTAATTATCAAATTGTTTCTTTGCAAGAGGCGGGGCTCAGCTGAAATAGTTGTTAAAAAATCCAAAATGTCCGAGATCGATGCATAGGGCCGGTCAAGATTGACCGCGGGTTTGCCGACTGCTTTTTTCGCTCCACCAAGCAGCCTTATAGTTATCATTCGTCAGCTTCTTCCTCAGTTTCTCCGACCGCAGACACCATTGAAGCCTTTTCTTGGGCGGCTTGCTTTCGCAGATGCGCGGTGATGTAACCGGCTAGCTCATTCCTTAGCACCTTCGACCTGATTATGGCTACTTCGCTCATGACGTGCTTATTAGCACTAAAATCAAGACCAAATTTATCTGGATATTTCTCTAATAGCTCCGTAGATATGCGCTTTATTCTGTTCATACAGTAGGAAGGCAATTTCAAGGATATTTTATCTTTGTTATGTGTATCCAAGATACGCCTGAGAATTCTTCTGCAAAAGCTCTACTGTCTCATCATAGGACATACCAATGGTATGTGCAGCTGATGCAACAACGCTGACTAAACAAGATGTGGAAATCGCTGGCTTGTTCTCAAAGCACCTCGAGTATTGCACAGGACCATCAGTTTCGACCAAGAAGCGATCTCTGTCTGTGTTTTTCAAGAGCACCTTCTTGTCTTCTGAGTATACAAGCGGAGGACCGTATGACACATACAGCCCAATATCCATACATTTTGCCAATTGTTTCTTGCTACCTGCAAACCAGTGTAACAATGCTCTTTTGATATGGTATGACGGTAGTGTTTCTAGTACTGCGTCAAGCATTCTTCTAGAATGAATCGATACAGGTCTGCCCGTTAACTCTGCCAGCTCAAGCATTGCACTAAAGACTTGCTCTTGCTGCCTGATAGGCACGTCATAAGTGCCGTCAAGACCAATTTCGCCGACACCGTCTATCGATTGTAAGTTCGACCTGAAGATTTCTCTGAACCTTTCTAGATCTTCCCTAGCTGAAGCTTCTGGGTGTATCCCAACAAATTGCTTGACTACGTTGCGGTGAGTATTGAATAGGTTGAAACTTTTAATTGTAGTTTCCACATCAACTGTAACAGAGCACGCGATTATTTTCATCATACTCAGGCTCGATATTATATGATGCACATAGCCTGAATATTTGTTGTCAGTGAGATGAATATGAACATCAAAGAGCAATGATGTATATGTTGAAAGATGCAATACAAAATAAATATTTGTAAAAGTCTTGCTGTAGAGACTATCTTATCTTAGAGTTAGCAAGAGAGCAAAAGCTACTGCTGTGGAATTGCCAAGAATCTAACTACAATAGAAAAGATTTGAGCCTTAGTATGCAAGGAGTTGCCAGTGCTCTTTTGTGCACCAAGAATTGATACTAAAACAGCCCTTTCTCATAAAGGAGCTAGGAATACAGGCAACAGTAGACAAATTGATTATTATTTGTTATCATGATCATCCTCACAAATACTATTATGCTTGTTGCTGCTGAAGTGGGCCATTTTCAAATTAGTCATATCTAGAACCTTCAGGTCAATTTCTTCTCATTTGAAGTATAAGTACACTTTTAATATAGTTATGTCAGGTATTGCCTATGTCTTCTGGACCTGAGTTTGGCCTTGCAGCAATGTATCGTGTCATGAAAAAATCCGGCGCAGAACGTGTTAGTGATGACGCAGCTGATGAACTGAGAAAGGTTCTAGAAGAGGTAGCAGAGAGAATTTCCAAGCAAGCAGTAGACCTATCTTTACATGCAGGAAGAAAAACAATCAAGCCAGAGGACATTAGATTTGCTTCCAAGAATGTGATAAGACTGTAGCCAGCCATGTCCATTTATCTATTTGCCAGTGCAAGCAAGTTGCGGTCATGTATATCATATGAAAAATAAAGAAATCACATCTCTGTTAATGATGTATTTTTTGTCTAGTTGATGAAAAGACCATTCTAAATGTGTATTCGTTGCTGATAATTCAGTTCCTAAATGAGGCGGATTATTGTGATACAAAATTTTCAGCTAACGTGAACGGTATTTTGCATACAGCCATGCTCCCCCGACCACTACAATAATTAATATTATTATCCCTGCAATTACTGGTGCCAGCAGCTGAATAATAAAGCCGGCTATTGCAAAGAACACAATTAGCACAACTACTGCAACTATAATAGCCGCTATCGCGCCTAAAACCACGCACTAGTGAAGGTATGAATAATAATTGTAAACTTTAGCTGATATTTCTAGTACATGCCTCTACACTGATCTTGTTGCTTTGATCTCTTGGAAAGCGAATCAAATAATAATAATCCATATCAATAGGATAGACAAAGAAAAAGTAATTGACGGTCCCCTTAATTGATAACTGTTGTATTCTGCTCATTTAATCGCTAAGCTCATATCCGCTTTCTAACAGAGTCTCTGACCACGTAGAATTCTGAAAATCCGCATTTTCTACATGAAAGGAATTTGAAGACAAAGTCTGCATCCTGGTCTTCAATGGCTGTCTTTGATTTTTCAGCAATCTTTGATCGAGAAGTAAAGGGGATGGATAGGAATGAAGGATGTTCTACCATATCACCCGATAAGCATTTTGGACACTTACTGTTGTTCTCTTTAATGTGAAGATCACGGTCATCATCATCATCATTGATACTGGACTCCATTGTGTTTATTCATCAGACCTCGTTGGATCACCATCAATATTCGGTTTTGTAATAGCCTGGTCCATGCGTTTTTTTATGTCTTTGCTTACAATTGCTCGTTGATTCTTATTGTTGTCGTCTCTTTTAGACGGCTTTTTGCTATTTTCATTTGTCTTCTCAATAGTGTCATTCATACCTGGATGATAATAGCGCAATATGCTATAAGATGCGTATATGACAGGTCTTATGATACCGATATTTATGATGTTTAGATCCGCCAATATTTTTCGTTTCACGAAAATAATCTAAGAGAAATAGTCAATGTTAAATACTTGTATGCCACATTATTAACTTTCCAAGTTGCAAGAACGGTTAGTGAAGAAAAATACTGAAAAGACCACTACGTTGATTGTAGATGACGATATAGATAGTTTGACAGTGACAGAGAGGAGCCTAGAACATGCAGGCTTCAAAGTTCATGCTTTTTCAGATCCGCTTACAGCATTACGTCATGTTCAGAATGATTGCAAATACTGCCAAGTCTTGGTGTCTGATATTAGGATGCCTGGACTGACTGGTTTTCAGCTTGTTAGAAAAGTAAAGGATCTGCGACCAGAAATAAAGGTCATAATGATGACCATGTTTGAAGTAAACAAACCAGAGTTTGAAGCTGTTTTCCCTTCAACTCCAATTGATGCTGTAATAAGAAAGCCGTTTACACCTTCGCAGTTGATAGAAAAAATAAGAGGATTTTTGGGCACAACGACTCAAGGGACGAGGAGACGAGTGTATGTGAATGGCCAGTCATAAAACACCAAATCATTTGACAACGATGTAGAACTGAAAGTGCTGCTACTGAGAAGCTCCCATCTCGCGGATTCCTATTAGGCGTTGGGGGGCGCGACTACAATAGAAAGTGACGTCATTTATAGTGATTAGCTCCATAAGATGATCTCCCAACGCTTAAATCGAATTTGTTGTTGCTTTACAACAAGGCAAAAATATATGCATCCTGAGGATTTGAACAATATTTGGATATGTTCGAACTGCCAAACTGCCTTCGCCTTTCACAGTGACATGATGGATCATATAAAAAATACACGACATAAACACATAAAGAAATTTGATTTGAATACCGGTAGGCTAATTGAAGTCAAAGCAATGGTCTGATTAGACACAGGCCTCGTTATGATTTTATTACAATCACTAAGCACCGGATATTTTTTATGTAATATGCTACGCATCTCATTTTCAACCACGGTGGCAGAGCCTATGCCAGCACAAGAAGGAGGGAGAGACCTAGCTAATTGATACATAATTATCTATAAGTTACGACTAAGTTTAATATATCATGAAGTTTTGATCAGTAACCAATCAACAGGCATGATACATTGATAACCTCATCATCCTCCCGTTCTCCACGTCACCATCCATCATATCAATTGCTAAATCGCTCTTTTAGAGAGCATGTCATGCTGCTATGCAATAATCAGGATGAGTATGATTCTGCTGCAATAGATTCTATAAATGAAGGACTAAAAGCAGGTCAGCTTTGCATATATGCTTCAGTCTTTAACGGTGATAAATCACATCTGAGCAAGATTTCATCTAAAATTACAAACTATCTGGAAAATATAGAGAAAGGCAACTTGGTCATAATCGATTTTCTTCCTTTCTATGGATCTGCCAAGGCATCAAATCTTGCACCCTTTAAGCAGCTCAAGAAAAGGGTAGAGGAACTTCTGCACAAGCGAATGTCTGAGGGCAAGGGTGATAAGGTCTTGTTATTTGCCGAAGCTGCTGGATTTCTGTCTGAGCATTGCCATTTTGACAAAAGCGTAGAACTGGAAAGCTGGTGGAATGACACTCATTTTGAATGGCTAAAAAACAAACTCAATATCACCGTATTATGTCCTCATTCTGCTACTGTTTTGAATGAAGAATCAAATCTGTATGCGAAAAGCCAAATCGGCAAAGCCCACAGTCTAACACTCGAATTACAAAAATGCAGAATAAGAGCTAATGGCGGCGGTTTACATGTCCTGATTGTAGAACCTGAAAAGGATATTCAAAAGGTATACCGTGCGTATCTGGATTCTAGAGGAGTTAATGCGGTGATTGTAGATGATATAAGAAAATGCTCAGAACAAATATTCTCCCCCTCCGATGAGGGCTTTGAAGTGGTCATAATAGATACACATCTACAGAATAGTAGTGGTATCTCTTCTGGCATTGAATTAGCTAAAATAATTAAAAACGCCATACCTGATCAAAGAATTGTTGTTACTACTACATCCCCGTTAACTGAAGTCAGTAGCAAGATGACATCGCTTGGAATTAGCAAGGAAGATCTATTAGTTAAACCGTTTGCATTATCTAGGCTGCTTTCTTTAATACAAGCGCGTATGCAATAAAATACTCCTGATGTAAAATGCCTACCTATCTGTTTCCTTAGCTTGGAATAAATCATGGTGTTCTTTTCCCTTTAATGTAAAATTTCCCAGCAAGATCTCTGACAAAATTGTCAGCGACATTTGCAATTCCATCTATGATGTCTGCTTAGGGATATTGGCAGAACCGCTACGACTTGGGCGTCAAGTAATGCCATTGCTGTATATGTAGTCTTTTGCCGAGTCGGGGCAACTTATTTCCCTTTGCTGCGGGGAGAGAGACTCCTGTCTTTGTTTGTTAGATGAGGTTCATTTCTTTCATATGCAACTATGAACAAATATTTAGAATTGCAAATCAAGATACTTTAAAATGGGTCTAGAAGAGATGCAGATAAGCTGCAACAGTTTTGAAAGTATTTGCTAAGGTATAATATCAGCATATTTCGCTATTATCCTTCTCATGCTTTATTTTTCTCGCCATACCGCCTTTGTTTTTGCCAGCAGCGCAAACCCTATCATGTACGCAAAAATGACTGCAAACCCGATCCCCGACGACCATCCTTCTAGAGTTTGAGGAACTCCCATCCCATGCTGCAATATCAGCGACGCATGGGTTGTTGGAATTGCAAAAGCCACATAGCGCAATTCTTCTGTCGGTACTATTGAAACTGGGTAAAATACTGGCGGCACGACTACAATTGCGATTCTCAAAAATGCAATAAAGGATTCAACAAACCTAGGATGAGTTGCACGAGTTGATATGAAATACCCAATACTTGACGTGGAAGCCCATACCAGCAAAAGCGTAGCTATGACAATGGCAGTGCTGTACAGAAAATTGCTGCTAAACATCACTACTAGTGCTGCCAAGATTACAAAGGCTGGCAGGCCAAATAATAGCTCAGCAAGTGCAATGCCGGCCATATAGGTAAAGGAGGAGACCGGAGAAGCGACAAAGATATCCTGCATTTTGTAATCCACTTTCCAGGTTATGATATTGTTGCCTGTAGCCAGTCCGTAGCCGGCTGCAGCTGACACTAGGCTTCCTGCAAACGCCATGTAAGTATATTGACCTCCGCCGATTACAAAGACTATGAATAAGAATGCAAATGGAATCATTGCAGTAAATGTTATCGAAGCTGGATACCTACGAAGCCACAGCAGCCCGTTTATGTGGGCGATTAAAAATGCCTGTCTTATTGGCAATGCGAAGGAAGCGGAAAAAATTCCACCACTCTTTTCATCACTGCCAGTTTTCACTACAGCAAGTAGTCGTAGAACAAGCGTCTAATAATGTTAAGGTTTTGCAAATAAGGTATATTATATATGATATTACTTCTGTAGTCTAACTGCCTCTTGTTATGCAACAAAATATAGGACAGCCGATGATCTAGTTATGATAATGTAAACAATCAGTTAGTGAGCTAGCCAAAAAGCTCTTTTAGCCTTTCAAACTTACTTGTTTTTTCAGTTATTCTCCTTTGTCAAAGGATTAACTGGATGCATAATCTCGTTGGCCTTCTATCCTTAAGGAGACCAAAATCAGTCAGTCAGGCATTATTACTATTGGCTATCTGATACTATGGAAGTCGTGGCTTGTATCAGGATGCACTATGAGAGAGCAGGCAAGAGAATAAAGATATAAAAAATGTGGTAGGTAGGCGACGACTCTAAATAGAGACAGCAAGTTTAGCTAGGTTTGCGGATCAAACAAATATCTCATCGAGCAGTCGATCAACCATTCTTTCTATAATGGCGCCAAGATCTTGTTCGTCTATTACATCAAAATCATTGCCAAACTGGATAACGTTTGATTGATTAAGTATAGCAGTAGTAGTAGTGCTATTAGTATTATGCTCTGAAGTTGCAACTACTGTATCATCGCCTATTCTTTCACATTTCAAGTTACCCTCACATTCTACCTCTAATCCATCTTCTGTACTTTGAGTTACTCTTAGTGAGCTTACCTGCGTGGCGATATCGTGACCATCATCATTATCAATTGCTGTAAGTCTTTCTTCTGAATCGAACACTATCAGTTCTTCACCAAACACAGCTTGTGCATGATCATTAGCAAGGATGCCAGCAGCAGCAGCAGCCATCACTTATTATTCCAATCCTGAAACTATGTTACAGTGATAAGTGATTTGGCTTTGGCCTGTTGATTCAAGTGAATTACTAGATATACATGAATTAATCATTCACATATCAAACGATTATCCCTATACTAATTATCTTAGAAGGAAAAAAGAAAAGGGGGGGGGGGTAGAATTGTTACGGTTTATAGAATAATTTTTTCTCTCATATACTGAGTTTTTTGATTCATTATTCACTATCATCAGATACTGATTCCGACTCAGATTCTTCTGCTGATTCCGACTCAGATTCTTCTGCTGATTCCGACTCAGATACTGGTTCTAACTCAGATTCTTCTGCTGATTCCGACTCAGATACTGGTTCTAACTCAGATTCTTCTGCTGATTCCGACTCAGATACTGGTTCTAACTCAGATTC
>DASUUV010000004.1:0-18072 GCA_036373895.1 Nitrososphaera sp. | reverse complement strand
TGTTTAACACTTCAATAGCCTTCGTCGCAGCCTTTCTGTAGCCGTCAACAATGACCGTAGGGTGGACATCTTTGTTGATAAGTTCTTCAGCCTTTTCAATAAGCGCGCCAGCAAGCACCACCACAGAGGTTGTGCCATCTCCCACCTCATTGTCTGTCGCCTTGCTAATCTCTACCATCATCTTGGCTGCTGGATGCTGAACATCTATCTCTTTGAGAATTGTAGCACCGTCATTTGTTATTGTTACATCGCCAAGAGTGTCGACAAGCATCTTGTCCATTCCTCTTGGACCAAGTGAGCTTCTAACGATCTCAGCAATCAGCTTTGCAGCAGTGATGTTGTTCTTTTGGGCATCTCGGCCTTTGGTCTGCGCTGTACCTTCCTTGAGAATTAACACCGGGACCCCTCCAGCTGAACCTTGTTGTATTGACATTTTTCACATTTCTCCTAGAATTGTAAATTTAAAGGGATCGCGCGGGATATTTTAAATTTGCTGTAAGGTTATTATATATGCTAATTTTTTGCAAGCCTGATGCGAGCTATTCCATTAACGTACTGAATGTGATTTACTACAGGGTTAACCGCAGTGTCTGGCAACTTTGCTAATAAATCATACTTTCTTGTTCCACGGGCAACTATCCTTACTTGCCGCGTTTCTGCTTCGTATCTCGCACTGATGTCGGAAGCATCCGACACGCCGCGGATCTCGGCGATTACCTCGTAGTAGTCTGGGCCCTCTATCACTTCAGGCGTCGCAGGCATAACATCCTCGATTCTAGGCCGGACATTCCTTGCCATTGGATTTCGGAATATCGGCTTGACTTGAACTTCCTTTGCGGCTTCTTTGTATTTTACTGAGTTAGGTAGCGCCTTCCATGCAAGGCCAGTAAGAGCACCCGCAGCAAAGCCGCCTATGTGGGCAAGATATGCAACGCCTGCTTCGCCTGCAGGTCCCAGTTGGCCGATGATGGCAAAGATCAACTGCATTATAAACCAGAAGGGTATGTAGATCAGCACAGGTATACGAACTGTGTAGATGAAGAATACTGCTATTATGGTAAGGATGTTGGCTCTTGGATACATAACAAGGTACGCACCAAGGATGCCGGAAATTGCACCTGACGCACCGACTGCAGGTATCTCTCCCTGCCCAGTTGAAACAGCGTAAAAGCTGTGGGCAAGGGCTGCCGCTGCTCCCCATCCAAGATATATAAGGATGTATTTTATCCTACCATATCTGTCCTCAATGTTGTCGCCAAATACGAAAAGAAACACCATATTGCCGATGATATGGGCAATTCCTCCATGCATGAACATGGATGTAATGATCGTAGGCGCGCTGCCAGGAAAGTCATTTACTATCCTGCTTGGAACTGCACCATAAGTCATAAATACATCCTCAGTTGCACGGGGATCTGAGAAGAAGCTTGTTGCCGATGCCTCCCAGATAAAGACGATAACGTTTATGGCGATCATACCATAATTCAGGTATGGCCTTCCATGCACACGTTCTATGTCGTCGTGTATTGGAAACATATTACCCGAGTCTACTTGTGGAATGTATTTACAAGAAATAAGCCTTTGTGCTATGAAAAGCCAAAGGGGTTCATATTGGGCATATCATCGCCTCCGCTCTTTTCTCCATGGGCCTTTCTTTTATGGCGCTTCATTCTTTCCTTATCATCAAAGGTCATATTGCAGTGCTCGCACTTCCATACCTTTTGCTCGCTACCGCCTCTTATTTTGCTAAAGAGATCCATCAGCTGCCGTCATCGGCATACAGGTTGATTAAAGTTGCTGCTATCCTGTGATGTCTAAGATCTATTATAGTATCTTAAAGAAGAAGATGTATAAAATAAATCATAATAATGACTTGGTAAGTACACATAGCCAGCTATAGATTAATGCAAGGACGCCAAAGAGACCCAATCCAGATCGCCTATATCCTACAATTTTTAGCACATATTGTGCTTACAGTAATATACACACATCTCTTCTTGTGAAAAGCCCATCGTCGGTACCGACGACAAAGTTCGTCGCAAGTGTGGCATTCAAAAGTTAGCCTAGCATATGGACTACGACCACCATCATTATGTTATAGCTTCTTCTCAAGATACTTCTAAGTGGCATAGTATGGACTGAACCTGGGAACAATAACAACAAGATAATGATTGGCACCAGTCTACTCATAGAATTGATAGCCCGACGTGAAACCGCCGCAGTGACACATTAGCTACGATGTCCCACTTGCACTGGCAGTAGTATATTATTTCTTGGCGTGTCCTTTGCACTAATGAGCAAAAATACTTCTTCTGTAAGGTAGTCGAGAGGGTATCTACAGCCACGCCTCATTATTCCATGACTATCATAGTCAATGTCGATTTGACGCCGTTAAGCTTTCGAAGCTTCCAGGTAATCGTTTCCTTTACCTTATCCATCGTGTCAGCTTCAACCTGTGCCACGATATCATAAACACCGTAAACTTGGTAGACCTCCTTGACACTTTCAAGTTTTTTCAATTCGCTAACAAGAGAATCCTCACTTCCAAGTTCGGCATTCATAAGAACAAAAGCTTTTGGCATGCATGCTTGATGAAGTCTGATGTATAAAAACGTGATCTATACTTCATTCTTCAGCTTGCTTTCGTCAAACGGTCCAGCCTTTTCCCACTGGTATGCAAACAGGTCAGAGCACCATTCAAGAAATTCCTTGTCCTTGGCGTAAAACATGATATTTAGATCCGGTTCGCCCTTCATGTTAGGAAAGAGCACGCATCCTTGCTTTTCATTAAAAATCGTCATCACCTTTACCTCAGGTAGCATCCTGCGCTTAACTAGGCCCGTGCTGATGAAATTGCGCCATCCAACCTTTTGGAGAATCTGTGTTCGCCCTTTTGGGACAACTGCATTGGCGGCAAAAATATAGGAGAATCTCACTCCTTTCTCTACTCTACTGCTCACTGTTTCAATAAGATCGAGTGGCACCTGAGCCATTATCTCTTTAATGTATTGCTCAGATTCACTGTAAAGATTCTTCCAGCGCTGGAGTATTGCCATGACGCCATGTACTATTTCACAGCTCTGAAACGTCCCCATCCTCTGGATAAACTTGGTCGGCAGGTCGCCAAGACTGTGGTCGAGGAAAAATTCCTTATTGCGATACAGAAAATCATAACTTGGCATTAACATTACCACTGTTCTGCCATAAACAGTTAACATAAGCTCGCTGTCTCTACCTTTGGCTACTAACCCTGCCTCGATCAGGCGTGTCATGTTCCGGTGGGCTTCTTGCATAGTAGCATTAAGCTCTGTGGCAAGCTGGGAAAGACGATGATTCTTTTGGTTGAGCTTTGTCAGCATCAAGAGACGGAGGTCACCGGCAAGCTCGAAGAACAAAGACCCGACGCCTTCATTAGGCTCCTGATCTGACATCTTGCATTTACACACACCACGGGTTTAAAAACCTGTCAAGCTGAACATCTGCATCCAATATAAGAGCAAGAATTATAATCTGCCTAAATTCTCTGCTTGGATATTATGGGCGAAAAGAAATCCATCTCGGCTCTAGTAAGTGGTGGAGAAGCCAATGCAGGACCACCTCTGGGTCCAGCATTGGGTCCGATGGGCGTCAATGTACTGCAAGTGGTAAATACCATTAACGAAAAGACAAAGGATTTTCCCGGCATGAAGGTTCCAGTCAAAGTAGAGGTGGATACCGAAACAAAAAAGTTCACAGTTGAAGTTGGCATACCTCCGACAGCTGCTCTGGTGGCAAAAGAGGCAGGGATAGCAAAGGGCTCAGGCACCTCTGGCACCAATGATGCTGGCGACCTGTCGATGGCAAGTGCTGTCAAAATAGCCAAGATGAAGATTGATGGTTCTTACGCTAAGGATCTTAGGGGGGCTGTCAAAGAAGTCCTCGGATCTTGCGTTAGTATGGGTGTAAGGGTCGAAGGCAAACCTGCAAAAGAAGCGTATGCAGATATTTCTGCAGGCAATCATGATGCCCTCCTCAATAATTCCCAATAGGAGCGAAACCATACAACTATTCATAATCCTCTATAACAACGTTCAATTAGATCATGCAGCACGTTTTTCTACTCCTGCCCTTACATTCGTGATGACTACAACGCAGACTCTTAGACCTTATTCCTTTTTCAGTTAGAGAAACAGGTATTTTTTCGCCTAAAAAAGGTGCCTAGCCCTCAAAATGCAGGCAACCAACCAATAAATCTTTAATAATAATTCATGCACTTGTATCTTGTCTGAACATGAGTGAAGAAAGGAAAACGGCAAGCGTGCACGCTGCTAGTAGCAGCTTAGTAGAATTGAGCGAGAGAAATTTTGATGAAATTGTGGGAGGCAGCAAGCCGGTATTAGTGGATTTTTGGGCAACATGGTGCGGTCCTTGCCAGTTCATGCTTCCTATATTTGACAAGCTGGCCAAGAAATATGGCGACAAGGTGGCATTTGGAAGACTGAACGTGGACGATAACCAAGGGATCGCAATGCGCTACGACGTCTATGCCATTCCAACATTTATCATGTTTATGAACGGCAAGACAGTGGACAGGGCAGTCGGTGCAGTGGGAGAAAAGGGTCTGGAAGGCTTGCTTCAAAAGTATCAGTGATCGGGTCTTAAAGGTACCCAAAGGTCGGATCGCTCTTTCTTTTCTTAGCAACAAGCATGTTCAAAACTTCCTTTTCGGAATCGTTTAGTCTGTGGTTGAACCTCTCAAGCATTTGCTTTGCCTGCCTGCTGTTGAGATCTGTATAAAAAATATCGCCCTCATTTATCTGACGGCCAATTGTCGGTTCTTTGACCGACACTGCTACCTGCATACCCGCAGTTGCCTCCTCAATCGCTTTTCCGCTTTCCTGTATCTGATGTACAGTGCCTACCTTCTTGCCTTCTTCATTTACCATGTGCACCTTTTGCCTGAGCCGGCCTACTAGAATCTCGGCGCCAAAGACAGCGGGATCATTGCGCCTGAAAATGAATCCTTTGAGGAACTGGAATTTGCATATCGGCGGCAGCTCATGGAACATGATCAATTCTTCATGTTCACGTTGGTATGCCACCCAGTCTGTGTAGCTTCGTACAAGGTTGTAGATTATCTGCTCGTTAAAGATCTTCACTCCACGATCCTGCGCCTCCTTTTGTGCATCTTCAAGCACTTTGACGTTAAAGCCTAACAGGACTCCAAGATAGCGGTCATTCTCCCTAACTGCAGCGGCTTCTACAACATCTCTTCTTGTGATGTTTCCAATGTCTGCCATCCTGATGGCAACGTTTGCTTTCTTTAGCAAGTCTACTATGGCCTCAAGCGAGCCGATAGTATCGCATTTCAATATCACCCCGCTAGTTTGTGTGTTGCTTACGATCGCATTCTTGACCTCTGACTCTACAAGCGACTTTAGGCCGTCAAGCTCTTCTTTGCTCTTCCTCTGCCTGTTGTTGTAAACGTATACAGGACTTCCTGCCAGCACGCCCTCAAGGTCCGGTGAGGTTATCTTCAAGCCTGCAGCGGCTATTACCTCGTTGACCTGCTTGAATTTGTCCCGAGGGTCTCGCATTTCGTCAAGGGGCTTTGGCAGCAATAACGCTTTTATCCTGGTGGAAACTGCACCATCGCGCTTACCTATAACGATGCTGTCGCCCTGATGTAGTACCCCGTCAAGCAGTATGATGTTTGCAGAGGGTCCAAGACCCGTTTCTTCGCTAAATTCAAGCACTATACCTCTTGCAGCATCCTTGGTATGGCGCTCCAGTTTCTTTCCCATATACTGCTGTGTTAGACCCACCAATACGGCTAAGAGTTCCGGTATTCCTACGCCGGTTCTTGCACTGACAGGGACTATCGCAACTTCCTTTGTGAAATCCTTGACTCGCCAGAATGCTTCTGATTGATAGCCCAGCCTTGAGAGCATTCCAACAACGCTGTATACCTTTTCGTCAAGCAAAGTCTGTACTGCGACATCCTGCCTTTTTACATCTTCAGAAATGAATCGTGTAGAGGTGCGCCAGCCAGCAACCATGTCGACTTTGTTGAGCGCAATGACAAATGGTACCCTGCGCTTTTTCAGAATGTCCATGCTTTCAATAGTCTGGGCTTCAAAACCCTTGTTCACGTCGACAACGACTATAGCAATGTCGGCCGCAGAGCCGCCCCGTGTGCGCAGGTTCGCAAAAATCTCGTGGCCAGGTGTATCGATGACAAGTAGTCCCGGTATTGCAGATTCTGCCTTGGCAAGTTTAGCGTATAGCGGCCCAGTTATCTCTTTAATGGTCTCAACGGGTAAAAAACTTGCGCCTATGTGCTGCGTTATACCGCCCACTTCTCGTGCCTGAACCGCAGTGCCACGAATGTTATCCAGTAACGAAGTCTTGCCTGAGTCTACATGACCTAAAACTACGACGATTGGCTGCCTAAGTTCCACGTATATGGATCAGCCAAAAATGACACGCGACTCTTTTATGAAGCTTTCAGGAGAATCCGAAGCATGAATAATGTTGTCAGTAAACCCGAGGCCAAAGTCACCTCTGATGGTTCCTGGAGCCGCTTCAAATGACTTAGTCGAGCCGATCATGAGCCTTACTGTATTTACTGCATTGCTGCCTTCCAAGATGCATGCCACTACAGTGCCAGACATAATAAAAGATAGCAATTCGTCAAAAAAAGGCTTGTCCTTGTGGACAGAGTAAAATTCCTGTGCCTTTTCCTTAGTGAAATTGTATAGCTTTAAGTCCCTTAGCTGGAAGCCTTTTTCTTCAAAGCGCGCCAATACCTTGCCCGTAAGTTTGCGCCTAAAACCATCAGGCTTGATAACAATTAGCGTTTGCTCAGGTGTCATGACCTATCTTCTACCACTACTGCTTTTTCATGTGCAGCCCACCCTTTACATAGCGAACTGTCCACTTGAGTTTTCTTGGGTCACGTTTTAACACCCGCATGTTCTTCTTGCACTTGCTCGAGCAAGTCCACTGCACATGTCCGTCATTTCTGACAAGCATGATACCATGTCCACTGGTAATATGTCTACCACAGAAGGAGCAATTGCGTAGAGATGTTGCTGTCTTGCTCATTCACCATTATCACCTTATCTTGCGGGCCTCGCGCTCGGTTTCTCTAAGCATCAATATATCGTTCATCCTAACGGAACCCTTGACGTTCCTTGTAAGAATCCGGCCTCTATCCTTGCCTTCGAGAACCTTGACACGTACCTGTATGACTTCGCCGGCGATCCCTGTCCTGCCCACTATCTGGATGACTTCGGCAGGGACGACCTTTTCTTCAGCTGTCCTGCTACTCATCTATCGGTCTCCACACCTATCATTTCTGGGCCGCCGCTACTCCCTTCATAGTGCTTATAGAGCTGACGACCTGCTCAACAATGTGTTGAGCCTCCCCAGCATCGACAATTGTGGCGGCTGCAGAGCCCACATCGATTCCAAGTGACGCACCTAGCTGCTGCTTGCTAGGTACAAAGATAAACGGTGCGTTTCTCTCTTCGCAGAGGATAGGCAGATGAGCCACAACTTCTGGCGGCTCGACATCCTCTGCAATTACAACTAACTTTGATACGCCGCGTTCTATAGCTTTGGTGGTCTCATTGGTGCCCTTGCGGACTTTACCGCTCTGCTTTGATACCCTAACTGCCTCGTAAACTGCATTTACCAGATCCTTAGAAGTTTCAAACTTGACATAATATGGCTTACTCACTGTTTCTATCACCCATTGGGATCATCTTATTCTTCTTACACAGAAGAATAAGCGTATTAAAAATGTTGTCCATTCCTATATCTGGGACTGCACATACCTGCGGTATTCATCAACCTTTGAATCCAGCAACGATTTGTCAGTCGATTCTGCATACATTCTGATAAGGGGTTCAGTCCCACTAGGCCTTAACATCAGCCAAGTCTCCTCATCAATCCAAATCTTGGCTCCATCCAGCGTCTCGACCTTCTTGGGGCTTCCATGCTCGATGCATATCTTAATTATCCTGTCGACTACTTCTCGGGAAGAACAGGTAAACTTGGTCTTATACTGGAAGGTCTGTGGCAGCTGCGCAATGTGCTTGGAAAGTGGCTTGTCAGATGCAGCCAGCATATCAAGTACAAGTGCAGTAGCCATCGCTCCATCCCTTACCTCATTTAGCGGGCCGTACATAAAGCCGCCATTCTCCTCCAGGCCCAGCGGGCAGCTGCGTTTTACCATTTCTCGAGACACTTCGACGCTTCCAACCTTAGTGTAAATTATTTTAGAGCCTGCCTGTCCTGCCACAACAGATAGTATCATTGAAGTGTTGATAGGGCAAACAACTTCGGAACCCTTATGCTTTTGTGAAAGCAAGTGCTTGACCAACAGCGCGCCAGTCTTGTCGCCCATGTAGATTGTGCCGGTGTTGTCGCAAAAGATGCTACGATCGCCGTCACCGTCGTATGCAACACCAAAATCCGCCCTTGCCGACTTGACAGTTTCTGAGAGCACTTCAAGATTATCCGGTGTCGGCTCTGGGCCACGTCCAGGAAAATCGCCATCTATATGACCATTGATGACGATTACTTTGCAACCAAGCTTTGTTGCTACAAGCGGAGCAACGGCTGCTTGCGCGCCGTTTCCAGTATCCATTACCACAGTGAATTTTCGTTGCCTTATCCTGTCGACATCTATAAGGGCAAGCATAGCCTCAATGTATCTACTGACAATATTGTAATCAATAGAATCGCGACCAGTTCCATCTATCCTGATAAATCTCTTTGAATAATAAATATCCTCTACCTTCAGCTCACCCTCCCTTGGAATTTCTACGCCATCTGCCGCAGTAGGTTTGATCCCGTTGTACTCGGGCGGGTTATGTGATGCAGTTATCATGACCCCTCCGTTGTATCCTAGGCGCTTTGCAGCGTACTGCAGGCATGGAGTAGGTATAAGGCCTGCGTTTACAGTGTCAAGCCCTGCAGAGTTGAGAGTGGACCTAACAAGTCTTGACAGGACAGGGTGCGATTTGCGTCCATCATATCCTATCACTATGGGCCCTTTGCCAAAATATGTGCCAAGCGCATAGCAGAGATCAATTACAAGATCATGTGTAAGCTCTTGACCATAAACTCCGCGTACTCCATTTGTGCCAAAGAGCCGCGAGCTGACATTGCTTGCTTGCATGTTCATATTATATTATTTTTACAGCTGCCAAGCTATAAATAGATAAATTTGGCTGCTGTTTCTTGCATTCTTAGGTGGGCGGGGGTCGCCAAGCCCGGTCAACGGCGCAGGTCTCTTTTTCTTTTGAGAAAAAGGAAAAAGAGTGCGAAGCTTAGAATGAGCCGGCTGGTTCCTGCAACCCTGTTCCTTAGGGATTCGTGGGTTCAAATCCCACCCCCCGCACTTTTAGTTTCAGAACAGCAACACAACTTTAAGTCAGTCAAGCTAGTTGTAGACTGGATCGCTGGTCCTTTAACCGGTAAGGCGATAAATAGGCCTCTAATAGGAATATGATACGTGCCCACAGATTATTTCCCATCCCACGTACTCTCATAATTCACTACAATAGGGCCAAAGGCCGGTGCTACCAGCAGCCGGTGGAACTCTACAGGGAAAATCCCTTCGTTCTAAAAGAAATGCAATAATGTTACATCTTTTGTAATTGAGCAAGGGTCGTACCAAGATCATGTATTCGTTAGAGGTGGAGAGAAGCAAAAGGGTGAAAATGCACTCAGCGACATACTAAAAAATCAGCTTGACACTTATCTTAAGATCTGTGACCCTTATGTTTCACAGGATACAATCAAACTTTTGTCTAATGCTCGCAGCGGCGTCGATATTCTACTCCTGACGGATAATATCAAGGACGCCAACACAGTCAAGCAGGAAGTGACAAGGCTGGACAACAAGATAAGCATTAGAAAAGGCTCAGGATTACATGACAGGTTTTTATTCTAAGAAGAGGTGAGGGGTGGTCTATTGGACATTAGCTCAAGGACTTTGGATCAAAGAATAGCTATCTTGCCAAAATGGTAACTTGAGTAGGCGTCGAATCAGCTTTCGATGATAACTGGAATCAGGTAATGATTGTTCTTTGATTAACATATCGCACCTTGCTTGCTAGGAAGTTTAGATAGAAGATACGATCATTATTTAGCAATAAATTTGACACTAATATTGTATGCCTACTGTAATGACTTACATTGTAGCTGATTTGAAACTCACAGGGTGGTTTAAAGAAATTCTGGGTACAAACCGAAGATGTTTGATGTATTCAGCAGTTTAATCTTCGATTATACTGTGGCACTAAAGATATGCTTGATTAGAGAGAGATAGATATAGAGGGAGATGAGACAATTGTCATAAAAACAATTAAAGCCTGCTGCACAACCGATTATGAAAAGTCATAGTTGCTCAAATCTGTCAAGCTGTCAAAATCCTCGGCTATCTACGTCCTTCTAATATTTGCGCCAATAGCTGCTGGATTAGAGTTTGCTCATGCTGATCATTTGGTCCTATTCGTAGTATCAGCAATAGCGCTCATTCCGCTTGCAAAACTGATAGGTGATTCCACAGAACATCTTGCAACCCACTATGGCCCTACAGCAGGGTCACTTCTGAATGTCACCTTTGGGAATGCTGCAGAGATCATTATTGCGGTGGTTGCCATAAGCGCAGGTCTCCTAGACCTAGTCAAGGCATCCATTACAGGTGCAATAATTGGCAATATACTTCTCATCTTGGGACTGAGCGTTATTGCTGGTGGCTTTAGATATAAAGAGCAAACCTTTAGCAGGGAAAATATCGGCATTCAGTCATCAATGCTTTTCTTGGCAATAATTGGTCTTGCAGTCCCAACCATTTTGGCAAGCACCATTCTTTCACCTTTAGAAAACCAAGTGCAGGTGCTGAGCGATGCATTGGCATTCATCCTGCTGATCGTTTACATTCTTGGGATAGTTTTCACGTTCATTACCCACAAACACCTGTTCACGCCACCTGAAACTGCTGAGGGCATACAGGAAAGCCGCGGCACACATTGGAGTAAGAAAAAGTCGTTTCTGCTCCTTGCTGTAAGCATGGCTGGTGTCATAGTGGTAAGCGAGATATTGGTGGCTTCTGTCGAGACAACAGGTGAAGAACTTGGCTTCGGCCAACTGTTTGTTGGTGCAATAATTGTGGGTATCGTTGGCAATGCCGCGGAACACAGTAGTGCAATTCTCCTTGCAAGGAAAGGCAAGATGGAGCTTTCGATCGGCATAGCAGCAGGCTCAGGCACACAGATAGCGCTTTTTGTAGTCCCGATTCTAGTATTTGCAGGCATTGCAATGGGCCAGCCATTTACGCTTGTGTTTACACTGTTGGAGCTTGCGACAATTTTCCTAGCAGCGATAATTCTGAACCTGATAGTGCACGACGGGAAAAGTAACTGGTTTGAAGGCGTAATGCTGACAGCAGTCTATATCATAATTGCGATAGCATTCTTTTTTGTCGAAGACTAGTCCTTGAATCTGCTCAGGTGGTCGATGAAATTTTTTTAATACCATCATGTTCGTAGGGCGACTTGACTACTACTACTACAGCTATATGATGATTTGCAGCTCTATCCACAGGAACAAGAATATGTCAAGATGTCTCCAGCGAAAAATATTGAGTAGCCAGCTTGCAAAAAAATCCTCACTGTTCTTTGCCTTCAACACTATCCATTGGTCAGGATTCGAGCACTTTGAAGCGGTATCCATTTAGGGGGTAGGCGGTTTTTGAAGGCAAGCCAAGCATACAAAAACTGCTTTAGTAGTACTTTCAAGAGTATTCCTCAGGAACCGTTCTTGTTCTTGAATTCACGGGCCATTTCGATCAGATGTATGTGTATCCGTGAGTCGCCTGAGAGCTCAGGATGAAATGCAGTCCCAATGATGTTTTCTTGCTTGACAGCCACGATTCTATTGTTAAGCTTGCCGATTACCTCGACATCCTTCCCTACCTCAGTTACGGCTGGAGCTCTAATAAAGACCCCCTTGAATGCCTCTTTGTCCAGCATGCTTATTGAAAGGTCGGCTTCAAATGAGTTGCTCTGTCTTCCAAAGGCGTTCCGCTCAATTACGATGTCAAGGTTGCCTATCAATTTAGGCTTTGTGTCTCCTATGACTCTATCATATGCTCTCTTGGACATCATTATCATGCCAGCACATGTGCCAAGCACAGGTAGACCTTCTGAGATACGCTTTTTCAAAACCGGCTGCAACTGCTGAATGGCGATAAGCGTACTCTGCACAGTGCTTTCGCCACCTGGCAAAATGAGGCCATCGATATTTTCGATCTCGTGTGGGTAACGCACTATCTTGACATTCCCGTCCATCTGCAGCTCTTGCAGCGCCTGCCCTGTGGCGGCTACGTTTTCCTCTATGTCTCCCTGAAAGCCAAGAACTCCAATTGTGACTGATTTCTTTTTGCTACTACTATTGTTCACGCGTGCTCGCCTCTTTGCTGCATACGAAGCTCAAGCTTACTTGTGTCCATGCCAAGCAGCGACTTCTTTTCATCAACCATCTTTTGTGCTTCCATGACTGCCTTGGGATCATCATGGAATGTCGTAGCAAGCACGACAGCCCTTGCCCTTTGAGCAGGGTCATCAGACTTGAAAATGCCAGATCCTACAAACACACCATCGCAGCCAAGGTTCATCAAGAGCGCCGCATCTGCAGGAGTGGTAATTCCCCCAGCTGCAAAGTTAACTACAGGCAGCTTTCCAAGTCGCGCGGTTTCTTCAACTATTTCATATGATACTTTCAATTCGCGTGCAGCCTTCATCAGCTCCTGCTTGTCGCCGTCCTGATTGATTGATCGGATCCTGCGTATTTCGCTGTTGACTACGCGGATATGAGTTACTGCCTCCGACACATTGCCAGTTCCCGGCTCTCCCTTAGTCCTTATCATCGCGCAACCCTCTTCGATCCTGCGTAATGCCTCGCCAAGATTCTTGGCGCCATTGACAAATGGAGGTGTAAAGTCCCATTTCCAGATGTGGCGTTCTTCATCTGCTGGCGTCAGCACTTCGCTTTCATCTATCATGTCAACGCCCACAGCTTCCAGTACTTTTGCTTCGTCCGTGTGGCCAATCCTGCACTTGGCCATGATTGGGATTGTTATCGCGTCCATTATCTCCTGAATTACCTTGACACTTGCAGTCCTTGCTACTCCGCCTGCCTTCCTAACATCGTATGGCAGCTTGTCAAGAACCATGACTGCTACTGCGCCTGCATCTTCTGCAATGACGGCCTGCTCTACATTCGTTACGTCCATTATGACCCCATTTTTTTGCATGTGGGCAAAACCGCGCTTCAATAAAGTGGTTCCGCGAACCATTCGGGTGTTCTCTATTGTCTCTACTTTAATGCCCTTGGGTTTTGGCTCAGTGGCTACAAGAGATATCGTCGTCATTATCATACTATAATCTCAATTGGCTTGAATGCTCTATATATTTTCTGTCAGATACGCTTTCCAACGATGGTGTCAAGCATTGACTAAATGTTCACTATTATTACTGGGACAGCATAACTGTAAGCTTCTAAGTTGACTCAGCTGAAGGTTTTCAAGCCGTTCCCCGCTCAGCCTTGTGCGTTTGCATGTTATGTTCTCGGTGCTGCTGACTAATTGTTGTCGGCCGACTATCAAGAGCTATGCTGGATAGACCTGATGTAGTTCAGAAGGCCGCCAGCTATCAGAACTTCTCTCTGCCTTGGAGTCAGATCGACCTTGAGTGTGATCTTGTTCTTATCAGCTATCGCTTCAATCATTTTATTCTCATTCTTCAAGCTGCTGACTACATTTTCTATTATAATGGGTGTACCCTGATCCAGCAGCTCAAAGTCAGAGGAATTATGGAACTCAAATGGTATGATCCCAAAGTTGATTAGATTTGCTTTATGAATCCTTGCAAACGATTTTGCGATGACACCTTTGACTCCGAGATACATCGGTGCCAATGCAGCATGCTCTCTACTAGACCCCTGACCATAGTTTTCGCCTCCAATAATAAAGCCACCATGTTTTTCCTTGGCTCTTTTTGCAAAGTCAGGGTCAATCCAATAGAACACGTACTCACTTATCGCCGGCACATTGCTCCTAAGAGGCAGTATCTTAGCTCCAGCCGGCATTATAGCGTCAGTGCTGACATTGTCTCCTACTCTTATCAGCACTTCACCCTGCAGCACGGACTCCATAGGCTGCCGTAGCGGAAGTGGACGTATATTGGGACCTCTCAATACCTGTACCTTATCAGCCTGGTCTGCAAGAGCTGGCGCGATAATGGATGAGTCATCGATTACAAACTTATCCGGCCATGGGATATTGGGGTACTCGCCAAGGTCGCGTGGATCAGTTATCTTTCCTGTCACAGCGCAAGCAACACATACTTCTGGCGATGTCAGGTAGACCTTGTCGTCCTTCGTGCCACTCCTTCCCGGCCAGTTCCGATTGAAGGATCTAATTGAAATCCAATCAGTTCCTGGTGCAGAGCCCATGCCTATGCAACCCTGGCAACCACTTTCAAGCAGTCGGGCGCCAGAAGCAATGATATCATATAATGGGCCGTCACGCGCTACAGTCTCAAGTACTTGCTTTGAACCAGGGTTAATGGCCATTGTGACATTTGAGTGCACCTTTCTGCCCTTGAGCACGTGAGCAACAGTCATCATTTCAACATAACTTGAATTGGTACATGAGCCGATGAGCACCTGATGAACATCGACCCCCTGCACGTCGCGTACCTTGTGAACGGCATCAGGTGAGCCCGGGAGCGCAATCAGCGGCTCAAGCTCGCTCAGGTTTATCTCTATGTTTTCGTCATAGCTGCAGTCTGGGTCTCCCATGTAACGCTTGTAGTCATCCGGCCTGCCTTGACGAGTCAGGTAGTCAAGCGTGACTTCATCTGATTCAAACAGAGATGTGGTGGCACCAAGCTCTGCGCCCATATTGCATATTGTTCCTCTTTGTGGGACACCAAGACTCTTGATACCTTCGCCATAGTACTCAAAGATCTTGCCCACTCCTCCTTTGACAGACAGTCTGCGCAGCATTTCAAGGATTATGTCCTTGGCAGTGACCCAAGGTCTGAGCATGCCAGTCAACTTTACTCCAACTATCTTGGGCATTTTGGTGTAGAATGGTGCGCCGGCCATGGCTACAGCTACATCTAGACCCCCTACTCCAATTGCCATCATGCCTGCGCCACCGGCAGTAGGGGTGTGGCTATCAGAGCCTATCAGCAGTTTGCCTGGTACTGAAAAGCGTTCAAGGTTTACTTGATGACAGATGCCATTGCCCGGCTTGCTATAATAGATGCCATATCTTGAGGCAAACGTCTGGAGGAAACGGTGATCGTCGGCGTTTTCAAACCCAGTCTGTAGAATATTATGGTCTACATAGATGGCGGCGTGTTCTACCTTGACCCGAGGTATTCCCATGGCTTCAAATTGCAGGCATGCCATGGTGCCAGTTGCATCTTGCATAAGAACCCGGTCTACCTTAAGACCGATTTCTTGACCTGGCTCGACCTTGCCTTCCACAAGATGATCCGAAATTATCTTTTGAGCGAGATTTAAAGAAGCCATTATACCTGAGGTTTCTAGCGAGCAATGGATATTTAATAATATAACCTAACAGATGCGGATGGTATATAGTACTGCAATCAATCAGTTAGACAAAAGCCCTTTTAGTCTTTGAAACTTACTTGTTTTTAGTCATTCCCCTTTTATGATGATGCTTACGCTTTCTTATTGCTTCGTCTACTCAGACATTATTCTAAATGAATCAAAGATCCGTTCTGCTATTGGAATCAGGATCTGGATGAGGATCATCAGGTCCTGATTCAGGTTTAGCCTGAATCATATAAGTCAAGTAAGTTATCTGAGCCTGAGTTATTATCTGGCTCATCTAAGTCAGGTTGATTGCTTCCAATCTCAAATCCTATCTCATCATTATCATTGCTATTAAACCCATGTGGATCTGGTGACAGTACCTCAAAGTTGCGAGCAGAAATGTCATCGCAGGTTAAGTCTGGTGGGGGAGGTGGTATACACACATATATCTGGATAGGAAAAATCGCATGCAGTTTCTTCTGTTTCTTCTTCTTGTGCTGCTTGTGATGGTTCTTTTTCTTTTGCTTGTTTTGGTTCTTCTGCTTGTGCAACTAATGCATGGAGTGCAGAGCTACTTTGGCTTGTTCTACTTCTTCTCCCGCTATCAACTCAACTGATGCTGCTACCTCTGCATTTTGTGACTGAGCGACAGTAGATTGCTTAAGTTAATCTTGTTTCCAAAAGTAGCGCTTGCTGTCTATTGCGCTATTATACGTGGAGCTCCGAAGGTCTTCTCCTCCGGTAGGATACCAAAGCAGCTATACAAAGCGAAACAAATAGGTACGATCCCAATTGGCTTTGCAAGGAAGAAGATGAGCGTCAACAACAGATAAAGGATATTCATCATCTAGTATGCCTTTTTTATTTTTTATTCACAATTGATTTCCAATCAGCCCTAATAGCTGGTTTTCCCTTTAGCCTTTGAAGGTAATTATATGCAGATAGTGCTGCAATAGCTCCTTGACCTGCAGAAATTATAGCCTGTTTGTAGGGTACGTCTGTAACGTCACCTGCAGCAAAAATCCCTTTAGAAGAAGTGCTGCAATATTTATCAACAATTATTTCTTTGCTGCCATTTAATTTAACTAGATCTTTGACGATGTCTGTCCTTGCAACATATCCCATTTCGACAAATATTCCGTCGACATCCAACTTTGATTCAGAATTGGTTTTGGAATCATAGAGAGTTAGAGATTCAACTTTTGAATTACCATTAATCGCTTTCACAATAGAATTGGAAATGAAAGAAATCTTATTGTTATTATCTTTATTTTGTAATAAGTCAATCGACTCTTCTGAACCTACTGGTTTGTCAGTCCTATGTATTATGTAGAGTTGTGATGCTAGCTCTTTGAGATATAATGCTGCTTCTAAAGCTGGGTCACCAGCACCAACAATTGCAACTTTTTTATTTTTGAAAAAAGGACCGTCACAAACAGCACAATATGAAACTCCTCTTCCATTTAACTCCTTTTCACCTTTCACATTCAAGTCTCTTGGAGTCTTGCCAAATGCAAGAATCAGGGTATAACCAGAATATTCTTTATCGTTGTTATTTGTTTTTATTATAAAGCCACCTTTCTTATGTTCTGTTATGGAGAGTACCTCTTCATAGGCAAATTCAGCTCCAAAATTTCTTGCTTGTTGTTCAAACTTTTGCATAAGTTCAAAACCGCCTATGTGTTCAAATGGAGGATAGTTTTCTATGGCATTTGTAAGAAGTGCTTGTCCTCCAATATCTTTTGTAATTAGTAAAGTCTTGAGACCTTGACGGCTAGCATACATTGCAGCAGTTAGTCCTGCTGATGCTCCACCGACAACTAGTGTATCATATAACAATTGTAATCAATTATTTATTGTCGAATCATGCCATTAAATCTTCTTGTTCCTCTTCCTCTTTCTTTTCTCATCTTTCCATTGTCGTGTGACATGGTATTTGATTTCATCTCGTATCATCTTTCCAGAGTAATCAATTCAGGCATTCCGATCCCCAAGAAGTGAGTAGTCAGGTAACAAATATGCGCTGTCAGATTCACTTAAGACACTAAATATATCAAGGGTTTCTGTAGAAAAGGCTAATATACGGAAAAAGCAAGAGAAGGGCGGATAAAATATAGTCAAAAATTAACCCACAAAGTATAGAAAAAGCATAAAACTACAAAGTAGAAAAAGGGTCGGGCTAGTTCAGGCTAGTCCTTATTCTATTCTGTACTAAACGAGTGTCCACATGAGCAGCTCTTCGTCACATTGGGATTGCCGATCTTAAAACCTGAGCCCATCAGGCTCTCGATGTAGTCAATGTTGGCGTCTTTAAGATACGTCTGGCTGTAGCTGTCAAGCAACAGCTTTACTCCGTTCTGCTCAATGATCCTATCATCCTCGTCAGGCTTTTCTTCAAACCCCATTCCATATGAAAGGCCTGCACATCCTCCGCCTGAGACGTAG
>DASUUV010000003.1:0-15093 GCA_036373895.1 Nitrososphaera sp. | reverse complement strand
CTCAGGCAGGTATGCCAGCGGACAAAAAAGATGCCAGATATGTGAGATATTTATAAAGTGGGATGGCCTTTGGTGCCCATGCTGTGGATATAGGCTGAGGACTAAGCCTAGGAACTTGAAGTACAAGGCAAAACTGAGGGCAAGAACCAGCCAAACTACTACGTTCAAGATGTCTGAGCCACCCGTCCTAGCAGTAAGACGAAGGTAATCAGCGTTCTAAGCCTCTGTTTACAGCTCTAAATAGCCGCTTTTGCATCTTTTCCAGGCTCTGCAGGTCATTAACCAAGTCTAGCGCAAGTTGTACAAGCTTCGAGTATTGGCTGTAGAATATCTCCTTTTTACTTACAAGATTTTTTGCTGCAACTCTTCCTGCATAATAATAGCCGTCTACCAACATACGGCGCTCAAGTAGATGGCTTACCTTTGACATGAAAAGATCTCTGTCATAGTCCTTTGACTTTAATTCCTTGATGGCCTCCATTGATCTAGATATCGCAGGCCGAGTAGCTCTCTCTGCTCCAATACATTCTAGCGCAACATCAACACCTTCTGCCATTCTAGAATCAATTTGCCTCACCTGTTCCAAAATATGCACAGGCATAGGCCTGTTTCCTGATAGAGCAAGTACTCCATCTATGAACTCATAAGCTGCAATCTTGAGCCACATTGCAGCAATCGTAGGATGATTGGTTCCCCTCATTTTCTGCTGGCAAAACAAGGAACTTATTAGCAGTTTCTTGCCTGAAGCGGCTAGCATTTTTTTATATTTTTCTGCTATGATATCTTTGGCTGCAGAAGACAGCATGAGCTTACTGTTATCTTTCAATATGACCATGTCTGCCAGATCAATAATGTGATCTTTTATGGACCTGGTAAGATGCATCAGCTCAACTGGGCGGTTGTCGACCTGCACCACTTGATTGGCTTGATTATGTCCTTGAGATCCTGCAAATACTGCCAGATCGTATTCACAGCAATCAAGCGACATATCCGATGTGCGACAGCCGATAAGTGCAACTGGATACACAATTTCACTAGCAAATACCTTGATTGCTGTCGGTATTGATTCAGGCAATAATGCTGCATTGGCAGCTTCATGAATTTAACCTGTTAGCTGATATGCAACAAAGCAGATCAACTCTAATATATGAACAGAAACTATATGTTAGACTCATATGAAGAACCGCAGCAAGACCCATGCAGTCTCAGCTAACAAGAACAACAACAACTACAACACTGATCCAGATCTTGCAAGAAGGATCAGATCAGGCGAATTTAGAGTCGCGGTTTACGGCCTTGGACATGTAGGCTCCCCTCTTGCTTCTTCATGGTTGCGAGCTGGTGCTCATGTGATAGGCATAGATAACTCCTCTGAAGTGCTTGAAAATGCAAGGAAGGGGAGGACACACATCTATGAGCCAGGGGTAAATGAGGCCTTTTCAAAAGGGCTCAAGGAAAAGCGGTTTTTCGTCTACGGCGACCCCCTCAAGGGTTCCCAAGACAGCCATTTCAAGTTGATATGCGTGCCAGTGCTGCTTACCGATTCATTTTCTGCAGACCTTTCAGCAGTAAAGCAGGTTGCGACTGCCATCGGCCAAGGCCTGAAGAAAGGGGATGTTGTTTCACTCAATCCAAGTGTGCCACCTGGCACATCTGAAGATATTGTCCTCCCGATCTTGGAGGAAGAGAGTAGGCTGAAGGTTGAACGGGATTTTTACATGGTATATAATCCGGAGCGCATCTATGAAGGCAGGGCGATTGAAGATATTGAAGAGAGATATCCAGCAATCGTGGCAGGCGCCGGCTCCAAGAGCTTAGAAATTGGTGCCAAGCTCTATTCTTTGGTAGCCAAGAAGGGCGTAATAAAGATGGGTAACATCAGGACTGCCGAGACTGAAAAGCTCCTAGAAGGAGTCTATCGAGACGTCAACATTGCGCTTGCAAACGAGATGGCTAAATTCTGCGAAAAAGCAGGTGTTGACTTTTGGGAGGCAAGAGAAGCTGCCAATTCTCAGCCTTTCTGTCACATACACAAGCCTGGAGTCGGTGTAGGGGGTGCATGCATACCAGTTTATCCTCAATTCATACTCTATGCTGCAAAAAAAAGTGGAGTAGAATGCAGGATCATAAGCTTTGGAAGGAATGTTAACGATGCAATGCCTGCCTATTGCGTCGAGCAGGCAATGAAATTGATTGACAGAACCGATGTCTCAAAGTGTACCGTCGCATTACTTGGACTGGGGTTCAGGGGTGGTGTATCAGATACGCGCCTGTCGCCCACTTACAAGGTCATTGAAGAGCTAAAGAAGTTGAAAGTGAAAGAGATCCGTGTGCATGACCCACTTGTGACAAGAGACCCTAATCTACCCCCAGCTATCATGCTAACGTCGGACTTGTCAAGAGCGGCAAAGAATGCAGATCTTGTGATGTTGATTTCAGACCATGCAGAATATCACAATATTACACATGAAAAGCTCAACGGTGCATCAGTATACGATGGCCGCGGGATCCTTGATAGATCGCGATTTGCTGCCCGCAGGTTTGCATCAATAGGTAGACCTAGTTAGATTTAATACTGCCTGAAAAAAGATTTCATTATATTTGGCTCACAATCGAGATCCTTTGCTAACAGTTGCATGGAAAGATAATTGTGTAGTGCTCATCGATCAGACAAAGCTTCCAAACAAGCTCGTGTACGTAAGGTGCAAAAATTACAAGGAAGTAGCAGATGTGATCAGAAAACTTGTAGTAAGGGGCGCACCAGCGATAGGCGTAAGCGCTGCTTTCGGTCTTGCCCTAGCTGCCCAGCAGAGCAATGCCAAGACATTGCCTGAATTAACTACAGATCTCGACAATGCATTCAAGGTACTCCAGGCGACGCGACCCACTGCCGTTAACCTCTTCTGGGCGTTGGAGCGAGTGATGGGAAAGGGCACGCGTGCCAAGACAGTACAAGAAGCAAAAAGAGCAGTGCTTAATGAGGCACTCAAGATGGCGGAAGAGGACATTGAAACCAACAGGAAAATCGGAGCACATGGCCTCAAGCTGTTAAAAGACGGCGATATTGTGCTCACCCACTGTAATGCCGGCTCGCTTGCGACAGTTGCCTATGGTACTGCCCTTGGTGTCATAAGGGCTGCTAGGGAATCTGGCAAACGCCTGAGCGTGATTGCCACGGAAACGCGCCCAGTGATGCAAGGTTCTCGTCTCACTGCCTTTGAGCTCCTACATGATGGCATCGATGTCAGCCTGATAACCGATAACGCTGTTGGCCACATGATGGCGATGGGCGCAATCAACCACGTTATCGTAGGCGCCGACAGAGTGCTTCACACCGGCCACGTGTTTAATAAGATCGGGACATACCAGGTCGCAATTCTTGCCAACAAACATAATGTACCATTTTACGTCGCAGCCCCTTTGTCAACATTTGATTTTGAAAGTAATCCAGATGATGTGATAATTGAAGACAGATCCGTAGACGAAGTGGTCAAGGTAGGCAAGAAGAGGATTGCACCCAAAGGAGTAAGGGTCTTCAACCCTGCCTTTGACATGACACCACCGGAGCTTATCACAGGTATCATTACCCAGAAAGGCATACTCAAGCCGCCCTTTGAGAAGAATCTTAAAGCCTTACTTGGCTGATAAAGTTTTTATCATGTTTTGTCTAAACCCTATATAATAGTAGGTAGAGAGCCATGTCAACACAGCAAACAGTCACCGAAGAGCAAGTTTATGCAGCATTGAAAAAGTGCATGGACCCGGAGATACCTGTCAATGTAGTAGACCTTGGACTCATTTATGGAGTCAAGGTTGCTGGCGGTAAAGATGTAGACATCAAGATGACAATGACCACCAGAGGCTGTCCACTTCATGATACCCTAGTAAGTGATGTCAAGCGCTACGTAGGAAAGGTAAACGGGATCGGCAATATCAATGTCGACATAGTATGGGATCCTCCTTGGAGCCTCGAAAAAATGAATCAGGATGTGCGGGAGAAGCTTGGCTTTGGCAAGCCAAACCTACGATTCCAGATCGACTATGAAAAGAGCAAGCCTATGAAAATGGGCAGATTTTCAAAGCAGGATGACGGATCGCTGATACTTGCAAACAATAAGGATCAGGGGTTCATGGTTAATGAAGCAATCGTAGAATTCTGGAACGCGTGCGACGGAACCAAGACCATCAATCAGATCACCGACCAATTTTCAGCCAAGCTTGGCTTGCCAAGGCAGCAGGTCGAGCAAGAAGCCGTTCAGCTTCTGCAGCAGTTGCTTGAGGCTGAGCTTCTCAAGGCTTAACACTGGAGGATTGAGCTTTCTCTCTTTTTTTCATCCTAGGCTAGTTGTAGAACTTGGCATGGGTGATGGCACACTTCTTGAAACCCTTGCCGCGCGCGATCGCAATTCGATATATATTGGAATCGAGCTTGACAATGAGCAGTGCTTACAGGCGCGGTCAAGAATCACTCTTTCCAATGTTATTATCATGAATAGGTCTTTTGAAGACCTTGTTCCTACATTCCAAGATGAATCTATTGATCACTTCATAGCAGTGCTGCCCGACCCGGCATTCATTGATGAGAAAAGGAAAGAACAATGGAAGCCGTTCTACAGCTCTGTGTACTACAAGCTAAAAAATGGGGGGCGGCTCCAGCTTGTTACAGAATTAACTGACGAGTTATTGCAGCCTGTAAGCGATGATCGGTATTCAGCATGGGCTGATTGGATTAGGTCTTGCTTCATCTCGCTTGGGTTTACATTAGCGGGTCAGCAGGAAGGTGCACCAAGACAATACATGTCGCGCTGCATTAAGCAATTCAGTGGAGACCCCGAGCGCATACGTATGATTACCCTTGATCTGCTCAAGCAGTGATGAAATTTCAGTTAGTGCTCTGCGTCTTCATGAACCCTCATCTAACATGCTAAAGATGGCTTTATAATGGAATGCCATCAGTTGTGATGGGAAATTCTAATTTCTTGTGATCATACTTTTTGTCTACTTTCTTGCTGTTCATTGCTGCGCGCCACCGGAAACACACGCGCACCGAGGCCAGATATAACCTATCGTCAGACAACAAAAAACTCTCACTTACATCTATAATGGAACATATATGTGTCATAACTACAGATGATTGGAGAGTAAGTTGACGGACCTTTTGATAATATGACCTGCTTATGAAGAATTGTTAGTATAGACCTGCAATCTTGCAATAGAGTGGATTGCGCCAGCCAGACAATGCTCCTGAGAACAACAGGCTAAATGCGCGCTGAATTATCTCTGACTTTATGACGCAGTGCAAGATGATTTGCCATGCACTCCCTTGAGCAAAACTTGGCCTTGCAGCCCTCATGCCTGCAGGGCACTGGCTCGAGGTCATTGAACTTCTTGTTACAGTACGTACAAAGCGTTTCAAGTTCAGGAACGTCGTAGTTAAGAAATGGCTCGCAGGAACGCTTTTCGCGGAACCAAATCACCTCCATGTTCATATTTTCAGCGTACGTCAGAACAGTATCATAAGCTTCGTAAAAACCGGCCGCAATGAATTGACGAATAAATACAGAGCCACTTGGATGCTTTTTTGAGGCCGGATTCCGATAGCAGACAAGCCACTTTTCTAAAGGTACATCGTCATTAGATGCTATTTTTTTCCTGTTGCCCGTGACCTTTTCATGATATTTCATGTAGGTTACATTTTAATTTCTTTCGATTTATTAGATTATCAATTTTTTGCATCAGATAAGTATGTATTATAAAAAAAGGAACTTCTATTACTTTGGGTAAAATTAGAGGCTATATTAAAAATTTTTTCATCCTTGCTATAGGAATAGCAAAGGTGTCTGTGAATCTAGCGGCATCCAAGTGCCTTATGCAGATACTGATGTAGATCAGATATATTGGTTCTTTCCTGCTGCATTGTGTCCCTGTGTCTTATCGTTACAGTATCATCCTGCATTGTAGCCTTGTCTATAGTTATAGCAAATGGTGTCCCAATCTCCTCAAGCCTGCGGTAGCGCCTGCCGATAGACCCTGATTCATCATAAAAGGTGTCAAAGTCATATTTTAGCTCAGAATTGATCTGGCGCGCTTTTTGGTCAAGTCCGTCTTTGGTCATTAGCGGTAATATACCGACTAAAATTGGCGCGAGGTAAGGCTTTAGGCGAAGCACTACCCTATCATCGTGCTGCTTGTCTTCATAGTAACAGTGTTCTAAGATTGCGTAGATGCTTCTGTCGATTCCCATCGAGAGCTCAAACACATGCGGCAGCACCTTGCTTTGGGTTGCAGAGTCTAATACTTCAAGGTTCTGCTTGCTTGTGATCGCATGCCCCTTTAGGTCATAGTCAGATCGGTAGTTACATGCCACAAGCTCGAGCCATCCAATGCTGGTCTCGACTTCAAAATCAAATGCGACAGAGGCATAGAACGCCTTTTCATCGACTAATAGGTTTCTGAACCGGCTACGCTTTACATCTATGCCCGTCTTGTCATAAAATTCTACGAGAAGTGCCAAGTAGTATGTGATAAGCTTGTTCGGTGTCAACCCTTTACTGATCGCCTCCTCTGCAGTTACTTCAATTATCGACGATCCATCCGATAGTCGAAGTATGGTATTTTTGACCTCTTTGAACTTTGGCATCTCATTCAGTCTGTCCGGGTTGCAAAAGACCTCTATCTCTGCTTGGTAAAACTCCCTTAAGCGGAGAAGGCTCTGCCTTGGTGCAATTTCGTTTCTGAAACTCTTGCCTACCTGTGCTATGCCAAGTGGGAGGCGACCTCTCATTGTCTTAAAGAGACGTGCAAAGTCGACAAATATCGTCTGGCAGGTTTCCGGACGGAGGTATGCTTCCTCTGCTTCAGGGCCGATGCCAATAGGGAACATCATGTTGAACTTGCTTACCTCGCCAAACTCGCCATTGCAATTTGGGCATCGCAGGTTGTGCTTTTTTATGAGCGATTTGATTTCTTGTTCCGCCATCCTCTCCAGTACACTCTCACCTGTTTTCTCTGTGATGTAGCGGTCTGCCCTGAAGGAAGATCCACACTTTGTGCATTTTACTACAGGGTCGGTAAAGTTGCCGATATGACCTGATGCAACAAAGACGCTCTTGCTCATTATCTGGCACCCATCAATCTCTAGCATGCCATCACGCCGTACAAGCTCACGCCGCCATAGCTCGATAAACTTGTTTTTCATGTTGACGCCTCTGGGCCCGTATTCCCAAAAGCCAGCAGGCGCATCTGAGTAAATCTCGCAACTAGGAAAATAGAATCCTCGCTCCAGTGCCAATTTCATTACTTCATCATAATTAGCCACCATCTGCAAGGAGCAGACGTCTCTGACAGGCTTTAAATTTATGCCTAGATTTCATGCAAAGAGCATATCATTTATGAAGAATAACATTTTATCTCGGTCACATTCCCCTAGGTTTCAGGTTGAAGGTATCAGATAGGACACACGGGGTAGAGTATGCTATCCGCGACATTATCGCTTATGCCCGCAAATACCAAGCATCTGGTAAGGAGATAATCTACCTTAACATAGGTGATCCTGTCAGGTTCGACTTCAAGACACCAGACCACATCAAGAGAGCAATTGTAGATGCCGTCATGCATGATGAGAATTATTATACTGATTCTGAAGGACTGCCCGAGCTCCGACAAGCAATCATGGAAAAAGAGTCTGAAAAAGGATTCAACGTTGCAGTAGAAGACATCATTGTCACCAACGGAGTATCAGAAGGACTTGACATGACGATGGCTTCTATCGTCGACCCCGGCGCTGAAGTGTTGATGCCTGGTCCCTATTATCCCCCATATGCTTCATACGCAAAATTTTATGGCGGCAAGCCTGTTGAATTCAAGCTTCATGAAGACGGAAGGCCAAACCTTGAAGATCTACAGAGCAAGATAACCCCGCGCTCACGAGCACTGTGTATCATTAGTCCAAACAACCCCACTGGTGAAGTCTTCGATCAAAAGAGCCTTCAACAGTTGATAGACATTGCCACCGAACATGATCTTTATGTCATTTGCGATGAAATATACGACAAAATAGTTTTTGACTCCCATTTCACTGGCATAGGCAAGGTGGCCAAAGATGCCCCTGTTATCTTGCTCAACGGCTTTTCAAAGGCCTATCTGATGACTGGTTGGCGCTGCGGCTATATCTGTCTGAACAGTAGCTCTAAAAAGCTTGGAGGATTGCGTGAGGATATACCCAAGCTTGCAAGAGTGCGGATAGCGGCCAATCTGCCTGTCCAGATAGCAGCAGTGCAAGCGCTTCGGGGGTCTCAGGCACATATATCCACAATGGTTGATAAGCTGAGAACAAGGCGCGATTATGTGGTCAAGCGCCTCAATGCAATGGGCATCCAATGCAAAGTTCCGCGTGGGGCATTTTATATTTTCCCACAGATCAACACTAAAGGCCGCTGGAAGGACGATCAGCACTTTGTAATCGACCTACTCAATAGCACCGGCGTGCTAACTGTGCACGGTTCCGGCTTTGGCTCTACCTATGGGTCAGGTCACTTCAGGATCGTCTATCTGCCGCCAGAAGAAATGCTTGAAAAAGCAATGGACAAGCTTGAACGTTTCATAAGTACCAAATTATGAGTACAATTAGCTCTGGTAGTAAAGAGTTAATTCTTTTGGAATACTTTAAACTTTCACCGTTGTCATCTTTCTTTACTTTGCAAATGCCTTAAGCTTGCCTCTCATCTCTCTGTCTTTGGAAATGGCTGGATGAGATGGGTCTACAAGGATGACTTCGTACCAGATATTCATGCCGTCCTTGTGAAGGAAGTATGAGCCAAGCACTTCAAGGTTTGGGAACTTTTCGCCTACTCTTCGCTCAGCAACCCTGCGCATGCTGATGTCCTGCTTGATGTGAACCACACCTATGTGTTTAGGCCTTCTACCTGAAACTGGGCGCTGCTTTCTCATGCCACCTCTACCCACACGAGCTCGGACGATAATGATGCCCTGTTTTGCCTTATAGCCCAATCTTCTAGCTCGGTCAAGCCTGCTTGGTTTCTCTATCCTGTGGATGGTTGGCTCTGCTCTCCAGGCAACTGTCTTGGATTTGAGCTCATCGGAATTCTCCTTCCACATCCGATGCCACGTTTGAGCCATGTAGCTGCGCATTATATCACCTCCTGATTTCGGCCCCTTTATATGTCATATTACGCCACGCAAAATTTGAATCACCTTTTCTGCAACAACCCTAGAGGCAAGCTCTTGTGCTTCTTTTGTCTGCGCGCCAATGTGCGGTGTGCATACGACATTTGTCAGATTCATTAGCTGCTTGTTGGTAGGCGGTTCCTCCTCAAATACATCAAGTGCTGCGCCTGCGAGCTTGCCACTCTTTAGCACTTCGTAAAGTGCATTTTCATCAATTACTTCGCCTCTTGAAGTGTTGATCAAGTACGCTGTTGGTTTCATTTTGGCTAGCCTCTTTGAATTAAACATATGCTGTGTTTCCGGAGTTGCTGGTACGTGGCATGTTACAAAGTCGGCGCTTTCCAGAAGTGTATTCAAATCAGTGACTATCATGCCAGTTTCGCTGATGAATTCCCGATTAATTGGGTATGGGTCGTAGCCTATTAAGTTCATCCGCAGCGCTTTTACCATCCTACCGATGTTGCGTCCGATGTTTCCAACACCCACAATGCCAAGGTACTTGCCTGACAATTGTGTGCCCATTAGGTCTTTTTTAATCCAGTTGCCGCGTTTGATCTCTGTATCTGCCTTTGGTATGCTCCTTGCAAGAGATATCATGAGTCCGATAACAAGTTCGGCCACTGCTATAGAAGCCGCTTCAGGCGCATTAATCACTCTAATATTTTTCGTTTCAGCAGCCTTGATATCAACATTGTCAAGTCCGATGCCTACGCGGGCAATTATCTTGGCTTGGACAGCGGCATCGACGACCTCCCTTGTGACCTTCGTTCTGCTTCTTACGACTAGAACATCGTAATCCTTAACTGATGACACCAGCTCGGCTGGTCTGATGTCGGGTTTATAGTGGACTGTGAGCCCTGCGCGCTTCATGCTATCGATCCCAACCTGATCAATAGAATCACAAACTAGCACATTGCCACTGACTTGCACGAAGCTTGAGAATTTTAGTGCTATAATATATTGTTTGTTACCTGTGAAATATTAGTAATCGTTTCCAGTCAAAGATTTGTTATTCTTCAAATATATCTGTGGTAATTATTAGTTTTTCTGATAGCGAGTTTTTCTTCTGTTGGTTAGACCATGTGTAATTGTTAAATATTTATAAAAGAAACACCTCTCAACTAAGCAAAATTTTCTGCCGCCGTCAGATAATAGTCATATTCAACGAAGTTATTTTTTCACTTTCCAATGCCGATCATCAATCATAAAGGAGATTTGTTACTTAATTGTATGCTTTGTACGATTTTTGGCGAACTGTTAAAACTAGAGCTGCGAAGTACTGCTCGAAGTGTGAGCCTGATGACGGCCGACAACGAACCTGCCAGTTACATCTTACGAATACAAAGAGATGATCTTGAAAGACAGCTCTATAGCCAACGCATACTCTATGTCAGCATAAAACGCGACTGGCTGCGCAATACAAATTTGCTGTTTATCAAAAAGGCCGCATTTATTGGCTCGGGCATAATTGATAGGTTCATTTCCTTGAGCGAACTAAGAGAAGACGAGAAAAAGATATGTCTTGAAAACAACTATTATGGCAAGATTGAGCTTGCCAAACTGATGCGGTTTTATCCTGCACTAGCAATAGAAGATACACCTATCGGAGGACAGAACCTCTTAGCACTACACGGAGCCAGCATGCCTCGCTCCGATGCCCTACAAATTGAGCGGCTCGTGCGGTCTAGGTTAATAATACTGTGAAAGGTCTTTTTGTCGATTAATTTATTACAGCCGCTCCTTTAGTATTTTGCGCATTTGGCAATGTCTTTCAGGATTGACAAAGATTCTCTTGGCGAAGTCAAAGTTCCGTCTAGCGCTTATTATGGCCCTTTTACAGCTCGTGCAATCAATCAGTATAAGGTAACCGGCCAAAAGGCCCATATCCACCTGATAAGAGCCTATGTTATGATCAAGCGCTCAGCTGCGCTAGCAAACAATGACCTCAAGGCTCTTGACAGCGACAAGGCGCAGGCGATAGTAAAGGCGTGCGATGAAATATTGGCAGGCAAACTACTCGATGAATTCAGGGTAGAGACGATTAACTCAGGCGCTGGAACTGCATTTAACATGAACACCAATGAAGTCATTGCAAATAGGGCACTAGAGATCCTTGACAAGACGAAAGGAGAATATGAAATCATCAGCCCAAACGACCATGTTAATATGTCGCAGTCAAGCAACGACACCTTCCCAACTGCTATGCATATCGCGATCTTGCTCAACACGATGGAGACGATTGCCTCGCTTGATAAATTGATTGCTTCTTTGCAAAGGAAGGCGGGGGAATTCGCTGGGCTAATCAAGATTGGCCGGACCCACCTGATGGACGCAATTCCAGTTACGCTTGGCGCCGAGTTCGAGCAGTATGCTTATTCGCTCAAGCAGGCAAGGGCAAGACTTGTTCAGGCAATGGATGGCCTAGGCTACGTCGGCCTTGGCGGCACGGCGGTGGGCACTGGTGCCAATACTCCAAAAGGCTACAGACAGCTTGTCATTCGATACCTATCAAAGGTTTCAGGACTGGACTTGAAGTCCTCTGAGAATATGTTCTACTCCCTCCAAAGCAAGTACGATGTAGCAAATTCTTCGTCGGCACTTCGCAATCTTGCAATAGATCTCAACAAGATGGCAAATGATATTCGAATGATGGCCTCGGGGCCGACGGCTGGCTTTGCAGAAATTCTGATACCGGCGGTGCATGCTGGCTCGTCGATAATGCCGGGTAAAGTCAATCCGTCCTTAGCGGAATGTCTCAACATGATATGCTTTAACGTAATAGGAAACGATGTTTCAGTTGCAATGGCAGCCCAGGCAGGTCAGTTTGAGTTGAATGTGATGCTACCAGGGATGCTTAAATGTGTACTTGATTCGACTGACATGCTAAAGAACTTCTTGCCGATATTTGCGGCCAACATGATCGACGGCATTGAAGCAAACAAGGACCGGCTGGAATCATACATAGAGAAAAGTCCCGTGTTAGTCACATTGCTAAACCCTTATATTGGCTACCTAAAAGCAGCTGAAATATACAAGGAATCGCTTAAGACCAACAAGAGCATTCGCGAGCTGGTTCTGAGCAAAGGACTGATGACAAAGGAACAGATTGACAAGGTGTTGTCAAAGGAAAACATACTTGGTGCTGCCGTCTAGTTCTTTTGGTTTTGAACAATGCCTTGGCGCATTCTTACAAGCTGCAAAATGGTTGTGCCAATAAGTGCTCCCTGCAAGACGTAACCACCAATAATTAGCATTACCGCATTGAATGGTTTTGAAAATGTTGTCATCATCTCAACGTGAGGTGATGCGAGTGAATTCCCCACCATTACAATGATTGCAAGCGGGATGCAGGCATATAGCGCAAATCTTGCAAGCGGTACTCCTCTAACAGTCAACCTGCCACCTAAAAGAGTAACAACGGCTAGGGTGATAAACGACAGTTCAAGTGCTATAGCCCTGTCGAGGAATTGTGGATCGCCAAAGGGGATCGCGGTTGCGCCCACTATGCTTATTGCCACAAGCACAATGACCACGGGAGGAATAGATGGTATTGTCATAACGACAACAACAAAACATATCTACCAAAATTTGAATTAAAGCTTTTTTTGCTAACAAGAAGAACTGATGTCAAAGGACCCGCTTGCAATCATTGTAATGGTGGGGGAATATGCTAAAAAATTCATTCATTCAATCATCTAAAAGCTCTTTCAAATGCTCTGCTGCGATTGAAGCTGTTGTGAAAAAGATGAGGAGGAGGAGGATGAGGATTGTTGTTATCGTCGTCGTCCCTACTGCTACTGTGGCTCTGGTTGCTGCCCTTGCTATTGTTCCTGTCGTCCTCTCTGCTACTGGAACTTTAGGTAGGATTATAGCGGGACTGGAATACAAGCGTATAGAACTCTATTCTAAATAAAAACTACAACAAGCTTATCTGCTGTTTTGGCGTTGCCAATCCATCATGGCATTAGGTGAGAAACTTGTTGAGGAGAGCGGCAAGGTAGTGGGCTTCAAAGTTACAAGAGTACATCCAGTTGAAGGGACGACAGTGGAAGTGAGCTTTACTTCAGAAGTAAAAGGCTTTGGCAAGTTTCCAAGTGGTAGAAATATTGGATCTGGCATTATGACTCAGTATCCTCATGGAGTTGTAGATGCCAGCTTTCAAGGAACATTAATGATAGCAGAAGGAGGTGAGCAGTATATGTGGTGGGCTCATGAGAAAAGCAAGCTGGCAGACGGCGGAAAAATCAAAGGGATGGTCATATTCTCTGGTTTTACAAATTCTCAAAAGTTGTCATGGATGAATAGCCTACTCGTGGCAGGAGAATCAGAATTTGATCCAGCTGCTCAGCAGTTTAGAGTAACAGGCTATGAGTGGATATAGAGAGAGACACTGGCAATTTGTTTATTATACTATTATTGCCACACTACAGCCAAACAGCCAGTCAATAGTCTAAAAGTCCTTTCTAATGCTGCTTGCCTGTAGGGGTGATATAGTTCATTGTAACACGGCTCCCACCACGACCCTTATGCTCTGTCCTCTTTGTCGGAGCTCTTTCAACATAGCTTTTATCCACGGCTTCTTTAAGAACCGTGTGACCGTATCCCGTCGAATGGAATCTTTTTAGCAACTCTCCTGTGGTTAAGCCATCCTGACCATACAATAATAGCGTATCCGGGTCATGGACACTTTCTTACCAACATTGGAGAGGATAGCTGGATTGACATAGGTGGTCCTGTTCTCATTATATCTTGGAAGACATGCAATCTTGCTTCACAGATCGTGATAGGAATTGGAATAGATAAAAATTGATTGCATTTGAATGATACCAGCGAGCCCGCACCTATCATGATATGTGATGTTAAACGATCATTTACTGCGTCACAACTTTTACCTCTAGTGCCTATGATCGTCTGGGCTATCGCAACGATGGTGAAACTAGCATGAATAGACTCTGTCATGTTTTGTACCCAGCTAGTACTCTTCGAGCTAATCAGATCTTCGGAGAGCAGAAACCGGCTGTGTTCAAAGATGTACAGAATTAGGCAATTTTATAGAAAAGTCATTCTCTCGCCTTCTTTCACGCGATAGCTTCATAGATCGTATTTTCATAGATCGAATAACTTCGAACCAGAAACACTTTCTAGAGTAGAAACCTTTTAAGGAAATTTGACACCGATCCATCTCAAGATACCTAACATGTTGCACTTCAAGAACAAATTAGAGATAAATCGCCCTGTTGCTGATGTATTTTCGTTTATATCTAATTTTGAAACTATGCCCAAATGGAATTACTTTGTGTTAGAAGTAAGAAAGCTTTCTGAAGGCTCTATAGGTTTGAACACAACCTTTAGACAAGTTCGTAAGACTGACACTCAAGAATACAAGATAACAGAATTTGAACCTAATCGTAGGGTGACTGTTGAGACGCTGCCTCCTTATTCAAAATTGGTAATGAGGTTTACTTTTGAACAAGAAAACAACCATAATACTCTTCTCACTGATGATTGGGAATTGGATACGGGCAAGCCCGCATTCGTAGAGCGACTTGCTGGCGGGAACGTAAAATCTGCAGTAGCAGAAAACTTGCAAAAACTAAAGCAGCTGCTTGAAACAGGTAAAGTAACCTTACAGGATGGTAGAACTGCTGTCGCTTAGCTGGTCTTAGCAATAGGGCATCTTTCCTGTTTAATGCTTCATTGGTGCACTTATCCACCTAATCATGAAAAGTTCATTTTTGTTGAAAACAAGACTCCGCGGATACTTGTTCACATGTAGCATCTACACCCAAACAGGAAAACTTTAAAGAGACATTTGGAATTAGAAATAAAGACTTTTGAAAATGCACCAAGAGATGCAGACAAGTTAAGGGGGCTTTTGCAAGTAAAGCAAAGACAAAAGGAAGAAGC
>DASUUV010000002.1:0-19462 GCA_036373895.1 Nitrososphaera sp. | reverse complement strand
GAGATGATTGGAAAGAGAAGGTGAAGAAACACGCTAAAGGAGGATCTGGAGGCGATGGTGGTGACTCTAGCGCTGACGCTGCAGTTGGCATAGATCAAGACGTATCAAATGATGCTGTTACAGTCCAGGACTCATCTGCTACTGGCAATACCCTAAGCAATACGAATGAATTTGGAGATGACATTGCAGTCGTAGACCAGGATAACTTAGCAGACCAAGACGCCCTTAATCTAGGATTCCAAGACCAAGACGCGACACAAGACCAAGATGCAGACCAAGACGCAACACAAGAAGACATTAACTTCCAGTACGGCTTCTCACAACAAGCAGACGACTTCGGTGTCAACCTCAACGACCTCGGACTCGACCTAACCCTTTAAGGTAAAGGCCTGAGTATCTACTACAACCTGCACAGATAAAGACAAAGTATCTGTGTAACCCCCTTTTTCTTCTTTTTTATTTTTTATTGAATATCAAAGGTTTAAGGATTTAGAGGATTCTTCTTCTCCTTCTTCTCTTGTTCCTCTTTCTTCTCAAGCTCCAGCTCCTCTAGAGCTGCCGCCCGAATATAATCGTCATCAAGCATAGCACCAAAATCTAGGACTTCATACGTAATATTCATAATTTGGAGTGCTTCAAGGTAAGTCTTCATCATCTTCAATTCCTTTACACGCTTTCTGTGTTCTCTCTGCTTCTTGTTTATCTTTATGACTTCTTCGTCGTATCGAGAAGCGCCAACGATGAAAGTTTCAGGTTCAGGTAATATTTCGACTTCAGCAAAGTGGAGGCTACAATCGACCTTGGACTTGCAATTTACAGGTTCAAAACCGATACTGTAATTATGATGCTCATACTCGTTTGTCGCTTCATGACTTGGGTCAGATTGGGCTATGACGTCATGCATCAAATGCTCTTCCCTTGTAACGGTCAAGATCTCTGATGGGCGCGATGCCTGGTATGGGAGTTTCTAAAAAGATGACGTTTGAATCGTCATCATTACTACTAGTGTTGCTATTCTCCGCTTTGTACTGATCTATGTCAAACTGGAGCGCTGATCTGAAGTGGCGTTTTATGAGCTTTGTAACTACTAGCATGTAATCACCTGAACCGCCAGTCGCTATACTTTTCTCACTGAAGTACTTCGCAGCTGTGAGCTGAACTATTCAGTCATCGTCTCCGACCGTAACTATGGGTCTATCGAGTGGGTTTCTAAGATGCCACCTGTAGTTATTCTTACGTAGAGGATAACGAACAGCATGGAGCTCATAGAGATCAGCTGTGTCGTAGATAAACTCATCATAAGCTTTAGATTGTCGCTTTCTACCCAACGAAAAAGCTCGATAGATTACTTGCTCTTTGTTCTTAGAGTTGTTATCGCTTGACATTTTCATTATTATTTTTATTCTCCGATCTTAAACTGTCTATCAAGGCTCTGTTAACAAGTTCTTCCAAGGTCATGTACTTCGATTCCTCAAATGCTTTACCAGTCGGCTTTTCAAAACTTCTTATTCCTCCTATTTTTAAACCAGTAGCTTTTAACTAACTAACTGCTCTAACAGAGCATACCTTTCCAATCTCCTAAAATTATAGTCTTCTTCTCGAATCATTCATGACGTCTACCACAGCGACTGCACTTCTTTATTCTTGGTGTTGTTGTTGTCATATTCTTTTTCGTTAATGATATAATATGAGCTGGCAAGCTAAATAGTTAAGGTTGTCAGGTAAGATAAGGAAGAGGAAACCAAGAGTGAACTAGGGACAAGACACGCCATTATCCTATAAGACCAAGACGCAGATAGAGCAGCAACAACTGCAGATGACCGTCTGCAAAAGAAGAACTAAAGATTGTCAAATAGCAGCAGGCCTGATAGTTCAACAGGGACTAGATCACCTGTAAATCAAGAGGATATCAGAATAGATGTACAGCAATTGATGAAGCAGCGGCCACTTATTGAGAGAATGCAGCGAAAGCTCAAGCAGGCAAAATGATGAAGTTTACCGCAGGCTAGCTAACATTATTAAAGGGCGGCAAGCAGGTAAGTAAAATATAATGGGAGGCAATAAGAAGAAGCCAGCTGGTGCTTCAGATAAGAGTGCCCAAACAGGGCCAGGACAAACCGAGAACAAGCCGGCTGCAGAAAAGAAACCAGGCTCCAAGCCTCAGCAGAAGCAAAAGCTTGCTGTGACAATTGAAGAACCCCAAGGCATGAAGGTAATCCAAGGCATGAAGGCAATAACAACTCAAGGCGTGGCAAGGAACATAGGTGTCAAGATTTCAGTCGCCAACGCTTTCATCAAGTCACTGGAAGCAAAGGGTATCGTTAAGGCTGAAGGCGGCTACAGCGGCCATAGGGTCTACCATATGATCAAACGCTAGATTCTTTAACTATCATAACGTCCCCTGGGCGGCTTGACTCAATAACCTCAAGGTTAGACGTGACCATACCCAGCGAATTCATCGGCTGAACTTTAGCATCCTGCACGAAGACACAAATGGAGCTATTTGAAGTAAGGTAAGCGATATCACCCCGGTGAAATTGTGTTCTATGTTTTTCTGGTCCGATCATAAGCCCAGTTTCAACATATACGAATTTGTCTACATACCTGTGCACTCTGTCTTGCAGTGGAAGGCTTTTTAGTATGGTTCCAATAGTTAGAGGGGCAAGATGACGTACAAGCTCAGCCGATGCAGAGCCTTTGTCTTGTATTTCGATTGCAATTTTTAATCTAGATACTGAACCAGCGCTTCCTGGCTGCATCATTGCTGCAAAAATAGGCGTAGAATGTAATGAAAATGTTTCGTATATTATTAAAAATAGATGATAAATGCTATCAATTGCAAGGTCAGGACAAAAGAGCCAAATAATAATATAGAGCATAGGAAAGATGGCCGAGGCAACGAGAAAGGGCAATACTAAACCAAATGGCAGAAATAGTGAAGGATCCTGACAGCACCAAAAACCTCTAGTGAAAATATAAATATAAGATGCCTATCATCTTAGATAATATAGCTACAGTGTGAGTTTTTGAAGAATTACGGCAAAACATTTAATTAGATATCCATTATCCTTTGGATTGTTCTTGGTAGTCAAACATTCTTCCAAAAGACATGCTGCACCCAAAAAATCTGCTACTGCCAAAACGACCAAGAAGACTGGTACTTCAAACAGAAAAGTTGGAATAAATGAAAAGCAGGAAGAAGAGCGAGGCGGCACCACCACCAAGAAATCCTCCCGCAGGGCAGACGAGGTAGTTATTTATGCGGAATTTGAATATGAACTGAAAGAGATTGATGCTCAGGACAACAAGGTACTGATTGGTCCTGCTTGGCTTACAAGGTTTGAGAGAGCAAGGATAACAGGAGCAAGGTCACTTCAGCTGTCACTTGGCGCACCTCCACTTGTCAAAGTGCCAGAACATGCCACTAGCTCGATTGCGGTTGCAGTTGAGGAAATAGAGCAGAAAGCGCTCCCAATTTCAATAAGACGCATACTGCCAAGCGGTACATACCAAGATATTTCTATAGAGTGGTTGAAGTAGCAGCCAGATCAAAATTTAGATTTCTTTTAGCCTGCTTTCGTCAAAGATATCAGAGCCATACCAGCGATAGCGAAAGTAGTCAAGGCACCACTCGTGAAAGGTGGGGTCGAGGCTGAAGAACATCATGTTCATATCAGTCTCCCCTTTTTGTGTTGGGAAAAGGACTGAGGCCTGTTTTTCGTTCAGTATCACTGCGACCTGCACGCTTTCCACCATTCTTCTTTCTATTGCCCCTTTGCTCAAGAGTTCATTGTGACCAAACTTTTTCAAAAGTTCCTTTCTGCCTTTTGGGATGATAACATTCTTTGGAAAGACGTAGCTATATTTTACGGCCCTTTCCTTTACCCTAGTCACCGCTGGCTCGATCAGATCTATTGGCACTTGCGGCACAATTTCATAGATGTATTGGTCAGCCTCCCGGTAAATGTCCTTCCAACGCTCAAGTATTGCTACAATGCCCTTGATGAACTCGCATTTGTCAAGTGCCCCCAGTCTCATGATAAATTTGATCGGGAGCTCACCCAAGACATGCTCGGAAAAATACTCCTTATATTTTGAGAGATAGTTGAACGTTGGGATCTGCTTGATTATAGTATTGCCAAAAGTGGTAAGCGAAAATAAACCCTCAGGGTCTTTCTCAATTAGGCCAGCGTCCTGCAGGCGACTGACATTGCGATGGACCTCCTGCATGGTGATGTCGAGATCCTTGGCAAGTTGCGATATCTTGGCGCTTTTATTATTGAGCCGGAATACTATTGCTAGTCTCTGCTCACTTGCAAGCTCGAAGAAAGTCTTCTCGGTATTGGCAAATGTTGCTAGGACGTCGTCGGAGGCATCAGGCATGGTATTGCATGAAACTGATCAATATTTTAAACATTACATGTGCACACTAGTAGTTATGGGTATGTCCTTCTTCTGAATGCATACGGTTTGCCCTGCGGATGGTTATTATACCTAGTACAATGAAGCCCACGCCAATTACCAAGATGAGGTAGGCAGCCAAAACTACCCTAGCCCATACAGCGTTCATGGTCGCCGCCCAGATGAACAAGAGTGCCAAAAATACTAGCGCAATGCCTGTGATGGTTTCGCCGTTGATCCTTTGTTTTCCTCCGCCTCCCGTCATTATCTAATATATAGCACTCAGGCACTAATTATTAAATTCTTCAATCATCATTAGGTAGAAAACTGCTACGACTAGTGTTCACGAACCAAAGTACCTCTGCACTGTTCGCAGATCTGTTCATCAATATTTGACTCAATACTGTGATGAACGTCGCATATAATGAGTGTATATCGCATATAGTTGCACAGGCCCACGAACTTGGCAAGTGTGCTTGGAGTGTAAGCTTTGTTTGTAGAGAAATCCTTGGCAATGTCGTCTATCATACGCATGACTTCTCTAACTGATTCAAGCTTTGAAATGAGTTCTGTATCTCCTCTTGTTCCCCTCACATAGTTGCTGACTGCGGCCTGTGTAATGCCAAGATCCTTGGCAACATCTTCTTCCTTTAGGGAATATTCTCTAATAAGCTTCTTTGCAAGAATAGCCCTGACGGCTGGAATGAGTGATTTTGCTTCTATCTCTGAAGGGAGCAGCATTTAGGATGAAAATGAAGTTTGTTTTTTATTATTTAAAGGTTCTTGATGGATTCTATTCTTTATATTTGACAAGAATAGAGGATAAGAAAGATGAAGGCAGTCTTTGTAAAAGGGCACAACGCGGTTTCTGTCGATGATGTCAAGGTACCAGACCTGGCTAGCGCAGGTGATGTTCTTGTCAAAATGCGCGCCTGCGGGCTGTGCGGGTCGGATCTGGAAAAGATCTATGGCGAATATAGCATGGCCTCAGGCAGGCTTGGTCATGAGCCTGCCGGTGAGGTTGTAGCAATTGGCAAATCTGTCAAGGACTTTGCACGTGGCGACCGTGTCTTTATCCATCACCATGTCGCATGCTATTCTTGTCATTACTGCCTTCATGGTGACTATACGATGTGCCCTGCATATCAGACTAGCAACATTAGCCCGTGCGGTCTGGCAGAGCATTTCTTAGTGCCAGAGTGGAACGTGTTAAGAGGTGGCCTGATAAAACTGCCAGACAATGTATCGTTTGATGAAGCATCACTTGTTGAGCCGCTTGCATGCTGCATTAAGGCATGGAAGAAGTGCAGCTTCCAAAAGGGAGATGATGTCGTGATACTTGGCGCTGGTCCAACCGGATTGATGCACGTGCTCTTGGCTCTGGCATTTGGTGCAGGCAAGATATTTGTCATTGATATCAATGATTTTCGTTTGGACTTTGCCAAGAAATATGGCGTGCACGTGTTCAACCCTATTTCTGATCACGACTTTGCAAATAATATCAAGTTAGAAACAGGTGGAAGGGGTGCCGATATTTGCATCATTGCGACAGGGAATATGAAAGCACTACTTCAATCATTTGACCTGACTCGGAGAGGCGGTAAGATAATGCTCTTTGGAGTTCCGCCCAAAGGGTCGCAGATGTCCTACGACATGAGTAAGCTCTACTCGAGCGAACACTCGCTCATCCCAAGCTATGCGGCATCTGAAATTGAAACAAACCAAGCGCTGAAGCTGATAGCAGAAGCTCGCCTAGACATAGGATCCCTTATTACTCATAGGTTTCACATTAGCAAGGCTGCAGAGGCGGTAAAATGCGCTTATGAGGCCAGTAATGCTATGAAGGTAATCATAACCACAGATTAATGAAACTATATATAATAAAAATCACCTGTCTGAGCTGATCGACCATGGACTGGGGAATGCAAAACAGACTAACTAAGATAATTCATCCCGAAGACGGCCGTTGCCTCATGCTTGCAGTTGACCACGGCTACTTTCTTGGGCCGATGGAGCGTCTCGAGGTTCCAAGAAGAGCTATAAACCCACTTTTGCCCTACGCTGACTCGCTTATGCTCACAAGAGGCATCCTCAGGACATCAGTTGACCCCAAGTGCGACGTTCCAATAGTGCTGCGTGTTTCTGGTGCAACCAGCATCATTGGCGAAGACCTTTCAAAAGAAACGATTACGACTTCAATTGAAGAAGCGATCAGGCTTAATGCATCATGCCTTGCCCTATCAATATTTGTAGGCAGTAAGTATGAGCACCAGACGCTTGCCAATTTAGCAAAGCTGGTAGATGAGGGCGAAAAGTATGAAATACCTGTCCTTGCAGTGACTGCAGTCGGCAAGGAGATGGGGCGTGATGCACGTTACCTTGGACTAGCATGCAGAGTTGCTGCAGAACTTGGCGCACATGTAGTGAAGACGTACTATTGCGACAACTTTGAGCAAGTAGTCGAAGGATGCCCTGTTCCACTTATAATTGCAGGTGGCAAGAAACTCCCCGAGCCAGAGGCACTAAAGCTTGCACACGATGCAATAACGCACGGTGCTGCCGGCGTGGACATGGGAAGAAACATCTGGCAGTCAGATTGGCCCGTAGCAATGATAAAGGCAGTGCAGGCAATAGTCCACAAGAACGCCGATGACAAAGAAGCATACGGCATCTTTTTAGAGGAAAAGGAGAATGATAAGTCAAGCCACAAGGAAAGGCAGAAGGTTGTTAGGACGACAGTCAACCACTCAGTGCCTTTTGACTAGCCAGCAAGTTTAGATAAATGCTGGTGAACCATCTTCCACTGGTCCCTTTTGTCTTTTTGCAAGACAATCGTTACTCGAGACTTGTTATTAACCGACGTACCACGGAAGCTGTAGTCGTCGATTATCATGCCAGTAACTTCAAGCAAAAAAGTAGCAAGTGCAACATCGCCCATTATCTCAGTGTTCAAGTTTTCAATCTTGAAATCATAGTCGGAGAGGCTGGCAAAATGTAACTGTTCAAGCATGAGTGCCCTTCCAAAATCACGTCTATCGTAGGGCGGCGAGTCGCCAAATTTCGTAAAGCGCGAATCAAGAAATTCCTCTATCTTTTCTATCTCCTTGCTTTGGGCAAGCTGAAAATATTTGTAAATAAAGTCCCTAACCTTAACGGATTCAATAGATGACAATTATTATGTTCATTAAATGATAGAGAATAGAATTTTTATAGCTTTACAATTTCTGTAATATATGGAAGTCTGTTTGTAATTATTTATATAATTAAATATTTCAGAAACTTTCTTAATGAAATACTCTTATCAAGATTTTTAATTAGCTACTTTGCTCGAGATAGGTTGGTGATTACCTAGAATACATAACGCAATGGTGGGATAATGAGCTACTACAACCGCTACTTTTTCCAGAACAATAACAAAGGCGTAGACTTGCACTTTCTAACTCGAGTCCTGTTAGACTTTTCCACATTACCCAAATTACTGAGGTAATTATCATGTATTCAAGAATATAGAAATCGGGCGTCAAAGCAAACGCCATATGTGAAGGCAGGTTAATGCTTGCACATGTTTTAGATAACAATGTCGGTTCTGAAAAGACATACTAGCACAATAAAGTACAGATAATGATAGGCTTGAAATCAGTCCTAAGGTGCAGAATCAACAGTATTCGCATATGGAGACGTATTAAAAAGCCGGGCTTTATTCCAGGTAAAGTATTTCCATTGTATAGGCGCGCTCTTGCACAGTGAACTCTTCCCTTCCAGGCTCTAGTTCTTGAACATATGCTCAGGGAGCAAACTAACATAGAGTCTATTTTACATCAGCTATATCCGTATGTGCATTACTAATATGATCTTGTAATTCCTCTTTGTTGCGGGCTGTCAACCCACAAACATCGCACGTCTGTTGCCTTGGTGTCAAATCCTCTGGTTCTTTTCCACTTGTAAGGTCCAAGTATTGCTCATCAGGTCTTGCAGCCTTTATTTCGGTATAGTTGTTGTTTTCTTTCTCTTGATCAGTATTTTTTGTTTCCACCATATATGCTAGTAATGATCAATAAGGTTGTACAATATAAGGTAGTATATGGTTGAGATAGAATGTTAGCATAATGTTAAGAGGGGAAAAACAAAAGCCTACCGACATTTACGAAGATCCAAACTTTGACCATCGGCTTGATTTAGCTGTTTTGGTGCTGTCATAATTTTCAATATGACAAAAACACACACAATAACGAGCTAGAATAAATGCCTAATCCAATTTCGCCCTTCTACTTGACAGTCTTGACTACAAAAGTAGGTTAATCGACTAGAGATCTAACAGGCGGTATATTATATCCAGCAGATCCATTCATAAAGTAAGAGATAAGATGATTTTTATTTTATTGTAACTGCGATCTATTAGGAACCATTTCCACCAATGGCAATAATGTGATTTGCTTCATGATATTCATATGTCGGAGCCAACAATCACATAGTCATCCGAGTGCAATGTTCACAGTACCTTCACTAGCAAGAGCAGAGAGACTATTCAAATCATCATAATGGTTAATAATATGATGGATGATTTTCATTGAATGTTCTTAATATTATGATAACAGACGGTTTTACAAACTGCCGCCCTTAAGAAACCACTAATTCATAAGTACAGATTACCTCCATGCTCTGCTCCAATAATAAAGAATATCGACACAGAGGCACAATTAGGTAATCATTGGCGAATCACTTACTTTCCTTTGCAATAATCATCAAAAATAAACTATTGAAGATGAGATAAAAATTGCTTATTACTTGTTTGAGCTACAATATAGTTTCATTAGCTTTTATAATATATTTCCCATAAACTTTATAAATAATTTCCCTCCACATAAACAAAAATGCCTCGAGCTGACAGCGGATATTGTTATGGACACAACATTCATGTTCTGGTTCTGCTGAGGGTTGCCTAGGGCAAACTCTGTGCTTAGCAAGCACGGCTTATGCAAATCAATTTGGTGAGAGATAAAATTGGTTGAAATGACAGGTGCAAAAGCGTTGATTCAAGCCCTAGAGAAAGAGGGCGTAGACGTAGTCTTTGGGCTTCCGGGAGGGGCGAACCTGCCGATATATGATGCGTTGGTAGATGCAAACTTCAGGCATATCCTAGTAAGGCATGAACAATCGGCTGCTCATATGGCAGACGGCTACGCTAGAATAAAGAGAAAGGCTGGTGTATGCTTTGCAACCTCAGGTCCAGGTGCCACAAATCTCATAACAGGAATTGCTACTGCATATGCTGATTCTTCTCCAATTGTAGCCGTAACTGGTCAGGTGCCGCTTGCCATGATAGGCAAGGATGCCTTCCAAGAGACAGACATTATTGGCGTGGCAAATCCCTGCACAAAATACTCATTCCAACCAAGGGCTGTAGCCGAGATTCCAGAAATGATCAAAAAGGCGGTATACATTGCAGAGAGCGGCAGGCCTGGCCCAGTACTTGTTGATATTCCTAAGGACGTACAGCAGACAACAGCCGATATAAAGTTTCCAGAGCTTATCAAGGTCAGAGGCTATAGCCCAAACTTAGAGGCAGACCTCTCAGAGACGGCCAGGGCAGTCGAGCTCTTGCTCAACGCCGAGCGACCGATAATAATGGCAGGCGGTGGCGTAATCCTTTCAGGAGCTTTTTCGGAACTCCAGGCTCTTGCAGAGCTCATCAAGATACCGGTTGTGACTACGTTCAAGGGCAAGGGGGCATTCCCTGAGAACCACCCGCTTGCCATGGGACCTATAGGGATGCACGGCCACGCAGAAGCTAACAAAATAATCCTAGAGGCAGACTGCATCGTGGCTGTAGGCGCAAGATTTTCGGATAGATCTGTCGGCAAATTTGACGAGTTTGGTAAGGGTATGAGCATAATCCACTTGGACATTGACCCTGCTGAAATTGGGAAGAACAAATCAGTAGATGTTGCGCTGGTAGGCGACGTGAAGTCCTCACTCCGCACACTTGTTAAGATGTTTTCAAAGAAGATGATTAAAAAAGAAGACTCAGATAACCCGTGGCTAAAGCGTAGAAAAGAGCTTATACAGTACTATGCTGAAACCCTCAAGGACTACCCAAGGGAGATAACGGCTAAAAAGTCGCTCAAGAAATTGCGCGAGTTGTTGCCGGCTAATGCCATAGTTACGACAGAAGTAGGCCAGTGCCAAATGTGGGCGTCCTTGCACTTTGACGTAATAGCACCTGGCACGTTCTTCAGCTCGACAGGCCTTGGCACGATGGGCTTTGGATTTCCAGCCTCAATAGGCGCCAAGGCTGCCAGACCGAATGTTCCTGTAGTCGACATCGCTGGTGACGGATCGTTTAACATGACTGAAAACTCACTTGCGGTGTCGGTACTTGATAAGCTGCCTGTAATAGTATTTCTCATGAACAACTACATGCTTGGAATGGTGGCCCAGTGGCAGCGCACATTTTACAACAGACGCTACAGTGGAGTACATCAGCACAACTGCCCCGACTATGTCAAGATAGCCGACGCATATGGCGCTCAGGGCATAAGAGCGGAATCGATGCATGAGCTTGAGAAGGCTATCAAAGCAGCGCTCAAATCGGACGTAGCGACAGTGATAGATATCCCAATTGATCCTGAGGAAGACGTCTACCCATTTGTAGCACCCGGCACTGGCCTCAAGGATATGATTGTAGGAGCGTAATGGAAAATTGTTTGCAACTACTACTGTTCAGAATGAATCATGGCACATTGTGTCTGCCCTTGTTGAAAACAAACCCGGCGTACTCTTCAGAGTCACCAACCTCTTTAGAGCGCGCAGTTTTAACATCGAAAGCATTACAGTGGGATCAACTGAGCAACAGGACCTCTCTAGAATGACGATAACCACTAACAGCGATGAAAAGACACTTGATCAGTTGGTAAAGCAATTGCGCAAGCTTATAGACGTTATAGAAGTAAAGGTACTTGACACGGACAAGACTGTATATCGTGAGCTTGCGCTAATCAAGATCAAGGCCGTTGACCCAACAACAAGAAGTGAGATAGTTAATTATTCTACTATATTTCGAGGCAACATCTTAGACATTGGCAAGGAGACAATAACAGTCGAGATAACTGGCACACCCGATAAGATAGATGCATTTAAGAATCTAGTCGAGCATTATGGAATTGCGCAGTTGTCAAGAACCGGAGTTTCGGCCCTTCCTAGAGGTGGAGTGGAGAGTTGAACGCGTCTAAAAACTCATTGAATAACGCTGAAAGTGTTAAGATCTTTGATACTACTCTCAGAGACGGCGAGCAGACGCCTGGTGTGACGATAACACCAGACCAGAAGATCCGGATCGCGATCCGGCTAGATGAACTTGGGGTCGATGCAATAGAGGCAGGGTTTCCAATAGTATCGCATGGAGAGATGCAGGCTATCAAGGCAATAGTAAAGCAAGGATTGAAGGCTGAAATTTTTGGCCTTGCTCGCGCAAGTCAGATGGACATTGATAGTGCTATCAAATGTGACTTGAAGTACATTCATACTTTCATAGCAACTTCTGACATTCATATGCAGTATAAGCTGAAAATGACGCGTCAGCAGGTCTCTGAGAAGGCAATTAGCGCAGTAGAATATGCTAAAAAACATGGCTTGCACGTAGAGTTTTCAGCAGAGGATGCAACAAGATCTGACAGGCAGTTCCTGCTTAAGGTGTTCAAGGAGGTAGCAGAGGCAGGCGCGGACAGGCTGGACATACCCGATACTGTGGGCTATGCAACTCCACAATACATTGCCGACCTTGTAAAAGAGGCCAAGCAAGCTACAAGGCTCCCAATAAGCATCCACTGCCACGACGATTTTGGCTTTGCAGTTGCTAATTCGATAGCAGGTGTAAGCGCCGGCGCTGCATGCGCGCATGTCACCATAAACGGTCTTGGTGAGCGTGCTGGCAACGCATCGCTTGAAGAATTTGTAATGGCACTCCAATGTTTGTACGGCAAAAAGCATAACATCAAGACACAGTTGCTCTATGAAACTTCTAAGTTCGTTTCAAACACGATGGGCATAATTGTACAGCCAAACAAGGCGATAATTGGTGAAAACGCCTTTGGCCACGAATCGGGAATTCATACTCATGGCATCATCAGCAATCCACTTACGTATGAGCCCATAAGCCCAGAGCTTGTAGGCAGGAAAAGGTGGCTCCAAGCTGGCAAGCATGCTGGCGCACATGGCATCAAGGCGATGCTTGAAGAGTTTGGTATCAAGCCTACTGACGAGCAGCTTCATATCATAGTGGAGAAGCAAAAAAACATAGCCGACAATGGTAAGCCCATTACTACATCGGAACTATTGTCAATAGCCGGCGGGGTAATGGATAACAACAAATTTGAAGAAAAGTTCAAGCTCTATGACTTTCACATCGTCACTGGAATGAACATCATACCGACTGCCGTGGTAAGGCTCAACGCCAACGGCAAGGATTTCATTGCATCAGACATTGGTGTTGGTCCAGTCGATGCAGCGCTAAAAGCGATACAAAAGATATCAGGAGAGATGGCAAATGTCAAGATAAGAGAATACAGGCTTGACTCAATAACGGGAGGCTCTGACGCGCTTGCAGAAGTTACAGTAAAGGTTGAGGACAAGGACGGGAACGTCGTATCTGCGCGCAAGTCGGGAGAAGACATCGTCGTTGCATCCGTACAAGCAATGATGGACGCAATCAACAAAGTACTGCTAAGAAAGGTCCTCTACTCCAAAAGCTAGATACTGCAGCTCTAACATAGGATATCCAATTGGCAAGATATGATATTTCCCTCATCAAAGGAGATGGCATTGGGCCAGAGCAGACAGCGGCAGCAAAAAAGATCCTTGATACGATAAATGACAATTCCCAAACAAAATTTGACATACATGAGGTCGAATCCGGCGACCGTGCGCTTGCCAAGTTTGGCAAAGCATTGCCGGAATCGGCGCTAGATATCATCAAGAAATCGCAGGCGTGCCTGAAGGGGCCAGTTGGCGAGACCGCGGCCGATGTGATAATCGTTCTTCGCAGGATGTTTGATCTTTATGCAAATGTCAGGCCGGCCAAGTCGTACCCTAATATTCCAAGCATCTCAAGCAACGTCGACCTTGTCACGGTAAGGGAAAATACGGAAGACGTCTACCTTGGATGGGAGTTCAATACAGACGAAAACACAGTAGTGGCACTCAGAGTTACATCAGAGCAGGCCAGCAGGAGGATCGCAGAATATGCCTTCAAGACAGCGATGATGCGTAACAACAAGCTTAGAGTAGTCGCAGTGCACAAGGCCAATGTCCTACGCAAGGGAGATGGGTTGTTTTCTGCAGTGTGCAGCTCAGTTGCCAAGAACTACCCGAAGATTCAGTACAGTGAATTATATGTTGACGCAGCATCTATGAACTTAATCCGCAACCCAGAGGAATTTGATGTTATTGTCACCACTAACTTGTTTGGCGACATACTGTCTGACGAAGCTGCTCAGGTGGTCGGGGGGCTTGGCATGGGACCAGCTGCCAACATTGGAGATCAGTTTGCTCTCTTTGAGCCAGTGCATGGCGCTGCATTTGACATCGCAGGAAAGAACGCTGCCAACCCTTCCTCTATCCTTCTATCTGCAAAGATGATGCTCGAATGGCTCGCCGATAAATATGGCGATAATAATTTGATGGCAGAAGCTAGACGGATAGAAGATTCTATTGTCAGTATGCTCAAGCAGGATAAAAAGACAAAGGATATCGGCGGCAAGCTCTCCACTACCGAATTTGCAGCACTTGTCGCAAAGGCGATGTACTAGCTAACCTCTTGCTTTAATCTGATTGTCAAGACCTGAATGCCTGCAGCAGACAGACAACTCCGTAATTGAAGCTACAATAGTGTGAGAATATCGACTCAAAACTTATCTAACAATGACCCCAAGTACAGGTAGCTTGACCACGAGGTATCACAGATAAGATTTCAGTGCTCAGAACTTGCAATTATTATTTACACCTTCTAGTGGCTCTATGTTCTCTAATGTATAAGACCAACTTCAAGCGAGTCGGGCTTCATTGACGTGCATAAGAAACATTCTCAATAGACGCTTTTTATATTTTATTTTTAAATACTGCGCTATTAAGAGCCTCTAGGTGCCCTCTTTTGCCACGCCAGAAACATGAACACGAAAGGAATGGTCATCACCGCCGTCACTATCAGGACAGGCCGGAATGCGCTCGGGTCGACGTCTATGCCGGCGAGCTGCATAAACGGCAAAGGGAATACAGTGAAGAGCCAGAAAGCCACAATGATTCCTATGAGGTAGTAATTTCTCTTCAAGAGAGTCGTGAACCCAAGCCTATCTATCTTTTTCCTGTCGCAGCTGATGCATTTAGTAGTGTAGCCGGAGACATCTGCTGGGACAGTGCAGGATGTACATACTCTGCTTTCACAAAAGTAGCATTTTCTATCAGCAAAACGCGAGCCACAAATGGCACAGCGTTGTTGTTGTTGTTGGTCAGCCATTGTGCAACGATATATTACCATGAGCTCCTCAACAATATTACTCTATCCTGTGTAAAGCAAAACTTAAATTTGCTAATCTTGACAGTTGGTAAGGGTTCAAAAAATTCCTACACTTAAACAGACATACACAGGATACGCTGCCAAGCTGATGCTAGAAGACGGTACTGTTTTTGATGGCATTGGCTTTGGCTATCCATCAGGAATTGCTGGCGAAGTAGTGTTCAACACTGGTATGGTCGGCTATACAGAAACCCTGACGGACCCTTCTTACAGGGGTCAGATATTGTGCCTTACCTATCCGCTTGTGGGTAACTATGGGGTCCCAAGCTATGACATAAAGGACGAGTATGGTCTGCCCAAGTTCTTTGAGTCAGACAGGATTCAGGTCAAAGGATTGGTTATTCATGATCTATCTGACATTGCAAGCCACTGGAGCTGCATAAAGACACTCGATCAATGGCTTTACGAGGAAAAGGTACCGGGGATCTATAATATCGACACAAGAGAGCTGACGAAAAAGTTAAGGGAGCATGGAGTCATGATGGGCGCAATTGTTGTGTCTGAAAATGCCATTAATGAATCCCTCTTGAAGAAGATGCTTGCAAGTGCCAAGTACGAGGGATTGAACTTTATGCAAGAGGTTTCGACAAAGGGGGCTCAAGAGTATGGCGACAAGGGCAAGGACTGCGTCGTGGTGCTTGACACCGGTGTGAAATATAGCATCATACGCAATATCATGCGCACGGGGTATAGGGTTGTACGGCTGCCCTGGCATGCAACGTATGAGCAAACTATGTCATATAACCCAAAGGGGGTAGTGATAAGCAATGGCCCGGGCGACCCCAAGGTCTGCACTAGTACGATCAAGACTGCTTCAAAGTTGATCAATATGTCTACTCCGACTCTTGGCATCTGTCTTGGCAACCAGATCCTTGCGCTTGCATGTGGCGCCAACACTTACAAGTTGAGATTCGGCCACAGAGGTCAGAATAAGCCATGCGTGAATTTGCGCAACAACCAGGTGTACGTGACTAGCCAGAACCATGGTTACGGGATTGACCCAAAGAGCCTTGACAAGACGGGCTTTAAGGTTTGGTTCTCAAATGCTGACGACAATACAGTTGAAGGGTTTGAGCACAAGAGCAAACCGATAATTGCTGTCCAGTTTCATCCCGAAGCATCGCCGGGCCCCTATGATTGTATGTTTGTGTTCGACAGGTTTAGAGAAATTATTGCCAACGGTATGATGAGGGACGAAACAGATCCAGCACAAGCTGCACAGCTGCAGTCTGTGAAAAAAACTACAAAGCCTTTGAAAAAATTTGTAATAAATAAAAAAAATAGGAGGGAGAAAGATCGCCAAGAAATGAAACGATAAAGAAAGTTCTTGTCCTCGGAAGCGGGGCAATCAAGATTGGGGAGGCAGGCGAAAGCCAGCAATAATAACTGGCCGCAAATTTGACTACTCCGGTTCCCAATGCCTCAAGGCACTTGCAGAGGAGGAAATAGAGAGCATCCTAATAAATCCTAACATTGCGACTATCCAGACTGACACGCGCTTTGCAGACAGAGTATATCCTCTTCCAATAAATACGAGTTACGTGGAGAGAGTTATCGAGGTAGAGCGGCCCGATTCAATAATGTTGGGCTTTGGCGGTCAGACAGCCCTCAACTGTGGAGTCTCACTGCACGAGCAGGGCATCCTCCAAAAATATGGCATAACGGTTCTTGGCACCTCTATCAAAGGAATCAACATCACTGAAGACAGACAGCGGTTCAAGGAAGCCATGATAAAGAGTGATGTGCCAGTGTTACAGAGTTTTGCAGTCAATTCGCTACAGGAAGCCTTTAGGGCAGCCAATGACATTGGCTACCCCGTCATCATCAGGGTAGCGTACACGTTGGGCGGCAGGGGCGGTGGTGTCGCACACAATGAGTATGAACTGCAGGAAATTGTGCAGCGAGGTCTTAATCTCAGCATGGTTCATCAAGTTTTGATAGAGCGTTATGTCGGGCACTGGAAGCAAATTGAGTACGAGGTGATGCGCGATTACAAGGGGAACAGTGTGATCGTATGCAACATGGAAAATGTTCTTGCAATGCGTGTCCACACTGGCGATAACATCGTCATCGCGCCATCTCAGACGCTCAATAACTATGAATATCATATGCTGCGCTCAGCTGCAATTAGGGCGACTAGCTACTGTGACATTGTTGGTGAGTGCAACATCCAGTTTGCCCTTGATCCAACATCAGAACAGTTTGCTGCTATCGAAATAAATGCAAGACTGTCTCGCTCGTCGGCCCTTGCAAGCAAGGCAACCGGCTACCCTCTTGCATACATGGCGGCCAAGATTGCCCTAGGGTATTCATTGCCTGAACTAATTAACAAGATCACAAAAGCCACGACTGCATGCTTTGAGCCATCGCTTGATTATGTTGTGCTCAAAATGCCGAGATGGGACTTCTCGAAGTTTGAGCTTGTTAAGCGCAAGCTTGGCAGCACAATGAAGTCGGTTGGTGAAGTCATGGCCATTGGCAGGACCTTTGAAGAAGTGGTGCAAAAGGCGATTAGGATGTGCGATATCGGCAAAGACGGCCTTGTCGCAAATGCAAATTTGTTGCCTCAGCCTACGGCAGAAGACATTGAAAGGATCGAGCTGGCGCTCATTCATCCAACTGACGAGATAATATTCGCAGTCGTTGAGTCCATAAAGGCAGGCCTGACGATTGCACGCATCAATCAATTGTCAGGAATCGATCCATGGTTTTTGCTCAAAATAAAGAATATAGTCGATATGGAAGATAATATCCTCCGTAAATCTAACAGCTTTGACGAGCAGCTGATAAGGAAGGCGAAAAAGATGGGATTTTCGGACAAGCAGCTGGCGCGCTGCCTCCATCTTGAGGAGATGCAGGTTCGTAACCTGCGGCAGAAATTTAACATCAGGCCAGTCGTAAAGCAAATAGACACGCTGGCTGCAGAATGGCCAGCCAAGACCAACTATCTCTATTTGTCGTACGGCGGCGAGACTGACGACGTCAAAGTGAAGGACAACAACAAGAGTAGGATGATAGTGCTGGGCGCTGGCCCCTACAGGATCGGAAGTAGCGTCGAGTTTGACTGGGGAACTGTCAATGCAGTGTGGGGCCTCAAGGAAAATGGAATCAAGGAAATTTCAGTTATCAATTGCAACCCAGAAACAGTCTCAACGGACTATGATATCTGCGACAGGCTCTACTTTGAAGAGTTGACGCTAGAGCGTGTGCTGGACATCTGTGAGAAGGAAAGGCCAACCGGAGTGGTCACATGTGTCGGCGGTCAGACGGCAAACAACCTAACACCTAAGTTGGCAAAATGCGGCATCAATATCGTCGGTACTAGCAGCGAAAATGTTGACAGGGCGGAAGACAGGGCCAAGTTCGGACAGTTGCTCGATTTACTTAAGATAAAGCAGCCGGCGTGGAGAAAATTCACCTCACTTGCAGAAGCTAAGGAATTTGCAGACACTGTCGGTTACCCTGTGCTTGTCAGGCCATCCTATGTACTTTCAGGTGCAGCAATGAAGGTAGTATGGGGCGAGCAGCAGCTAGAGGGCTTTCTGACTGACGCAACAAACATCAGCCCAGATCATCCGGTCGTCATTAGCAAGTTCCTCCAAGACGCTGCAGAGGTCGAAGTAGATGCAGTATCAGACAGCAACGAAGTTATCATTGGCTCTATTATTGAACACATAGACAATGCAGGTGTCCACTCTGGCGACGCGATAATGAGTATACCTCCTTGGCGGCTCGATAGGAAGACAATCGACACCATCACAGACTACAGCGTCAGGATAGGCAAGGCTCTCAATGTCAAAGGCCCCTTTAACATACAATATCTGATTAAGGATGAAGAAGTACTGGTGATAGAGGCAAATGTTAGGGCATCGCGCTCGATGCCTTTTGTGTCCAAGTTTGTAGGCTATAATGTTATCAACCTTGCTGCAAAAGCAATGATTGGCAAGCCGCTTCCGCCTACTGCTAGGGACCTGTGGCTCAAGACTACGGGCTTTGGGATTAAAGTGCCTCAGTTCTCGTTCATGCAGCTTGAAGGTTCAGATGTGGTGCTTGGAGTAGAGATGCAGTCAACTGGCGAAGTTGCATGCTTTGGCAATAGTTTCTATGATGCATTGTCCAAAGCATACATGGCGGCCGGCTATTCTCTACCACTGTCAGGATCGGCATTAATAACCGTGGGTGGACAAAAGAACAAAGAGAAATTGCTGCCTATAATATCGCTCATTGCGTCCATGAACTACCGAATTATGGCTACGGAGCACACAGCAGAATTCATAGAGAATAATAACTTTAACGACATACAACTGGTCTACAAGATAAGTGAGCCGGACCGCAAGCCCAATATCGCCGACTTATTGTACGAACGCAAGATCAACTTTATCATAAACATTCCAGCCACGTCTACGATTGAAAAGTATGTGGGCATGCTCTATGACGAGTACCAGATAAGAAGAAAAGCAGTTGAAATGGGCATACCTGTTTTAACGACATTTG
>DASUUV010000001.1:0-27452 GCA_036373895.1 Nitrososphaera sp. | reverse complement strand
CGTGTTCACATTATGAAAAGAGCGACAACATCAAATAATAGGCATACGCTATCTGAGCTGTAATTCAGTGATATAGTGTCCAGATGTTTTTCCTATTCGTATACTGGGGTGCCATCTGACTTGAATCGCTTGATTCGCTTTTCCCCGCTTCCAGAACTGCCGGAAAAGGACGATTCGGTTTCAACCGGCCTAGTCTCTGGCTCTTTGCGCTTGCGTACTGCTCTTGTCCCAAAAAGCACTGCTACAAGGAAGGCAAAGACCCCTGTCGTCACAGCATACATGAACGTTTCTTCAGCCATACGGTTGCTTGGATGATTGTCGAAGATAAGGTTTTCCTTTTCTGACACTTTATGGTCGTTCCTCTTGGTTATTGCAGTTAGGTCGGTATGTTAAAGAATGGAATTAATTTCTAGCGACATTGTGCAGCATTTTTCAACCCTTTATCTGAACAGATTCTTGAAAAGCTAGAGTATATTGATTAGTGTAATATGGTTAATTCACACTAAGATGCAAAATGCAAAAGATAAACTAGTAGTAGTGGAAAAGATTTGGTGATATGGCTTTTTCAAGCTCTGAAGTGCTGAACAGCCTCAAGACAGTCAACCTAGCATATTAATAGACATATAATACGGATTGCATCCAGACACGTGCAATTCTGGGGCCGTTGTCTAGCTTGGCAGGATGCCAGCCTCGGGCGCTGGAGGTCGCTGGTTCGAATCCGGCCGGCCCCATAGATATTCTTGGATATGCATAAGAAAATGCCGTTCTGATTAGCACCACGGTTAAAGCTAATCTGTATGAGGGTATAACATGATTTCTTAACTTTGCTCATGAGTTGAATTGTTGACTCTCTCTTCAACCGTTATGTGACGAATTCAAAATCGATGCTCAATGTCACTAGAAGCATGATCATGGTTTAATAGTATCATAAATATGGTGGGGTCGGTGGGATTCGAACCCACGACCTCCAGCGCCCCAGGCTGACATCCTGCCAAGCTAGACGACGACCCCTCGATTTCCTTGGTTGCAATAACCTCTTATATACTGTAAAAAATTCTTACTGCTAAGAACTCCTAGAAAGGGTATATGTTGAAGATTGGTGCAAACAGATAAAACCGCAATCCAATAAAATCAGTCAAACGGCCTTCATCTTGGCAAAAGAATAGACACCAAAAGCTCCAAGTGCGGTAGTATAGCCGACCAGAATTGCGAGATCAAGCTCAACTCCGTAGGTACCAGTGCCAAGCATCAAGTTCCTCAAAGCATCTACACCGTATGTAGCAGGGTCTGCAGCCGTCAGAACTGAAAGCCATTCCGGTAGGTTGTCAAGTGGAAAGAGAGCACCCGACAGAAAGAATAGAGGAAATACCACAAAGCTAACGATCATCTGGAATCCTTCAAGGCTGTACATATAGCTACCAAGGGCTAGTCCAAGAGATGTGAGCCCAAACGACATCAGGAGCACTACTGCTGCGGCCTGTGCAAGTGAGAGAGGCGTGAACGGGATTCCCATTGCAACTCCAATTGCAATAAGTATTGCAGCTTGAATAAGTGAGTTAGTCATGCCGCCAAGCGTCTTGCCCACAAACACCGTGGCCCTGCTAACCGGCGCCACCATCACGCTCTTTAAAAAATCAAATTTGCGATCCCATATTATGTACGATCCATAAAACACTGATGTAAATATTATTGACATGCTCACGATGCCGGGGAAAATGAATTGCTGGTAGTCAACGCCCGGCGGCAACTCCGAAGGCGCTGCAGATTCCAATCCTGATCCAATTACAAATAGCCATAGGATGGGGGTAAAGGTTGATGCCACAAGCCGGCTCCGCTCCCGCAAGAAAACTTTGAACTCGCGAAGCCATAATGCATACACTTTGGCCAAATGATCCTGTATGCTAATCGTATTTTGCATACTTCTCTGCAAAACCTCCCTCAGGCTCTTCCTTGATGTTGCGGCCAGTCAAATGTATGAATACATCATTGAGCGTGGGACTAGCAAACTCGGCTGTGTCTGCCTCGACGTGCCGCAGCAGCATTGGCAGGTCCCGCTTGGCGTTGTTGACTGATATTACCAAAAACCCATCGTTCTGCTCAACCTTGTGAACAAAGTCAAGCTGGCTGATTTTATCTGAATTGTTGCGCGTCTTTATCCTAATGATATCGCCTCCAAGCCCTGCCTTCAACCCTTTGGGCGTGTCAAGGGCTACTATTCTTCCCTTATCAATAATGCCGATTCTGTCACAGAGTATGTCGGCTTCTTCCATGTAATGTGTCGTCAAAATCACAGTCATCTTCTCCTCTCTTACGAGGCGCCGTATATACTTCCACATCGTCTCCCTACTTGCTGGGTCAAGCCCAAGCGTTGGCTCATCAAGGAACATCACCTTTGGTTTGTGAAGCAATCCGCGTGCAATTTCAAGGCGCCTCCGCATGCCGCCGGAATACGTCTTGACTTGGTCGTGCCTGCGCTCAGTCAGTCCAACCAGGTTGAGCACTTCGTCTATCCTTTGCTTCCTTGTGTGGCGCGGGATACTGTACAGCATGGAATGCAGTTGCAAGTTTTCGTAGCCAGTGAGCATATCATCGCTGCTTGGAGCCTGAAATACAATTCCAATACTTGAGCGTACCTTCGCTGGCTGGCAGACAATATCATAGCCATTCACAGTAGCGCTGCCAGAAGATGGCTTGAGCAGTGTAGCAAGCATATGTATAGTCGTTGTCTTGCCGGCGCCATTTGAGCCCAGCAGCCCAAAAACTTCATTCTCATTAATGTCAAGTGTAAGGTTATCTACTGCAATGTGATTGCCATACTTTTTGACCAGGCTCCTTATCTTTATCATCGAACAGGTACACGATTATTACAGATACAGAGGTATATTATGCCTTGATGTTTTGGTTCGTAGGAAAAAAACAAAAAATGAAAAAAAGGAAAAACGTCATTTGCCTCCTATCTTAAACATCTTCGTCCCGCAGACCGTGCATATGCCTTGCGTGGCTGGCTTGCCGTTTTTCATTGTCACTTTTTTCTCATCCTTCATTGTCCTTTTGGCTTTACATTTGACGCAATATGCCTCTGTTGCCATGGAGCCCTATACTGACGGGGGTAAAAGAAGCTTTCCTCGTGCAATGGCTATTGCTCAGGAACCAGCCAGTCGATTAGGGCATCTAGTTCTTCGCAGCTTATCGTAACCCTGATTGGTCCAAGTGGCGATTCCTGCTCGTCCTCTATCACTGCTGCAATGCCGGATGTGGCAGCCTGCTTGTTTAGCAAAAACCATGTGCTATCGCCTGCTCGATTGTCCAGGAGCATCCTTCTTAGCACACCCATTGCAGACCTTGAGCGCACCTGCTCGTACAGCATGCCAAGAGAATCGCTTCCAACTGCTCTGCCCACAACTCTGCTTTTATAAGACAGCTCTGGTGAACATCTGGCGAATAGATTTGCAATGGCGTCAATGACTTTTTGTGTGCGCTCTGACGGGTTAACGCTCGCCTCGACCTTGAGGTCTATTTGCGATGTAATATTGGGCTTTCTCAAGCCTTTTCTACTCCTCTATATATTTCCTCAAGCCATTCTTTGACAATATCATAGGCACGCAGCTTTAGCTGCTCTAGTGTCAGATCGTTGTTGGATATCATCTCATTTGCAAGCGCAATTGCTTCGCTAACCCCGACTGACAGTTCACGCTTGTCCCTTCCGGCAAATTCGTTGCCGTTTGAAGGTGCGTCTGCTCTGCCTCTTTTCTTGAGGTGCATAAAACGAGTGTCCTGCGATGCATGGATTGCAAGAAGTCTTACGTGTCCTACCTTCTTTAGAACTTCAACTTCGGCTATACTGCGTATGCCATCTATCACCACATTGCTGGAGCTGCCATCTCTTGCCAGTTTTTGTAGCACAATGTGACCCACAGCTCCTGGCCCTAAATCCTGCCTTAGTTTGAGCATCATCTTGCCGAGGTTGACGTCGGTGGGCTCGAGGCCCTGCCTCTTTGCCTCTTCCCTTACGACATCGCCCATGGTCACAACCTCAAAGCATTTTTCCTTAAGAAAAGATGCGACTGAGGACTTACCTGCACCTGGCATCCCTGTGAGACAGACTATGAGCCTTTTATTATTAGACATATTACGACGACATTGTCATTCTGCAGAGAGGTCCCAGTAGGTGGCGTCTTTGAACTCTTCCTTTGGCTTGCCCAAGGCCTTCCACTCTTTAAATGACTTTGGGTATAACTTGACGTTTTTGAACCCTGCCAGCTTAAGTGCATAGTAGGTTAAGCCTGAAAGCGTTCCAACGCTTCCGCAGTACGTGATTATCTCAGCGTCATTTGTTATGCCGCGGTTTTCAATCAGCCGCTTTAGCTCTTCAGCCTTGCGCAGTATGCTGTCCTCTGACCCCACCATGGTGTAAGGTATGTTTCTTGCGCCAGGTATATGCTCTGTTAGGTAGTTCAGCCGTTCCCTTGAATCGACAAGCAGTGTGCTGGGCTTAGACTTGTTGGCGGCTGCCTCAACATATGAAGCATCGACATAGATGTCCTTTTTGATGCTGAGCGAATGCCTCGCCCTTGGAAAAGTGCGCTGTTGCTTTTCAGTTTCAAGACCAAGCTCCTTCCATTGCTTAAATGTCATCTCTAGCAGTGCAGTGTTGTCATGGCCAACATATTGAAATGTCCAAGCTACCCTAGCGGCAAGCGCGCCAAATGTATCGTCATATACTACGACGGGAGTACTGTCAGATATACCAAGCTCCTCCAAAAAGGCCACTATTTTCTCTGGTTGATCATTTTCAAGAACACGTGCAAGAGGCAATGAAACTGCAGTAGGTATGTGCTCTCTTTGGTACTCTTCTGCCTTGCGTACATCGACTACGCGCACTGATTTTTTTCTGCGTATGAGCGACCTCAGGGTATCGGCATCGCATACTACTGGAAGCTTGAAATCTTCATCCGAGACTTTGGCTTCTTTTTTCTTTCTTGCAGTTGCCGCTGATGTTGTTGTCGTCGTCAAGCTGCGCATTCTCCTCTCGCAGTCTTGGCAGTAAAGTGTGAGTCACTGCCATAATCTCGATAGGCATCGGGATCCTGCTGAGGAGAAGAAGGCAGCTGTATCACCTGTGCAAGGGCTGCTTTCATGTCTTCGAGGTTCTTGATGCTTCCAGACCCCTGGCCTTTTATCAAGCGGATAATCCACTGGTGCAACGTTTCATGATGATGATCATCACCATTACCACCAGCAGTAGCTGCCGCTGCTCTTTCATTCTTGTACAGCTCAATTATCTTCAACGTTGTGTCAATCACCCTCTTTGCTGGCACTCGCATTACAGCCCTCCCAAGCTCGCCAGTCTCGCCTGCGCTGCCTCCAAACAACATGGTGTAAGTTGGCGTCATTGTGTTGTTCATCCTCGTCGCGCCGCCAAAGAATCCAATAGTTGCAATTTCGTGCTGGCCGCAAGAGTTGGGGCAGCCGCTTATTTTGATGGTTGCATCTCGCAACGAATAATCGATATCAAGCCCTAGCTCTAGGAACTTGCGCTGAACTTCCTTTGCAAGTCTGTGCGAATTAGTGATTGCAAGGTTACACGATGTGGTTCCAGAGCAACCAACGGCAGAAGCAATTGTCAGGGCACCGGGGTTGGCAAGGCCGGCAGACGCAAGCTTTTCATAAAGGTTTGGAAGATCGGTTTCCCGCACATAGCGCAATGCAAAGTTCTGCTGGGGCGTGTTCCGAGCAATGCCTTCTGCAGAATAGTCGCGGATAGCCGAAGCAAGTATCCTCAGCTGGCTTGCTGTAATGTCTCCAGCTCCTAGAGTAATAAACGCTGTAAAGTATCCTTCCTGCTTTTGCGGAACGGCATTGGTATGGAGCCATCGCTCAAATCCCGGGCTATCCTTTGTAACCTTCACATTTAGCATTGGCAATTTTGTCATCGTTGCCATCCTACCTAACGCCTTTGGCAGCTGCCTTGTATCCTCATGAGATTTCACATCAAAGAGTTGCTCTGTCGAATACGAAGTTGTCATTTCCACTATCGAGCGCTCCTTGAGGACCATCTTTTGGAATCTTTCCCAGCCCATCTCATGTACAAGATAGCGCATTCTGTTTCTTGCCATGTTTTCACGATTGCCATGTCTATCAAACAACCTGATTGTTGCCATGCATGTTGCAAGGAGCCTGTCTTCCGATGTAAAGTCTTCAAGCAAATGCCCTATAAAAGAGGCAGCTCCCAGTCCGCCGCCAAGATAAATCTTAAATCCTCTAATCGTTTCGCCACTATTTTCAGTTGTTGTTGTCGTCGTCGATGACGATGATGACAATTTTTTGACTGTAGGCACAAGTCCAATATCGGCCACCCTGACCAGACCATGGCTATCGCAGCATGAGAAGTTAATCTTGAACTTGCGCGGAAGGTTCTGGCACATTGGGTTGCGCAATAAGAACCTTGCAATCGCTTTAGCATATGGAGTAGCGTCAAATGCTTCGCTCGGGCACACGCCAGCAAAATGGCTGCACATGACATTTCTGACAGTGTTTCCACATGCCTCTCTGGTTGTGAGGCCGACTTCGACTAGACCTCTCATGACTTCGCTTACATCTTCGAGCTGAACCCAGTGGAGCTGAATGTTCTGGCGGGTCGAAACATGAGCAGAGCCTATTGAAAATGCCTCGGAGAGGCTTGCGACCTTCTCAAGCTGCTCAGGGGTTATTTCGCCACCCGGCACTTTTATCCTGACCATGCTGTAGTCCATGCGAAGACGCGATCCGTAGGCCCCATGCTGCAGTCTGAAACGCCGAAAGTCATCATCTGAAATCTTGCCTTGCCTAAATAGTCTGACATTTTTAGCAAATATCTCTGTTTCCTCTTCTCTACCCCATCTTGGGTTGGGCTTTGGGGAGGCAGATTTGGAGTTGACAGCCGCCACTCTAGATTTCTTCATTAGTCTATATAAGATGCATAATCTAAATCATATATATTTCTGTGGATGTGGGAGATATTAGCAGCGATTCTCTGGATGAGCGGCAATATACGGCAGCCACCTTATCACAGGCCTACTTTAACACGACATGCTGTTCCTACATCATCATAGTTGTAAAAAGAAGAAATAAGCTGAACAACCCTGATTCTAAGAAGATTCTCTATTGAAAAACTGCCCGCTCATAAACTCAAAACTCAAAATCCCCCATAATCAATAATATGTGATTTTTTGACAAAATGGATGCTTTTGGAGCAAAAGGATCTTTTCAACGTGTCATACATGAGGGCAACACAAGGCAAAATGTACGCAGGAATCAAGATTGCTGACTCTTTACTCATATGCTAATAGTTGACCTTTCTCCGATAAATTGCAGGATGTTGCAAAATATGTTGACAGGACCACCGTCTCACATGCAAAACTGCATTGAAGATGTTGACACTGACATCAGACAGGCGCTCTGGCTCTCGATGCTGTCACGGTGACGTTCCCATTGGGAGAGATTATTAGGCGATTACTGTAGATTGATGTGACTGATTTCTAATGACAATCATAGAAGCTTAAAATCCCGAATCTAGACCTGTCAGCAAAATACATGTACAAGGCAGGGACTAGACCAGTCCTTTCCTCAGAAGCGAAAGCGGCAAAAAATAGCATAAGATTAAAATCACCTATTCGCTGGCTTGTTCACTGCAATGGGAAAGAGAACATTAGTTCGCCGAAGGGGTCGAGGAGGCAAACAATTTCGAGCAATCATTGTCGGAAAGATTGCGCCAGCCAAGTACCCAAATTTCAAGCTAGAAGAGCATCATACCGGTAGAGTAGTTGACATTGTTCACGAGAGGGGGCGCGATGCTCCCCTTGCAAAAATACAGTTTGACAATGGAAGATATTCTTTAGTCCCAGCACCCGAGGGCACAATGGTTGGTAACACAATCGAAGTTGGCACCAGCACAGCCGCAAGGGCAGGCAATATCCTTGCGCTCGAGTCGGTTCCAGATGGAACTGTAGTGTGCAATATTGAAAAGAACACCGGCGATGGGGGCAAGCTGATAAAGGCCGCCGGCTCATCAGCAGTGGTATTTGCTCATAGCCCAGAAGGTGTGACCATTAAATTTCCGTCTGGTAAGTTCCTAATTCTCAACCAAAAGTGTAGAGCAATGGTTGGAGCGATTGCAGGCGGAGGGCATAAGGAAAAGCCATTCTTGAAGGCAGGAACCCGTGCAAAGTATATGCAAGCCCATGGCAGGCTGTACCCAACGGTAAGAGGCATTGCCCAGGCTGCAGTCTACCACCCGCATGGAGGTGGTAGGCATCAGCACGTCGGCCGGCAGTCGTCAGTTGGGAGGACAGCTCCGCCGGGACGCAAGGTGGGCATTATAGCTCCAAGGAAGACAGGGCGGGGCAGGATCAAGGTTCTCCGTCAGCAAAAGTCTTCCTGAGAGAACCCCCTCTTCTTGTTTCCTTCTTATGAAAAACTACGCGTAAAGACTATATTCTGTTGTTTATTTTTACAGCATACAAAACATGAAAGCAGAGCAGTTTTCAAGAGCTGTATTGGCATTGGATCCTTTGATAAGATTTGCAGGGGTAATGGAAAAATCCGGCCACCTATATGCAGGAAGCCAGAGGGAAGGCATTGAAGAGCATCTAAAGGGCAGAAATTCTGAGATCAGTTACACCCAGTCTGCATACATTGTAGACCTGAGGAAGATGTTCACACCAGAACTTGGCAAGCTCAAGACAGTTGCATACATGTACGACAAGGTTAACCTAATCAATTTTCCAGTCAAGGATCACTTGCTTGTGATATCTGCGGAGGCTGCAGCAAAGGTCGATGACATGTGTGAAAAGATATTAAAATATATTATATCTGTAGAAAATGAACTCTCACTTTATCCGCCCGGCAATATTGTGAATCAGGAAAAAAAAGAGGTGCTGCGGAATCTTCACGAATCTGGGATTTCAGAAGACCTGATAGCAGATCAGCTTGATCTTGATGTCAACACTGTGAAGATGATCATCGCGGAGATCAAGTAAACGACTTGTCTTCTCCATTTGAACTAGCCTACTGATTTTTTCATATAGATAGATATGGCTATGCTGACAGTAGAGACTGCAGGGGACGTCTGTGTATGCAATGTTATGCATGATACCGGGCGTCTTTAAGCACTAGGGCTATCAGAAAGAGTCAAACAGCGTTCTTGGGATTCTGTGGGTATATATATCGACGATGCTCTGCAGGTTTAGCTATAGCGTAATTAATGTACGTGTAAATTATCAAGAATAATATATACACACAAAAGTTCTCCATATCTTTTCTATGCAGAAGAGACAAAACTTTGACGTTAACTATGACAATGTTGCTTTTACTAATGGGAACTTCTTGGATACCGCTTTCAGAGCTTACAAGTCTGCCGTAATGGACTACAAAGAAAAAATTGCAACCTTCGAACCAAGAAGCCGCTGAGAGTATCGATAGCAACAATAATGAAGTAGGCAAGGATGGTTTTGTCACTTATCCATAGCATAGTCGGCAGAGGCTCTACTGGTGAAAAGTCACTGTATACAATTATGCATTACCGATGATCTCTTGCCCAGTCTGGACATATATATAGAGCAGTCTATCGGTAACTGCTACAGTGGCAACACTAGTCGATTTTATAAACTAAAAAATGAACAGATATATAAATATACAAATATAAGAATCGTATATCTTTGTCTTTCTGCCGTTTTTCTATTCATTAGGTCATGAAGTTGATAAATGCTGTTCCTGCCTAGATAATGTAGTAGAATAAGCAAGACAAACATGTATTACCAAAGAATACAAAAGACCTACTTGCGGCAGCGGCGGCCAAGAAAAGGAAATAGCCTTGCTTGTCAGTAAGCAGGAGAGAGCACTGTTGTTCTTAGTAGCGTGTCATAGGGTTCTTGGCCTAGTTGCCGCTATCAATAAGGTTAGCAGAGCGAAAAAATTCTCAAATTACTGCGCCGTATTATGTTCTGCCTCTTGAAGGATAAGCAGGCCTAGTTGACAAAAGCTGATCTATATCTATAGTTGATTGGTATTTGACAACTAACCTCATTATCTTTGCAATGCGCCTGTCTGCATTAGCAAAAACTGCTCAAGCAGTTCTACTATATCTCTCTCTTAAGATACTTCGTTTCTAAAGACAGAGAGGGTTATACGCCCATTTTAAATCAAATACTATATAAGCAGTGAGTCAAGAACTGCGTCAAAATTAGCTCTTGTGTGGAAATGCTTGTAAGTTCTGAGCGCTTCGATTACTTTTTCTCTGTCCGTATTACCCAAGATCTTCTTCACTTTATTTGCAACTATGCCATAGAGCAATATCGACTGTGCGGCGGCAGTTACATTGCATGTTTTTCTTCTGATGCTTGCACTTTCAAAGTCAATTATATATGGTCTATCCGAAACAATGACGTGTCGTGTAAGCCTGCTGAGCTCGCCATGGTCAAGGCCCGCTACGTCAAGGCTGAAGCATTGCTCAAGAATAGCCGCTGCTAGTGTGCACATTTTGCTCTTTGTAGCTTTGTTGCCTACTACCCAGTCAATTATGCTCTGACCAGTGACAAACTCCATTGCAATCAGATTCTTTGTGTGCCCTTCAAGGTTTGGGCCTATGCATGCGCTGTTTGCCATTTTGTGAAAGCGTGCTTCGTTGTCCATCGTCTTTCTGTCTGCGTCTGTCCTTCTTATCTTGAGTGCACAAACTTTGCTCCCTGCTTTTGCCTTCACTACAATCCCTACACAGCCCTTGCCGGCTATATGAGTGCCATTTACTATTGTTTTTCCGCCCAAATTAATTGATGTTATTCCAAGTGACTCCATTTCGATAATTCGATCTTTGTATTCACATTCTGAAAAGTGAGGATACGATATAACAGGAATGAGCCTAGGCGACCTTATGTCTAGCTCCTCATCTAAAAATGAGACGTTCTGTTGAGACAACATCACAAATGGCCTCCTTTGCCAGCCCCTTTATTACCTTCCTGTCGCTTCCGCTATAAATTTGGAGCTTGTTTACAATTAGTTCTTTTGAAATACCACTGTTTTCACGATGATTGAGCAGAAGTGATTTGACGAACTTTCTTGCATCGGTAGCCCTGCGCTCTATAACCATTGCGATTCTCATTTCCCTGTCAACCCAGATCGCAAGTGGCCTGCTTCTTTTCCTGTTTGAAAGGAAGCTAGCCGTGTCCTTACTTCTGAAAATTTCAGGCCCTTTCTTTTTGGTGTATGCCGGCAAGGTTATTGATTCAAGCAGGAACGCAAGGGCAGCAGAGTTTCTTTCGTCTGTGACACATGAGATCCGCAGTACTTCAAAATGTGCCAGTTCCAATTGCTTTGCTATTGCGTTTATGCTTCGCTTCATCTGACCCCAGATAATATCTGGACTTTTCTTTTGATGTGAAAATTCTACTACAAGCACGTTTGGAAGTAGCAGCTTCTTGCTTGAGCCATGGGCGCGATATTTTTTATTACCTTCTCTGAAGAACTCAAGTGACGGCTTCTCAAGAAATGCCCTAGCAGATAGCATGAACTTGGCCACACTTTCTGGCGAGATCGCAGTACCAAGGTTTCTCCTGCTGTCCACTGGGTCGATAATTATCAGTGGGCTGTTGAATGCTTTGACAAAATCTGAATCATAATCACAAACCGCTATTATCTGCCTCTCTTGCCAGTCAGCAGCTGAGCGCAAGACATTCTCAAATGAGGAGTACTTGAGCACCAACACTTCTGAAACATAGCCGCTAAAGCCTTCTGTGGAAATCTCTGCGCCATAAATGCCTACTGATTTGAAGAACTTTTTCAAGAGCCTGGCATGCCTCCTTTTTTCGTTATCAAAGTGGCTGCTGATGTATTGCGTATGGAAAGGTGACCTATCCGCTGCGCTCTGCCACTTGCCCTGCTCGACATCATAGCAGGGAACGACATTAACTCTGACCTTCTTGACAAATACTTCGACATAAGGATGATCTGAATATCGAAGCTTGGGCCCGTAGTTTTTGAGTGCCTTGCTTCCAATCTGCCTGCCCATCTCCTCGAATTTCTCAATCCCAACTGATGGCTTGATCTTTACGAAAATGTCAATGTCAGCGTGATCTGGAAGCCAAGTGCCCTTGGCAAAAGAGCCACCAAATACGACATCAACAACGTCATCCAGCCGTGCAACATAGTTATCTACTTGTGCCTTTGCCTCTTGTGCTACTGTAGCAATCCTAGCCTCTTGGCTATGAGTAGGTTCACAAAGAGGCAGTACTTTGGAGATTAAGGTGCTAGGATCTGACATATGCTGTGTGTGATTCATTTTTTAGCTTCTACAGTATAAACATTCGAGTATTTGGGGCCTGATGGCGTAAGCTCGCTTTTCTTGAGATGCACTTTATCTATCCAGTCAGATCCAAATGTTTGCCTCTGATATTTTGAAGAGATGTAGCTTGCGCTGACCTGTCTCTCCTTGCTCCTAAGTAATGTCAGGTGGGCTGAAAAAGGCTTGTCCGCCTTAAAGCCCAGCTCGGACATCTTTGCTACAACATCATTTGCAAGGCCAGTTAATTTTTGAGCGCCCTCTGAGTCAACACCTACCCAGACTACCCGGGCATGTGCAGGCTTGGGAAAAGCTCCAATTCCGGTGTAGGTGATTGTAAATGGTTCAAATTGAAATCCTGACAAAATTTCTTTAATTCTGTCAACATCATGATCACTTATTTCCCCAAGAAAAATTATTGTAAAATGAAAATTGTGAGGCTCGACAGGTTTGACATCCCTAGCATTCCATCCTGTTGTAGACAGTATTTCCTTTTGCAGCTTAGCTATTGCGTTGCTTGAAACCTCCACTGCGACAAAAGTACGCATCGCCAATCTTGCCAAGCACTTGTATTTTTACATGTCGTGCTCTTGCTTTTGGTGCTCTCCCAGCTTGTCTAAGCTATCAAATGACTTGCTGCAGATGTCGCATACAAGCGGATTGAGGTTGGGATCATCATAGTCTATGCCCGGCTCTCCTTGATCCATATTAGATATATGTCACCTGATACTAAATAAAGTGGTTATTATTAATATTATTACCCGTGTTTCCACCACCAGTACCCCATGGATGTTTTGATATTTTTTGCAGTTTTTCTAATTGCATTGTGTTGTTGCGGCTTTCAATTGGGCGTAGCTTGATCAAGGTGGTAGTGGTAGTGGCGCCTTTGCTTGCCTCTTATCATACAATGGCCGCAGTACAATTTTTGAAGGCCAGTACTTTTGATTCAAAAAATATCCTTGTCTTACCATTATGATATATACATGCATCATCAGAGGTGTGGCCTGACTAGAATCTTTTTATGCTAAACATGCCAAAAGCGACAAAAGAGAGAGAGCAGTAGTTGGCTGGAGCGGACAGCTTTGCAGTAGAGCATCGTAAGGTGCAAGATGCAATCAAATGGATGAACGCCTACGCAAACAAGAACAACTACAAGTTTGAAGCTAAGCTAGCAGGCTATTCAATGCAGACTGTCAAGTTCGGCAGTTTTGAATTGATAACATGGAGCGGCGACTGGTCTGCTGCCCGTAATATTATCAAGAAAGCAAGCAAACAGCTGCGTGCCAAGGTGATCGAATCCGGCTACCATGAAAAGCAAGACCTACTTTCTGCAATGTTTGGAGCTTCATCAGAATACGGCAAGGTCTATTCCAATGGAGACCACGTTGGCCAAATAGAAATGAATAGGAAAGCCGGAAGGTGGGTAACCAAGTCTGAAAGCTATATCTGATCATTTCTTCCTTTTTTTTTAAAATAGATCTTTTTCATTTCTTCTACCCAGCTATTTTTTTTATCGTAGATCTGTTTGTGTTTCCTATGTTTGCATACTGACATAACATATGAGCAGAGTATTGGAAAATATACCGATGAATCACCGTACACAACTACATTTCCTTTATGGGAGGTCCTGATCTTGCCCCAGCTTTTACCCTCCTGTAGGGTGGCACCAGATAGGCCTCCTGTGTCTGCACGGGCATCTGTCAACTGAATGAGATAGTCCTGTCCCCCTTCTTTTATCTTCAATATCTGATAAAGTGCTGGCCCGGTTTGCTGAAAAAAGTTCTTTGGAACGCCGCCACCAAGCTCCAAGCCGCCAGACCGCTTGCTCTTCCAAAATATTGCAGCAGACTCGGCTACATCAAGTATCACATTAGGTAAAATGCCTTTACCTTCCAGCAAGAGTGGAAGCATATTAAGCCCTATTGACGAGTCGCCTATAGCTGGCATATAAACAGGGACTCCGTGCTCATATGCCTTGACTAGAAATGACTTCTCAGGATATTTTGCATTTTCATTGGCCGCCTTTCCAAGCGCATAAGCGATGTCAGCTGTGGAGCAGTTTTGGGGTATGATCTGTCTACTACTACCCCTTCTGATCTCCTTTTGCAAAATGACATCCTGCGCCTGAAGTGTACCTGCCTCTTTTATGTAAACATCATAGATCCTCACTATTTGCCTTGCATAGAGTATATCGTCATTGACATCAAAATGACCCTGACGCACTGGTAGGTTATAAGCAAAATGGAGGTCATGATAAACATTGGCGCCAGTTGACACTATCCAATCGATAAAGCCGGCCTCTATCATTTCTGATATTGTTACACCAAGACCAATTGGAGTCATTGCGCCAGCCAGTGTAAGACAAACTGTTGAGTCGGTATTTATCATGTCTTGCAGCATTTCTGCAGCTTCAGCCAGCCGTCGCGCATTATAGCCAGTAGAGCTATAAAACTCGATAAGTTGAGGAATAGTCAAGTTGGCATAAATAGCTGGAGGGTCGATTTTCTTTCCAATAAATGAATGTCTGCTGTCAACCACCCTTTTTGTAAAATTATCCTTGCTTTTAAAAATTCAGTGCTTTCTTAGCAGTATACAGGCGCATGTCATGCTATGAAAGTGTAAAGGAGCCTGCAGATCATCTGCTATCATTCTGTCTGCAGCGCCTTGGCTGCACCTTTTCCATTTACCTGCATTGTAACAGTAGTATTCCTTTTTTGCTGTTACTGAAAATCTATTATCAACAGCAAGAAGCCTAGAAAGTGCAAGTCTGTCGTAGACCCTGTGATCAAGTTTCTTGATCTTGCCGTAAGGGACAGTGATTATAGCGCTACCTCCCTTTTTCAATATACGTAAGATCTCTTTGACTGTCTTGATGTCATCATCGTCGTCATCGTAGCCGTTGCCATCGATTTTCCTGCCAATATGCTCGATTGTGCTTATACAAATCACTTGACTAAACACTTCATTGCGAAACCCAGTCATCCTTGCGTCCATCCTTAAGTCGCAATGTGATTCTGCAATGTCGATTCTAAATACTTGCCATTTTCCTTTTCCAAATTCACCTATCGCTTTCGCAAGTATGGAACTGCCAGAACCAATATCAAGTATAGCTGCATGCTTTTTAGGCGACATAAGGTTTCTAGCAACAAATTCATATTCTACAAGTCTTTCAGATGTAATGCCTACTAACAGGTTATGAATATCTAGCCTCCTGACACTGCTGTTATTGCTACTATTGTTGGTGTTAGCCGCGCTGCTTTCTGACAGGGAATAGATAGGAACCTCTAGACCAGTTCTGTCGCTCTTGCGATACTCGGCCACGCGAATTATCTTGCGCTGCTGAAGAGCCGACATTACTTTTAATAGCTGTGACATGCTGGTGCCACCTATCTGCCTATAAAGCGAATACTGGTCGGCAGGAGATTTTGCCAAAAGCGAAACTATTCTGTCCTCCAGCATCAAACAAGAAAAATCATGCAGGCAGCAGATTTATTCTTTAAAAAATTCAAAAAGCGTTGATTTATTGACTTTTAGTTGGTCTTGTTGCTTGGTCTGTGATCTGCAACTACCGTTTCTTTCTCTGGTGCTGCAGCTTCGATCCTGGTCAGACTCCTTTCGATCTCTGGCTGGAACCTAGCCTTTGCAAACCAGACAGCAAAAGCGCTAGCTCCCACGATTGAGCTTATTGTTATTGCTTCCATCAACATGTTATGGATCACGGCCTTTGAATTTATAAATCCATACTTTATGATAATATAAAAAAATGCAAAATTTATGATATCAAATTATTATGGAATGTATTATAAGTAATACAATTTCCTTCAAAGAAGACTAATTCGTTCATAATTAATATTATATTGATGCTGACTACAGAATCAGTAAAATACAGATATGTAGCGCTGCTAGATAGTCAGGATTTTTTTTGCGGCATTCACTTTGTCTAGCAACTCCTTTAGAAATACATCTGCAAATTGTTCAAAAGTATAAATGCCTTGTTTTGCCTTGTATTCCTGTTTCCTCTTTCCATATTCTTCAACAAGCCAACGAAAATCAGCCTCCTTTAGTCTTATGACATTGTTCTGCGCAGCAGCTTTTGATTCAAACATATTGAGCATAAAGATACCTGCAAACTGGGTAAAGCTATTCGTCTTATACTTTCTATCGTACTCGTCCTTTAGTTTTTCATAATTTTCTTCAAGCCAGGACTTGACATCAGATCTCATAGTCAGCGATGTATACAGGCCGGAAAAATCCGCGTTGATGCTATGCATTTGTACAGAATAGTAGCCGCGTTTTATTTCATTCATTATTATTATTAGAGCGCTTGGAAGGAACATGCCCGGATAAAACTCATCAGTATCCTTTTGCAACTTGGCAAGTATCGCCGGTTTGAGGCCAATAGTGGCGTATCCTTGACTCGGCACAGGAAGTTGAAGTGCCTCCTTAGATAATTAACCTTTTAATTAAGAAAAGGTATGGGAGGCTACTTGATGGCTGGCTCGATGTACCCCTTCAGGTCCTCTCCATTTATGATATCCTCCTCAGGCGGCACATAGTCGACAACGCCATGTCTCTTCTCTCCCGGATACCTCTTCTGTGTTGCAAGCGCCACTGCAATGAACAGAGGAACCGATATTGCAGGCGGTATCATAGTGTCAAGCCCTGCCCATTCCTCAGGTATGATGAAGAACATGAGCAGTCTGAGCGCGGACCCGACTATCAAGGATGTTAATGCGGCCGGCATGTTGGCTTTCTTCCAGAACAGACCAAACGTCAGCGGTCCCCAAGCGCCCGCAAAGACAATGTCAAAAGCAAGTATTAGATAGATGCCGGGCTGAGGAATCAAGTATCCGAGAATTAATGCTCCAGCCATCATGGGCACCATAAATATACGCGTCGTAATGAGCAGTTTGCGATCATTCAAACCCGGGCGCTTTAATATCCTCCTCAGTATGTCCCTCTGAATGATATTCCTCGACATAACTGAAGAGACCGCAAGAAGGCCACCGCTTGCTGTGGACATTGAGGCGCCGAGTACGCCCATGAGTAGAGCGGCGCCTATGCCGAAGGGAACGTGGTTGAGTGCAAATGTTGGGTAGGTCAAGAACGGGTCTTCAAGCGTCGGCAGCATGAACAGCACAAATATGCCGATCATGCTTGTAGGTATGACGGTAAGAAAGGTCAGACCCGCGCCCATGAACGCGCCTCTTTGCGCAGTCTTGGGATCCCTTGCTGCAAAGACGCGCTCCATAAAGTCAAGTGCGACGATATCACCAACGGCAAGAGCCATTATGCCTGCCCAGTTGATCAGCGCTCCATTGGCTACATCGTACAGGCCTGAGAGGTCAAGGTATTCGGGAGGCGTAGCAGAGAGCACTTCACCAAAGTCGACTCCGGTGTAGCCGGCTGCAACGAAGATGAACGCGGCCCAGAACGCGCCTATGGCCAGATAGACTTGGAAAATGTTAGTATAGGCAGACGCGAAGAGTCCACCGGCAAATGTGTATACTAGCACTAACACTGCCGCTATGATCATACCCCAGAAAAAGTCTATTCCGAAAACGGTCTGAAGTATAAAGCCACTTGCTGCAAAGTTACCGGCCACCAGAACAGTGAAGCTTATAATCATTAAGATGCCGGATATGCCCTCCGCGCCATTGCCGAAGCGGCGGAAGTAAAAGTCTGGAAGGGTAAGCATTGCCATCTTGTTCAGCTTCTTGCCGTAAAAAAGCCCCGTTAGGAGAAGGCAGCCGCCAAGACCAATAGGGATCGCAGCGCCAGCCCAAAAACCGAATTGATAAACGAGCGCGACGTTGCCAAGCGATGAATTGCCGTCAATGGCCTGAGCTGCAAGCATGGTTCCCACAAACATAAGCGGCAAGCTCTTTCCGGCTACCATGAGTCTTCTGCTGCTTTTCTTCACTAGTTTTCCACTGAGGATTCCTACTATGACCGACAGGGCCAAGAAAGCAATTATAGCTATTCCATACCCGTCCAGTACAGCCATTCCTCAATCCTATATATTTAGTAAATATATAAAATTTACTCGTACAAAGATTCGACTGTCGAACTTAAGGCTTACATATTCCACATGTCCGGAGAACGTGGAAGCAAAAACTGATATCTTCTTTGCTGATATTAGGAATCTGTTTCTCCCCCTCATGCTTTAAGTCTTGTATAAAGTCATAGATCTCATCAACTGTGACAGACGTGTCTTCATATCCAATCTCTTTATTTACTGCATTGTACATTGATATGTAATAACTGAGGAACGCAGTTTTGAGTACAGTTGTTTGTTCAATTCTTGATATGTCCCGTAGGTTATTCCTCATGATGCTGAAAAGGTGTTTGGAAATCATATAAGGTTTAAGGAAAAAAATGTAAACTACGGATTTCACTACTAAAAACAATGCGTAATTTACTTTAGACATTCCTCAAGAAAGGAAAATTTATAGAACGCAATACGTGGCCCCATGTTTATGCCTAGTTTTGGTGATTATAGCATAACAATATGTAACAGGATTATATATGAATTGGATTTATATGAGTCCTTACCAGCTGTGTGGTTTTGGAAGTTGTTGCGCAGACAAAAGTTGATCCAAAAATATTGAGATTAGCACTGGCATTCTAGCAGCCTTTGTTGGACTCATCTTTGCAGTTTGGCATGCAATAGGACAAGAGAGTGTTCTGATGGTCCTCGCTTCTGCATTCGTCCTTGTCTCAGTATATATTGTAATCTCGTTTGAATACTTGCACTGGAGTTATGTAATAGTAGCCTTCGTAGGCGCGATATCGATAATTGTTGCTGCGCTTGTCTTGGATCGATTGACTCACAAAAAGAGAGATTTGAGTTAATTGTTGAAGCCATCGATTACAATAAAATATGTCTTCTGCTTGATATGACACAGCTCCTAGCGCAATGCATTTTTTTGAAATCCAAAGTTGATGGATGGTTGTCCACAAGTTGGCCAATTCGACTATTGTAAGCCATAGACTGAATTATAGTCGCAAAGTATCATCTTTTTATATACGCTGAATAAATATTTACTATAATGACTGACGTCAAAAGGCCATTGTTCTCTGCTTCCTCTCTCTCTTTCCGGAAGATACTTGTACCAGTTGATGGTTCAAATGCTTCGCTGAAAGGGCTCGAATATGCGGCTCATCTGGCAGAGTTAGAAGCTAGTGATACTGAGCTCATCGTAATGCATATATTGGAAGATGTCAAGCAAGGTGGCGCGATAGGATTGCAGGCAAAATACGGAAATGTACGTCTTGTCGAAGGCTTCAAAAGAGCAAGAAGGGAAGCTGCCTTGAAGTGGCTAAGGCAAATTGAAGAAACTTCAAAGAAGAAGGGGATAAGATTAAAGACTGAGGTTTTAGATGGAGATTCAAAAGTCAAAGTTATAATAGACTATGCAAAGAAAAATAGTGTTGACTTGATAGTCATAGGATCAAGAGGTCTTACAGCGTTTAAACGGCTTTTGCTTGGCAGCGTAGCAAATGCAGTAGTTAGTAACGCATCTTGTACTGTTATGGTGGTGCGCTGATAAGCGTTGCAATATAAACACTACAGATCCTCAATTTTGATGTGTAGTGAGCAATTTATTTTTGCTTTATTAACATTTGAGCCATCAAGGATCAATATAGCTGTTATCTTTTTTTCCTGTATGCTGAATATGTCTTATAAGCGAGCGTTTACGAATATCTTTTGTCACCTAACAACATATTAAGTACAACAAACATAAAGCCAAAATAAGAAGATGATCATATTCATTACTGTTGGAAAAACATTACATAGTCTCTAAATAGAATGATTAGTTGCTAAGTATAACATAATCTCTTCCATGTACAAAGCCAATATGCATTATCGATCCCTTTTGAAACACAATCGCCATCTGTGTTTGAATGTCACCGCCTGAGAAAGAAATTTTTCCTTCTCTATGTGCGATAAGGATCTCATCAGGGTGGATAAAGAGGGGCATATTTGCTCGTTTGAGCTTTTTCTGTTCACGCATATAGTTTAGCATCTTTATTACCAATTCTAAATCATGCTTGGTGTCAGGAAGCAGAATGCTTTCTTGATATGTAATTACGCTATCGCTGTTGTTATCATTATTGCCGCTAAAATCATATTGCAGAGTGGAGTTACTTCTTACTATTCTTGCAATTCTGAAAACGATTGGTAATTTATTCCAATCAGAGTTGAACCCAGAGATTGAATTCAGTAATTCCTCTATTATGATTTTGAATGGTGAAAGGTCAAACGGACTGCCTGATTTTTGCTTGGCAATTATTCTCTCAACCTCATTTTTGACAGAATCGAGATCTGTTAGATATTTGCGGAAGAATGGCAATTCCTTTCACCTATACCCGTCTTAACGCGGCGCTGCATGAATATCGCATTCCTGAAATATCCACTTTTTTGGTAACGTTCTCTATTATCTCTCTAAACATGCGGCATCGACCTTGCCATAAATTTTCTGACGCAGTTCTCTGAAGAGAAATACATCCACAATTACCCGAGGTGTTGCATTGTTTCCTATTATACCTTCCCTTCGTGTATTGAACTACCTGACATTATCCTTTACTAATCTTTTAGATGTCTTGGTGTCATTACTGCATGTGCGAGAGCAATCGAGGATGACTCTTGTTGCTATATCATAGCCCTCTAAACCAAATGTGTGTTCGACATTTTTGGTAAAAATATAGCTTAGAACTAGTCCGGTATGAAATACAAGTTATTTGTTCGACCGTCGAACTAGAATGCAGAAACACGAGCTTAGGGATAATTATAAATACGAAATATTACCAATTTTGACCAGATGAAGATCAAGAACATTCCAGTGAATATGATTGATGTTGCCAATGAAAATGTGCGAAAGGATGATTCTTTTGGTAAAGATGATAAGGACGAACTGATAAAGGACCACCTTTCAAAATTTGATCTTCTTCAACCTGTAGTAGTGCGATTTGACAGTGAAAGCCAAAGATATAAGCTATTGATTGGACGAAGGCGCTATTTTGCGTTAAGTGCAAAGGGAGAGACAAACATCCCTGCAGTGATTACTCAATTAGAGGGAGCCGAAGCAGAAGCCGCTTCACTCTTTGAGAATCTTATACGCAAAGATTTGCCGCCACTCGAGAAAGCTCGGATGGTAAAGAAACTGGTTGATTTCACAAAGGGTGGTATAACAGCAGTATCCGTAAAGTATGGTCTCCCGAAGAGTACTGTCAGCGAATGGCAAAGTATTCTTACACTTCCCGCCTTGCTACAAAAAAAAATAGAGAAAGGTGAGATTACCTCTTACGAAGCAATTCGAATTGCAAGGAAGCCAAAGCGTGTACAGGAAAAACTGACTATTGCTGCGGCTGCAGGAATGCTTCAGGAGGAGATGTCGAGAGCAGGAGTGAAGAGAGGAGCGCCAAGAGGCCTACTAACGTTCAGGCTAGTATTCGATCCTAGAAAGAAACCAGATAAACAATTATGGGATAGAATTAGGGAAAAGGCAGACGAAAATGGTCTTGAGGCAACGGATTATGTCAAAAGTATTCTTCTGAAGCACGTGCAACGAAAGGCCAGCTAAAAAAGTTCGACAGCCGAACCACAAAATCGGCAATCATTAAGAGTTACAGATTTACCAATATTGCCCACATTCTAAAGCTTATAGGCTCTAGTGATAATGTAATAAAAACGTAATTTACCAGAATTAATCTTAAGTCAAAAGATTGTGCACAAACTAGCCGCTTGGAATACAATTAAAACAACGTAAATTACTTAGCAATATTTAAGAAATACTTAATATTTTCTATTACCAGTGAAAAGTAATGGGAATGGAATTCTATGGTGACTCGTACAGGGGCAATGACGAACCCATTTTTGTGGGGATTCCCACGTTCCTGAAGTTGCCTTGGCTCAGAAGCCATGAAGAGCTGAAAAAAGTGAAGCCGGATGTAGCCATCGTTGGGGAGCCATTCGACTTTGGAACAACAATCCGCCCTGGTGCCAGATACGGTCCTAGGGCTATACGCGCTGCTTCGACAGTGCCTTCCCCCCCATACGAGCACTTCAATATTGAGACTGGCGTAGATCCATTTGGAGTCTTCAAAACAGTAGACTATGGTGATGTAGTAGTATCGCCCGGTGATGTTGTCGAGTCGCATAGGAGAATGACTGAAAAGGTAAAGGAAGTTCTAGATATTGATGGAATCCCAGTAATGCTTGGTGGAGACCACTCCATCACATTTCCAAATGTCCGTGCATTTGCCAAGAAATACAAGAATATAGGAATGATCCACATCGATTGCCATGCTGATTGTGCTCCACAGGGACTCTGTGGCTTCAAGTATGACCATGGAGCCCACATCAGAAGAATCATGGAGTTGGGTTGCCTGAAAGGCAAGAATTATACTCTGATAGGCCCGAGAGGATATTGGCCTGGGCCGGATCTGTACAAATGGATGGCAGATCAGGACTTTCAATGGTTCACTATGCTGGATGTAGAAGAGCTGGGAATTGATAAGATTGCAAAGGAAGCTGCAGACCGAGCCAATGACAACGTTGACGCAGTTTACATAAGCTGGGATATTGACACCTTTGATCCAGCCTATGCTCCAGGAACAGGAGAACCAGAACCAAACGGGCTGACATCAAGAGAAGGTATGAGGCTTATGAGGCTGCTTTCAACTTCCTTCGATCCAGACAGGTTTGCATTTGATCTCGTAGAAGTATCGCCAACCTACGACGTAAGTGATGTAAGCTCATACAATGGTGGAATTACATCAGGTCTAGCCAATAGGCTGATTGTCGAACTACTGGCAGGATTGTCCCTAACAAAGAAAGGTATGACTGAAGGCAAGCCAGTAAGACCCAAGTATTACCGCGGTACAGGACATACATACGACTTTGGCAAGGCTGCAAAAGCAAAGATCCCAAAGAGACCACCACTAAATTATGGTTCAAAGTCAAAGGTATCCGCAAGATAGATGATAAATATCAAAGCAACAGTAAAAGGAGAACCAGACACTGCTCCTTTTATGCGCATTTTTACGTATGCCCGCAAGTCTGATGAGCAACTTTTTTACAGCTCAGTGGAAATGATCAAGGAAAAGCTTGACAAGAACTTGAAAATTAATATTAATGAGTCGCTCATAATTTACTGCGCATATGTTGTTAGCGAATTGCGCACTCGTAAAACTATAAGCCTTATTGAGAGGAATGCGCAAAAAATTCTGACTCCTCATAAGGTTATGATTGGGGTTCCTGAAAGTTTGAGAAAAATTACTTTTGAAGCAAACATAGACAAACTGCCAAAAAGGCGTCTGACCCTCAAAGAGCCAATTACCACAACTAATTATATATTGGCTGCGAAAAATTGTTAGTGCTAAAGAAATACGAGCGAGCGAGTGGACTTGGTGTTAGAAATATTTTATTTTTTGCTGGCGCCTACTTCACAATCTTTCACAAGATATAAGGAAACATCAGCTCCATTGAGGATACTGCTCCTTGACCTTGCCAATGTATCGCCACGGTTTTAATGTCGGGTTGGTTTATTATAAGACTGGTTCCAAGTAAGCCTCTCACAGCCACTTACATGAAAATTTAGTGCAGCGAAACATGGTTCATCAGACTCTCAAACTCACAAGCATATGCAGCATCACCCTTGCAGGCACAAATCGCTCCTCGAAGGAAAATAATGCCTTGTATAGGCTGTCTAGGCGTATCAATGCTCATAGTTCTATCAAACATCGATTCCGTTCTCATAATATTGCACTATATGCAATACTTAGATCGGGAGCGACTGCAAGCATGCTAAGAATTATCGATGCTATCAAATTGCCGTTTACAAAAGCAAATTCTAAGATACACGGCCGGAGTTACCCCCAAACATTGGCATGTGGTAATTTGTGGCCTTGTACTACTGAACAGCTATTATTTCTTGATTGCTAATAGTAGTGATGCATTGGGCGTTGCTGCTTCCCAAGCCTGTCAAAGTAGTCGTGTTCATGTATTTTGTCTCCACCTGCATGTGAATGCTTTGTGCCATTGGTATGGGTATGAGTGAACATGGTAGGTTTGGCCATAAGCACGTCATCAACTCGAATAAGCATGTTTGTAACCTCTACTGCTGTTTTGATAATCTGTTCTTTGACTATAGTAGGTTCAATTATGGAGGGAAACATCACGTTTACCGTCCTTTCTATGGCATCTACACCATAAAAGGTTGCAGAGCCATTAGATAGAGAATGTTTCGAGCGTAGCTGTGCAAGAGTGTCGATGACATTCATGCCAGCATTTCTCGCTATAGTGAGAGGTATTTCTTCAAGTGCTTCTGCAAACTTTTGAATGACTATTTGCTTCCTGTCGGCCATCTGGGATGCCTTTTCCTTTACTTTTCTTGCAATTGCCATCTCAGTTGACCCGCCGCCAGTAACTACTGCTGGTTTTGTTATGAAGTCTTTTAGCACGTTGATCGCATCAAGTACGGATCTATGACATTCATCTAGTGTTTCCTTTGAATTGGCCCTTAGCAAAAGCGTTGCAGCCTTAGGATTCTTGCAGCCTTCGATAAAGACCATTCTATCGTCTCCCACAAATTTCTCGTAGACCTGTTCTGCATAACCGAGTTTGATGTCAATGTCTCCGTGATAATACTGGAGATCCTTGTCATGGCGATGCTGAGAATCCTCGTGCTCATGACTGTCAGGGTGATAATGGTTACTATCATGGTCGTGGTTGTGTTCATGATCGTGGATATCATCCGCATGCCAAAGTTTTTCAGATATTGAAGCGCCTGTAGCCTTTGCAAGCCACAGCAGATCATTTTCTTTTACTCTGCGGACTGAAATGATGCCTGCTCGTGTCAGGATATGCTGCGCAAAGGTGTTGATTCCTTTCCTGGAAATCACGATATTGGCTCCTGAATCCATTATGTGTTGTATTTTAGACTTTATCATTTGCATTTCCTGGTGTTTGTATGACTGAATATCATTCGGCGAAGTTATTTGAATCTCTGCTTCTCTTCTTGTTCTTTTGCCTTCCAGCTCATCGTCAATGAGTATAATCTTTGCGTTCTTTATCATCTTTGGCATACCGTGACTGTCAATTGTTTTGTCTATGATTATACCTCTGACCAATTGTGTATCTGAAATATTGCCAGGTTTTTCCTCAATCTTGATATCATCAGGTTCGATAGCGTTGTTGGAAAAGTCAGCAATAATAGATACCGCATCTACTAGAAGCTTCGCTACATGATCACCCGAGTAGGACAGCAGTTTGGATTGAAGGCAGGTTGTAGCAAGCTTTAACATGACATTTCTATCTCTATTATCGCAAGTTTGAGAAATATCATACAATTTTTCAAGGGCAATTTCAAGGCTTTTTGCATAACCTTCGACAATTGTAGCTGGAGAGATTCCCATATCCAATAATTCTTCTGTCTTTTCTGTAAGCGCCCCAGCCAGTATTACAACAGAAGTAGTACCATCACCGACCTCATTATCGACAGCGTTTGATGCCTCAATGATAACCTTGGCTGCAGGATGGTCAACGTCAATTTTGCGCAATATTGTTGCACCATCTTTTGTTATTGTAACTTCGCCTAAAATATCTGTAAACATCTTTTCAAGACCTCGAGGGCCAAGACAGTTACTGACAAATTCTGCAATCAGCTTTGCAGCAAGCAAATTATATCTTCTAGCTTCGTTGTCCTTAGTTCTTCTTACACCTTCGCCAAAGAGTTGTTGACCGTTCATATAGTATATCACCCTGCACACACAATAAGTGCATTATAGAAGTACCTTTGGATCTATTTATGCAATATATCACAATCAGTATACTACGAATCTGATATCCGCAATCGAGGATACAGCCACGTAATTTACAAATTTTGAGATTAGAGAAATGGCAATATGAAATTTATGACAATGTTTATATAATTAATAATTACTTAACGGATGATGAATCCTGTTAGAACGACGGCAGAGATAGAGCATTCGGCCAAGCGAGCCGTACAAGCCTTGTACGGAACAGATATTGCGGACTTTAAAATCAGAGTCGTATTTGCATTCCCCCATGAGCACAAAAGGGATTCTTGGGATGTTCAGGTAACATTTCTTTCAAATGGTCTAGAGTACACAGTAGATCTAATAATTCAAGAGAACGACGGCCAAATAACCAATACGCGGCTCATCGATACAACGGTGCCTCTTGTTTAATTTTTCTTCTTCCTAGCTAAATTAAAAAGGATGTATTAACTTCTTAATTCATTGAGTAAGGACAGACATAATAAAGACGAAGATGTTGCGGATCTGCCTTGGTTGACAGATAGAGACCTTGTGCAAATTAGACAGGAACTTCTGTTTCTTAGACAGGGATCTGATACATCAAAACCATTATGGTTTAGAACTGATGTGCTATCCAGATACAAGAATCATCGATACTGCGAGGTAGATATGTCAAATCCATTCAGTTGCGTTCTGATCTTTTTAGGCTATGACAAAAAGTACGTGGCGACATCTACATTCTTTGAAATTCACAAAGGCAATATAATAATGATAAGATCACAAGATTTCCTTGGAGTGCCGCCAAAGGAAAGAAATCATTGGCAAAAATATCAGATAATGGATAATTTGCATTTATACACGTAGACAGTTAGGCAGCTTATTTTAGAGCATAAGATTTGCTCAATGCATAGTTCCTAATGATGCTTGCTAATTACGAGACATATGCTAGGCATCCAGAGGACCGGGGAATATGCTAGAATCCTTAAAAATATTCCACAATCTGCCGCAACGCGGAGCAGGCCGCGAATATTCGCCACCCTTTCGCTATTCTAATTCGATAGTCAATAATTTCGTCCTAAGACACTGATAATCTGGGCAAGAAAGACTCATTAGTATAGATGCACTGAAAAAGCGTGCATGGCAGATACCGGAAAGAAAGCGAATAGGGACCTTTTGAGCAGTGAAGTAAGGGATTACGACATAAAACAGTATGACGTTCAATCAATCCTTTCCCAAATGGCAAGTTCTGGCGGCTTTGAATCTAGGAATCTTGCCTATGGCGTTGACATCCTCCGCAGTATGATAAGTGAGCAGAACTGTACCAAGTTCCTTTCATTCGTTGGCTCACTAATGTCAA